>NZ_SOFK01000026.1:0-93567 GCF_004402675.1 Cryobacterium sp. MDB2-A-1 | reverse complement strand
CCGAACCCGGAAGCTAAGACTCTCAGCGCCGATGGTACTGCAGGGGGGACCCTGTGGGAGAGTAGGACACCGCCGGACTTAACTTAGAAACACCAGAAAAGCCACCCCACGGGGTGGCTTTTCTGCTTTAACCCGCACACCGCAACCACCAGCCAGCCAGCCAGCCGGCCCGCCCTGCACTGGCCCCGCGCGACACCAGCGCCGCTACGCCCCGGACACGCCGGGCGCGTAACGGCGCAACCGGCGCGCAACCCGTAGCGGGGCGGCGCAGCATCCGCTCAGCGGTTGGGGAAATCGTGGGGGAGGCGCGTGAGCACCGGGCGGAGGCGCTCGAGGCGTTCTCGTTCCAGGAGGAGTGCCGCGTACTCGCGGCTGCGGCGCACGGCGGCGACGCCGGCGAGGAACTCCTCGGGGGAGACGGCGGGAACCGGGGAGACGAAGGGCGCCGCTTCCGCCGCGAGGTCACTTGCCACGCGCACGCGTGTCTCCGGGGTCAGGCGTCCGGACTGGCGGAGGAACTGGGCGATGCGGCGCGAGAGCCGGTCAGGCAGCCGCACGACATCGACGGTGTACGACCAGGTGGTGAGCTCTTGCGGAAGCCCGAGGACCGGCTCGTCGAACCGGGCCACCCGTTCATACTGGCTGTACGTGCCGGCCATCAGGTCGCCGAGGCGCTTGGACTTGCCGTTCAGCAGAGCCGTCGTGGCGGCCAGGCCGCCGAAGGTGAGGTAGATCTCGAAGATCCCGCTGAGGGCGCGGGTGAAGGCGTGCCGCAGCTGAATGGACCCGCCGTCGTCACGCACGATGCGGGCGCCGATCGCGAGCTTGCCGAGCGAGCGTCCTCCGGTCACGGTCTCCACGACAGTCGGGAGGACGAGGATCGAGAACGCGAGCCCTGAAATCGCCAGCGTCTGTGCGAGCGCTGGATCCAGGGCGTCGCCCATGACGAAGTCGACCGCGAAGGCGAGTCCCACGAAGAAACCGAGATAGGCGAGCCAGTCGATGATGGCGCCGGCCGCGCGCAGGATGAAACTCGCCGGCCGCACATCAAGCGCGACCGCCTCGCCAGTGACGAGTTCGTACTCATAGGGAGAACTTTCTCCCTGATCCGCCGCGTTTCCGGGGTGTGCCATGTCTACTATTAGAGCAGATGGACCTCGACGCATATTCAACGGCGCACCGCGCCCAGTGGGACCGCCTCGCCGAGCTCGGCAGGGAGCGGCGGCTCTCCGGCGCGCAGTCCGACGAACTGATCGGCCTGTACCAGTCCGGCGCGACCCAGCTGTCCGCAATCAAGAGCACGGCCGGCTCCACGATCCCGGGGGACCGGCTCTCCGTCGCGTTGTCCCGCGCCCGGCTGCGCTTCACCGGAGCCGGCGCGAACGTCGTGTCCCAGGTGCCTCGGTTCTTCGTCCTTCAACTGCCCGCCGCGCTCTACCGCCTGCGCTGGCTCACGCTGTGCGTCGCGGTCGTGACGGTCGCGGTCGCGGTGCTCTATGCCGTCTGGATCACCGGCGACCCCCGGGTGCTCGCCAACCTCGGCTCCGACGCCCAGCTCCAGCAACTCGTGAACTCTGAATTCGTCGACTACTACTCCGCGAACCCCGCCGCGTCGTTCACCGGCCAGGTCTGGACGAACAACGCCTGGATCGCCGCGCAGTGCGTCGCCTTCGGTATCCTCGGCCTCTACGTGCCGTACATCGTGCTCTCGAATGCCCAGAACATCGGCACGACAGCCGCGGTGATGTTCGCATACGGCAAGGGCGACGTCTTCTTCCTCTACATCGCGCCGCACGGGATGCTGGAGCTCACCGCGATCTTCGTCGCTGCCGCCGCGGGGCTTCGCATCTTCTGGTCCTGGATCGCCCCCGGTGGGCGTACCCGCGGGCAGGCTCTCGCGGCGGACTCGCGAGCCCTCGCGACGGTTGCGATCGGCCTCGTCTTCGTCCTCCTCGTCTCCGGCGTGATCGAAGGCTTCGTGACCCCGGCGCCGTGGCCGTGGCCGGTCAAGATCGGCATCGGCTTCGCCGCGCTGTGTGCGTTCCTGACGTACATGCTCGTGCTCGGCCGACGGGCCGCACGTTCCGGCGAGACCGGCGACATCGGTGAGTTCGAGGCCGGCAGCACCCGCATCTACGCGTCCTGAGGGCCGCGAGCGGGCTACAGTCGGCCGGCGAGCTTCAGGGCGAGGTAGTGGTCGGCGAGGCGGGGCGGCAGGTCCGCTGGCGGACCGGTGACGACGTCGGCACCCTGCTGGCGGATCGCCGCGGCGACCCTGGCGACGTCGAGCAGCGCCCGTTCGGCAGCGGCGGCGCGGTAGACCTGCTCCCGGTCGGCGCGTTCGTGGGTCGCCTGCACGGTCGTCGGGTCGGTGACCGACGCGACGACGACGGTGTGGCGGCGGGTCAGCTGGGGCAGTACCGCGAGCAGTCCGGTCGACGCCCCCGCGGCATCGATCGAGGTCAGCAGCACGACGAGGGCGCGCTGGCTCGTGATCGCGCGCACCTGGGCCGGCACTCCGGCCCAGTCCATTTCGAGGAGTTCGGGGTCGATCACCGCAAGGGTGTCGACCATCCGCGACAGCAGTTCTGCGCCCTGCGCGCCCTGCACCCGGCCGCGCACCCGCCGGTCGAAGGCGACCATGTCGACACGGTCTCCGGCCTTCGACGCGAGCGCGGCGAGCAGCAGCGCCGCCTCGAACGCGGTGTCGAGCCTCGTCTCGTTGTCGATCCGCGCGGCGGAGGTGCGTCCGGTGTCGATCACGATGACCACCCGCCGGTCGCGCTCCGGTCGCCAGGTGCGCACGACCACGTCGTTGTGCCGCGCCGTAGCCCGCCAGTCGATCGAGCGCACGTCGTCGCCGCGCACATACTCCCGCAGCGAGTCGAACTCGGTGCCCTGTCCGCGCACGAGCACGCTCGTGCGCCCGTCGAGTTCCTTGAGCCGGGTGATGCGCGAGGGCAGGTGCTTCCGGGCGTTGAAGGGCGGCAGGACACGGATGCGCCCGGGCGCCTCGAGCGTGGCCTGGCGCGCCCACAGGCCGAGCGGCCCGTACGAGCGGATCGTGACCCGGTCCACCCGTCGTTCTCCCCTCCGGAACGGAGTCAGCGGGAGGGACACGAGCCGGCGTTCCCCTGTCGGGACGGACAGAGGGGTGCGGTTGTTGCCTGCGCCGGCCGACGGTTGCCAGGCATCCCGCACGAGGGCGCGGAGGCGACGGGAGCCGGAATTGGTGACGTACAGCAGGCTCGTCACGGTTTCGCCGAGGCGCACCCTTGCCGGCAGCCTGCGTTCGAGGCGCACGGCCCTGGGCGAGCCGGCCAGCGCGAGGTCGAGCAGGCCGAGCCCGACCGAAAGCAGCAGCCACAGGGCGAGGATGCCGCCCGCGGCCGCCTGGCTGCGTCCGAGCAGCACAATCGGCACGACGCCGAGGGCGACGAGCAGTGTGAACCGACCGGAGACCGTCACCTTAGATCGGAACCTGGACCTGCTGGAGCACGCTGCGCAGGATGGCGTCCACGAACACGCCCTCGAGCTCGGCTTCCGGCTGGAGCTGGATCCGGTGCCGCCAGACCGGGAGGACCATCGCCTGGACGTGGTCGGGAGTGATCGAGTCGTAGCCGCTGAGCCACGCCCAGGCTTTCGTCGCCGCGAGAAGCGCCGTCGTCCCGCGGGGGCTCACGCCGAGCTTGACCGAGGGGCTGCGCCGGGTCGCGCGCGCGAGATCCACGATGTATGCGAGCACGTCCGCGCTCGAGCCGACCTCCATGACGGCGGCCTGCGCGGCGGTGAGCTGCTCGGCGCCTAGCACGGGAGTGACCCCGGCCGCGGTGAGGTCGCGGGGGTTGAAACCGGCGGCGTGGCGGCGGAGCACCTCGAACTCCGCGTCGCGTTCCGGCACGTCGAGCACGAGCTTGAGCAGGAACCGGTCGAGCTGCGCCTCGGGCAGCGAGTACGTGCCCTCGTATTCGATCGGATTCATGGTCGCGGCGACGATGAACGGGTCCGGCAACGGAATCGTCCGGCCGTCGACGCTGACCTGGCGTTCCTCCATCGCCTCGAGCAGTGCGGACTGGGTCTTCGGCGGTGTCCGGTTGATCTCGTCCGCGAGCAGGATGTTCGTGAACACCGGGCCCTTCCGGAACTCGAACTCGCCGGCCCGCGCGTCGTAGATGAGCGACCCTGTGACGTCGCCCGGCATCAGGTCGGGCGTGAACTGAACCCGTTTCGTCTCGAGGCTGAGCGCGTGGCTGAGCGAGCGCACCAGGAGGGTCTTGGCGACACCGGGCACGCCCTCGAGCAGCACGTGGCCGCGCGCGAGCAGGGCGATGATGAGTCCCGTCACTGCGCCGTCCTGGCCGACGACGGCCTTGCCGACCTCGGTGCGAACCTGCGCGAGCGATTCCCGAAGGGAAACGATGGTATCGGTCGGTGTGCTCATGGGTCCATTCTTCCGGGGGTGGTTGCGGTGGGTGGGGCGGATGCCGGCGGATCAGCGGGCAGGCCGCTCGCGGCGATCACGGCTCGCTCCAGGTCCTGGAGGAGGTCGGACTGGGCAATGAGGTCGCGGTCCGTCGCCGGGACTCCGTCGACGAGGACGAAGCGCACCTCGGCCGGTGCCCGACCGGTCAGTGCGGACACCGCGAGCACGACGTCGTCGAGGCTCGCGAGCCTGGACAGCCCGACCCGGGTCGCGAGGCGCTGCACGGTGGCGACCCGCAGGGAGTCGAGGGCGCGGAGGCGCGCGTTGCCGCGGGCATAGAGGCGGGCCCTGCCTTCCATCGTCTCGCTCGCGCGTACGGTCACCGGCAGGTTCTCGGCGACGAGCGGTCCGAGTCGCCTGCCCTGCCACACGGCCGCGGCGAGGAAGACGACCGCGAGCAGCAGGATCGAGGGCGTGACCCAGCCCGGCGTCAACTCGCCGAGGCTCGGCGGGCCGGTGACCGCGACATCCGCCAGGGTCGGCAGGTACCAGATCAGGTCGGCGCTCGGCCCGAGCAGCCCGAGTGCGAGCGCCGCGTGACCGGATGCCGTGATCTCGTCGTTGCTGAAGATGGCGCCATCGGCGACGAGGGTCAGCTCTGTGGACGGCAGGGTCGCGCCGACGACGGCGAATGAGTTCCGACCGGACGGGAAACAACCGATTTCCGCGGAGTCGGCGGGGAGGCTGAGCGTCTTCCCGCCGGGGGCGACGCCGCCTGCCCTGATCGCAGCGGGCAGGTCGCAGCGATCGCCAGGGCCGTCCAGGCTGTCGGCGACCCCGCCGAAGCCGACTGCGGGGGTCAGCGTCTGCAGCAGGAGGAAATCGGGGGAGACCACGACGGTCCGGGGTGCGAGGGCCGCCATGGCCGAGATCCGGTCGTTCGTCAGATAGCCGTTCGGGTCACTGAAGAACAGGGTCGGATCCGTGCTCGCCGCGGCGATCGTGCGAGCCTCGTCCAGGGAGTCCGCTGTCGTGACGCGCACCCCCTGCTGGCGCAGCACCTCGACGAGGGCGCGGGCGCCCGCCGGTGCGGCGTTGTCGGCGGCGAGCGGGGTCCCTCCGCTTGAACCGGCGCCCGCGAGCAGCGTCGCCGCGATGGCGACGAGCAGGGCGCCGACGCCGGCGAGCACCCAGAACCGCGAGCGCCGTGCGGCGGCGCGCAGGGTCGGGGTCGTCGCTACGGCATCGGCGCCCGCGAGAGTGGTCACCGCATTGCCGTCGGGGCCGGGTCTTCGCGGGTCGTCGGCGTCCGCGTGCGCAGGGCGCTTTCGAGCGCGGCGAGGGACAGGAAGCCGGACTCGGTGCCCTCGGCGTTGAGGTAGCGCACGCCGTCGAAGAGGTCAGCCGCCGTCCGGAGGCTGACCCGCTCCTCCGGGAACGCCGTTGCCGCCCGGTCGGCGAAGTTGTGCGCGGTCGTGCCGGGCGTGATGAAGAGCACCGTGCGTTCGATGAGCGACCGTGCCAGGGCCCGGAACATCTCGCTGATCGCGAGGTTCCAGTCCTTGTGCGATGCTGCCGACAGCGCCGCCCGGCGCAACTCGTCTGAGGACCGGGCGTCGTTCCTGCCGAACATCTCGTGCTGCAGGGCGCTGCGCCTGTTCCACCGAGGCAACCCGAAGACGAGCACGGCGACCACGACGACGGCGACGACGACAAGCGTCACGACGAGCGGGACCCAGGGTCCGAGGCCCGCGCCAGACGGCACGCCCAGTGAAGCGAACCAGTCGAAGAAGGCCTTGCTGACCAGGTCGAACCAGGTCGGCCGCGCGGCCTGGTACGGCGGCTTGGCGAGCTCGTCCCGCAACCAGGCCGTGGCCGTCGGGGCATCGGGATCGACAGGGATGCCCCCCAGGAACGGACCAGACCACGCGCCCCCCGCACCGGTCATGACTGCGGGGCCGCCGGCATCCGCCCGGCAGGGACCAGGTACGGGTCGGCAGCGTCGTTGCCGGGGGAAGACTCGACGAAGCGCTGCAGGTCGAGGTCGAGGCCTTCCTTGCGCATCCGCAGGTCGATGTAGATCAGCGCTGTCGTGCCGGACTGGACCACCGCGGCGACGGCCCCGAGTACGAGGCTCAGGAGAATGGTCAGCACGTACAGCACGATCACGGGGATCCAGGAGTCGATGGCGCCGGTCGGGTCGATGAGGGAGACCGCGACGCCGCCGAGCAGCGACAGCGGTGTCGAGACGATCTGCGAGACGATGTTCACAATCGCGGCGACAAGGAACTGCACTCCGAGCGTGCGCCAGAAATAGCCCCTCGTGAGCGACCACGATCGGGCGATGGCCGCCCCGATGCCGAGGCGTTCGAGCACGATCAGGCTCGGGACGAGGGACGTCTTCGTGGCCAGCCAGGCCGAGAGCGCGAGGATGCCGAGTGCGCCGAGGATGCCGAAGACGATCCCGAAGACGACGCCGGCTCCTCCGAGCAACACGAACACGACGACGACCCCCGCGACGATGGCCAGGCCGAGGAGAAGGGCTCCGCTGAGGATCGCGGACCAGAGTGCGAGCGGCCAGAGGCGTCGGCCGGCCGCCCGCCAGAGCTGGCCGAGCCGGAGCTTCTGGCCGAGCATGGCACGGGAGACCTCGACGACGATGACGCCCTGGAGCATCGCGGAGGCGATCACGGAGAGGAGGATCGGCACGATCGCCGACAACACGATGGTGAGGTTGGCGCCGGCCTGGACCGCGTCCCTGTCCGCGAGCGGGGCGCTGTCGACCCTGCCGAGGGCGAGCACCGTCACCGGGCCGACGATCAGCAGGGTGACCAGGAGGATCGCGCCCTGCACGAGGAGTGCGCTTCCGAACGTGGCCTTGGGATTGCGCCGCAGCACCTGGAAGGGCGCCCAGAGCAGGGAGCCGAAACCGAGCGGCCGCAACGGGAGGAGGCCGGGGCGCGGCGGCGGGGTCCACGCGGGAGGAGGACCCCAGGCCTGGGGTGCACCGGACGCCGGCGGCGGCGCGTATTCGCCGTAGCGCGGTCGATCGTACGCGTCACCTGTCGGTGCGTGCCAGTTCTGCGGGTCCGTCACGAGACCTATGCTGGCATACTCGGCATCGAAACGGGCGCGACGGGCAATGCCAGCCCCCCTCGACTACTCTGGTGTCAGTGATTGCATGACTCACCGGGAGTATTCCCTCCGGTGACCTAAGCAGAAAACGGTTGGATGAACGCACGCATTTTGGTCGTCGACGACGACACCGCGCTGGCGGAAATGATCGGCATTGTCTTGCAGGGTGAAGGTTTCGACCCGCACTTCTGCGAAGACGGCTCACTCGCGCTCGACGCATTCCGGACGATCAAACCCGATCTGGTTCTGCTCGACCTCATGCTGCCCGGCCTCGACGGCATCGAGGTGTGCACCCTGATCCGCGCCGAATCGGGAACGCCCATCATCATGCTCACCGCTCGCACCGATACGACGGATGTGGTCAAGGGCCTCGAATCCGGCGCGGACGACTACATGGTCAAACCGTTCAACCCGAAGGAACTCGTCGCCAGGATCCGCACGCGGCTGCGGCCGGTGTCAACGGATTCTCCCGCGAACCTCTCGATCGGCGACCTCACCGTCGACGCCGCCGGGCACGAGGTGCGCCGCGGCGACCGGCAGATCGGCCTGACCCCACTCGAATTCGACCTCCTCCTCACCCTCGCGTCCCGTCCCCAGCAGGTGTTCACCCGGGAGATGCTGCTCGAGCAGGTGTGGGGCTACCACTACAAGGCCGACACCCGGCTCGTGAACGTGCACGTGCAACGCCTCCGCGCCAAGGTCGAGGACGATCCGGACAACCCCCGCATCGTGATGACGGTCCGCGGTGTCGGGTACCGGGCCGGCGCGGCCATCTAGGCTCCGCATGGCCGAACCGACCGGGTTTGCCCGAACATGGCGCAGGGGGTGGCGGGACTGGCGCGACTGGAGATCCTGGCGTGCCCGCCTGCTTCGCACCTGGCGGTCCTCCCTGCAGTTCCGCACCGTGACCATCACGGTCGTGCTGTCCGGCATCGCCATCGTCATGGTCGGCGTGTATGTCTCGGTGAGCGTCGGCAACGATCTCTTCCAGTCCCGGCTCAGCCAGGTCGAGCTCGACTCGAACCGGGCGACGAGCGCGGCCCAGGGGATCCTGGATTCCTCGGACGCGGCCGACCGGGTCCAGGTGCAGAGCCTGCTTGCCTCGGCGCGGAGCGCCATTTCCGCGGCGTCCTCGAGCCGGCTTGTCGCCGTGTTCCGGGTTCCCGGTCAGGACCCGTCGACGTCCGTGCCCCAGGACTTCTCGACATTCGGCGACTCGACCGAGGTCATCTCGCCCGAGCTGCGCACCGCCGTCCAGGGCTCGCCGGGCACCCAGTTCTGGCAGTCGGTGGCCCTGGCGACGGATGACGACGGCCAGGTCGCCGGGATCGTCGTCGGTTCGCAGATCACCGTCCCCGTCGCCGGCCGGTACGAGCTCTACATCGGCTACAACCTCGGCGAGGCGGAAACGACACTGCAGTTCGTGCAGCGAACCCTCGGCATCGCCGGGCTCCTGCTCATCATCCTGATCGGTGCGGTGACCTGGATCGTGGTGCGCTTCGTGGTGACGCCGATCCGGGTCGCGGCCGAGACCAGCCAGCGGCTGGCCTCCGGGGACCTCGGTGTGCGGCTGCCCGTCAAGGGCGACGACGTCATCACGACCCTCGCCCGGTCGTTCAATGGGATGGCGGACAGCCTGCAGAGCCAGATCAAGGAGCTCGCCGACCTCTCCGAGGTGCAGCAGCGCTTCGTCTCCGACGTGTCGCACGAGCTGCGCACCCCGCTGACGACGATCCGGCTGGCCGGCGACATGCTCTACGATCAGCGGGCCGCCTTCCCCCCTGCGACGGGTCGTACTGCGGAACTCCTGCACACCCAGGTCGAGCGATTCGAACTCCTGCTCGCGGACCTGCTCGAGATCAGCAAGTACGACGCCGGGTCGGTCGAACTCGAGGCCGAGCCGACGAACCTCGTGCACCTCGCCGCAGATGCCGTCGAGGGCCTGCGGTCGCTCGCCGAATCCAAGGGCACCCGGCTCAACCTCGTCGCCCCGGGAGGACACCTCGACGCGGAGGTCGATCCCCGTCGCATCCGCCGGATCATGCACAACCTGATCGGCAACGCGATCGAGCACGGCGAGGGCAAGCCCGTCATCGTCTCGGTCGACAGCAACGAGTCCGCCGTTGCCCTCTCGGTGCGCGACTACGGCCTCGGCATGAGCCAGGTCGACGTCAACCACGTCTTCGACCGGTTCTGGCGGGCAGACCCCTCCCGCAAGCGCACCATCGGCGGCACGGGCCTCGGCCTCTCGATCTCACTCGAGGACGCGACCGTGCACCGCGGCTGGCTCCAGGTCTGGTCGAGCCCCGGGAAGGGCTCGTGCTTCCGGCTGACCCTGCCCCGGACCGCGCGCGGCGAGATCACGAGCTCGCCGAGCCCGCTGCCGCCGGAGGACGCCGGGTCCGACGGAACCCTGCCGCGCCTCACGGTCGGCGAGGTCGGCCGGGCCGGGGTCAAGGGCGCCCAACACGGTGAGGGAGCGATCCATGACTGACCGGAGCGACGGCATCCGCCGTGCAATCCATGCGACCCGGGAAACCCGTGGAGGCGGACCCTGGCGCGCAGGGGGCACGCTGGCAGCCCTCCTCGTGCTCGCGGTCCTGCTCAGCGGATGCTCGGGGATTCCCCGGAGCGGCAGCGTGCGCACCGGGCAGGCGGTCGCAGCCGGGGACAACCCCGCACCCGTCTTCCTGCCGTCGCACCCGCAGGCCGATGCCAGCCAGGAAAGCATCCTGCGCGGTTTCATCGACGCCCAGACCAGCCCGGAGAACGACTACGCGATCGCCCGCGAATTCCTCGCCCCCGGTTTCAGCGGCGCCTGGGCGGCGGATGCCGGGGTGACGGTCGACGACGGGACGGCGCGCACCATCATCCCCGTCGACGGCCAGACCATGCAGTTCTCGGTGAATCCCATCGCCGACGTCGACGGGATCGGTGAATACCACGAGGTCGAGTCTCCCTCGCCCGTCGTGCTGCGCTACCAGTTCCAGAAGGTCGGTGACCAGTGGCGGATCAGCGCTGCGCCGAACGGCACCGTCGTCGACCAGACCACGTTCAGCGACGTGTTCAGCTCCCAGGCGCTCTACTTCTTCGATTCGAGCTTCGCGTTCCTGGTGCCAGACCTGCGCTGGTTCCCGCGCGGGGGCGCCACCCTGACCAAGATCGTCAACGGAGTGCTGCACGGGCCGAGCCCGTGGCTGGGCGGGGCCGTTGTCAGCGCGTTCCCCGATGGAACCAAGCTCACCGCGGATGCCGTGCAGGTCGTCTCGCGCGACGCGAAGGTCGACCTCAACGGCGAAGCCCTGAACGCAGACAGGGTCACCCTGCAGCGGATGCGGGCGCAGCTCACAAACAGCCTCCCCACGGGCATCACCGTCACGATCTCGATCAACCAGAACTCCCAGGACATCGGGGACCTCGGCGCCAACGCCCCGATCGTCAACCCGCGGGTGGACGCCCGGGCGCTCGTACTCCGTCAGGGCGCCTTCGGGTTCCTGTCCGCAGCAGGGAAGACGGTCACCCCGATCCCCGGGCTCTCCGACCAGGTCGTCGCGCTCGGCCCGACGGCGGTCACCCTCTCACCGGGGCAGACCGTCGCGGCGGCGCGGGCCGCGACAGGGGTCTCCTCCGTCCGGGTCGGCGAGGTCGCGAAGCTGCTCGATCCGCGGCCCGGCCTCATCGCGCCGGCCGTCGACAACTTCGGCTACGTCTGGTCCGTGCCCTCGAACCGTCCCGGTGAGCTGTTCGTCTACAGCCCGAACGGGGATGCGACGGCCGTGCCGACCTCCTGGCCGGAGGCCTCCGGAATCGTGGCGTTGCGGGTGTCCCGGGACGGTACCCGGCTGATCGCGCTGCTCACCTCTGGAACGGAGACCCGCTTCGTGGTCGTCTCGATCAAGCGGGACAAGTCCGTTCCGGTCGCCCTCGGAGACGAAGTCCAGCTCCAGTCCGTTCCGGGCATCCCCCTCGACGCCACCTGGATCGACGAGCTCACGGTCGCCTACCTCGTCGCGCTCCCGACCGGAGAGGACCGCATCGTGACCCAGCAGCTCGGCGGCGTCAGTTCCAGCATCGAGTCAGCGCCGGGCAGTGCGACGATCACGGGAAGCAACACCCTGAGGGACGTGCGCGCACTCGCCACAACGGGCGGCCTGATGATGCAGCGCGGAGTCGGCTGGCAGGAGCGCATCGACGACGTGACTCTCGTGGCCACCCAGCAGGGAATCGGCGGGTAGGCGCGGGCCTGTCCTCCACAGCGCCGGCGCACGGCCGCGCGCGCACCGCCGTGCGCTCGCGATCATGCGCTCGCGTCAGGTCGGGCAGTCTGGCGGCATGACCGGGACCGGCGCGGCACGAACGGCACGAACGGCACGGGAGGCGTGGCGGGCCGTCCTGGACGCGTGGGCCGTTCTCCTGCCCACGGCGTGCAGCGGTTGCGGGGCGCCGGACCGCGCCCTCTGCGCGGCCTGCCGCGCCCTCCTGGTGCCTGCCGTGCGCGTGACCGAGCGCGGCGGCCTGCGGGTCTGGGCGGGGCTCGACTATGCCGGCGTTCCGCGACGCGTGATCGCGAGTTTCAAGGACGGAGGGCGAACGGATGCCGCCGCCGCGCTCGCCCCTGCGCTCCTGGCCGCGGTCGTGGCCGCGCTCGCCGCAGTGGAGTCCGGCGGACCAGTGGAGTCCCGCGGCGCTGCGGAGACCGGCATCCGCCTGGTCACGATTCCCTCGTCGCGACGGGCCTGGCGGGCGCGCGGTTTCCTCCCGGTCGAGCTGCTGCTCCGCCGGGCCGGACTCGCACCGCACCGGGTCCTCACCGGCCGGGAGACCGCCGACCAGGTCGGGCTCGACCGTGCCGCCAGGTCCAGGAACCGGGACGGTTCGCTGCGCGCCCTTCGTTCCCTGACCGGGGTGCGCTGCCTGCTCGTCGACGACATCGTGACGACGGGCGCCACCGTTCTCGAAGCCCGCCGCGCCATCCTCGCCGCCGGGGGAGAGGTCGTGGGCGTGGCCGCCCTCGCGGAAACCCGGAGACGCCTACCTGTCACACATCGTTCATCAGAAACCGATTGACAAATTGCGGTGACTTCTCCCGCCGGCAGGGCTACGGTGGAGCTAAAGGCGCGCACCAATCGCCCGGGACCGGGCGGTTCGCCAGATCTGGAGGTCGTCATGGAAACTAATATCGTCGGACGAAACCTGGGGATCACTGATCGTTTCCGGTCATATGCGTCGGAAAAGGCTGAGAAGATCGCCGGCCTTGCCGACAAGGCCCTCGCCCTCGAAGTCAAGCTCAGCCGGAACCGCGAAAAGGGTTCAGCCACCGGCAATGACAGGGTCGAGCTGACCCTGATCGGGAAGGGTCCCATCGTCCGCGCTGAAGCGGACGGTTCGGACAAGTACGCAGCCTTCGACGTGGCACTCGGACGGCTCCTCGAGCGCGTGCGCCGCGCCAAGGACCGCCAGAAGCTGCACCGTGGCGGAGCGCACCGCCCCACCTCGCTGCACGACGCGGCATCCGTTGACTTCAGCGTCGTCGACATCAAGCCGGCCGACGCCGAAACCCTCGACGAGGTGCGCACCGGAGTCATCCGGGTGATCCGCCCCACCGAGTCGGAGGCGGCCGCCGCGGCCACCGCCGCCGAGGAGGAAGCGGACGAGGTGTACACGCCGGTCGTCATCCGCCGCAAGGTCTTCTCCGCCGCCCCGATGACCGTCGACGACGCCCTGTACTTCATGGAACTCGTCGGGCACGACTTCTACCTGTTCCAGGACTCCGAGACGAACCGGCCGAGTGTGGTCTACCGCCGCAAGGGCTGGGACTACGGGGTCATCGAACTGGCCGAGAACAGCGAGG
Organism: Cryobacterium sp. MDB2-A-1; assembly: GCF_004402675.1. Taxonomy (NCBI): domain Bacteria; kingdom Bacillati; phylum Actinomycetota; class Actinomycetes; order Micrococcales; family Microbacteriaceae; genus Cryobacterium; species Cryobacterium sp. MDB2-A-1. Next base: position 80,158 of record NZ_SOFK01000026.1, on the reverse strand, counting down.
AGTTGCGGGTCGCCGCCGAGTAAGGCGTCCGGTAGGCCGTCGAGTGCACTCCCTGACCAACTAGCATTGTTATAGTTGCCGCACACCGGCGCACAACAGTGCCGGCGTGGTTCAATCCGTCGCGTGAGCAGCCAGACCCTGGTTCATCTCACCGAGACGACAGGCGTAACGGCGCCGTGACTAGTGGAGTGCATTCGTGGCCTCAATCCTTGAAAAGGTTCTTCGTGTTGGTGAAGGACGCGTTCTGCGTCGTCTCGAGCAGTATGCGAAAGCCATCAATGCGCTGGAAGAAGACTTCAGCCAGCTCACCGACGAGGAGCTGAAGAACGAAACCGTCGTGCTGCGGGAACGCTACTCGAACGGCGAGTCGCTCGACGACCTGCTGCCAGAGGCGTTCGCCGCCGTACGCGAGGCCTCGACCCGCACCCTGGGCTTGCGGCACTTCGACGTGCAGCTCATGGGCGGGGCGGCCCTGCACCTCGGCAACATCGCCGAGATGAAGACCGGTGAGGGCAAGACGCTCGTCGCGACGACCGCGGCGTACCTCAACGCCATCACAAGCCGCGGTGTGCACATCATCACCGTGAACGACTACCTCGCGAGCTACCAGAGCGAGCTGATGGGCCGCGTGTTCCGTGCCCTCGGCATGACCACCGGGTGCATCCTCTCCGGCCAGACCCCCGCGCAGCGCCACGACCAGTACCTCGCGGACATCACCTACGGCACGAACAATGAGTTCGGCTTCGACTACCTGCGCGACAACATGGCGTGGCAGGCAGCCGACATGGTCCAGCGCGGCCACTACTACGCGATCGTCGACGAGGTCGACTCGATCCTGATCGACGAGGCCCGCACCCCGCTGATCATCTCCGGCCCGGCATCTGGCGAGGCGAACCGCTGGTTCACCGAGTTCGCGAGCCTGACCAAGCGGCTCGTCCCCGAGGTCGACTTCGAGGTCGACGAGAAGAAGCGCACCGTCGGCGTGCTCGAACCCGGCATCGAAAAGGTCGAGGACTACCTCGGCATCGACAACCTCTACGAATCGGCGAACACCCCGCTGATCTCGTTCCTGAACAACGCGATCAAGGCGAACGCCCTGTTCAAGAAGGACAAGGACTACGTCGTGATGAACGGCGAGGTTCTCATCGTCGACGAGCACACCGGTCGCATTCTGATGGGCCGACGGTACAACGAGGGCATTCACCAGGCCATCGAGGCCAAGGAGGGTGTCGCGGTCAAGGCCGAGAACCAGACCCTCGCGACAGTCACCCTGCAGAACTACTTCCGGCTCTACACGAAGCTGTCCGGCATGACCGGAACCGCAGAGACCGAGGCAGCCGAGTTCATGAGCACATACAAGCTCGGCGTGGTCTCGATCCCCACCAACAAGCCGATGAAGCGCATCGACCAGTCCGACCTCGTCTACAAGAACGAGGAGGCCAAGTTCGGCCAGGTCGTCGAGGACATCGTCGGCAGGCACGAGAAGGGCCAGCCCGTCCTCGTCGGAACGACGAGCGTCGAGAAGAGCGAATACCTCTCCCGCCTGCTCGCCAAGCGCGGGGTCCGCCACGAGGTTCTCAACGCGAAGAACCACGCGCGGGAAGCCGCGATCGTCGCCCAGGCCGGTCGCCTCGGCTCCGTCACGGTCGCCACGAACATGGCCGGTCGTGGAACCGACGTCATGCTCGGTGGCAACGCCGAGTTCCTCGCCGTCGCCGAGATGAACGCGAAGGGCCTCAGCCCCATCGAGACGCCCGAAGAATACGAGACCGAGTGGGACGACGTCTTCGCCGCGGTCAAGGCGAAGGTCTCCGAGGAAGCCGAGAAGGTCGTCGAGGCCGGCGGTCTCTACGTTCTCGGCACAGAGCGCCACGAATCGCGCCGCATCGACAACCAGCTCCGCGGACGCAGCGGACGCCAGGGCGACCCGGGAGAGAGCCGCTTCTACCTGTCCCTGACCGACGACCTGATGCGCCTCTTCAACGCGGGAGCCGCCGAGAGCCTGATGAGCCGCCAGGGTGTGCCGGATGACATGGCGATCGAATCCAAGGTCGTGAGCCGCGCCATCCGCTCTGCCCAGTCGCAGGTCGAGGGCCGCAACGCCGAGATTCGCAAGAACGTGCTCAAGTACGACGACGTGCTCAACCGCCAGCGCGAAGCGATCTACGGCGACCGCCGTCACATCCTCGAGGGTGACGACCTCCACGAGCGCACCCAGCGCTTCCTGGAAGACGTGATCGACGAGGTTCTCAGCGTGCACACCGGTGAGGGCAACGGCGACGACTGGGACTTCGACGCGCTGTGGACCGAGCTCAGAACCCTCTATCCCGTCGGCATCACCATCGACGAGGTCATCTCCGAGGCAGGCAACCGGGGCAGGATCAACCGCGACTTCATGCGCAGGGAGATCCTCTCCGACGCTCGGGTCGCCTACCAGAAGCGCGAAGCCAGCCTCGGCTCCCCGGCCATGCGCGAACTCGAGCGCCGCGTCGTGCTCTCCGTGATCGACCGCCGCTGGCGCGAGCACCTCTACGAGATGGACTACCTCAAGGACGGCATCGGCCTCCGTGCGATGGCCCAGCGTGACCCGCTCGTCGAGTACCAGCGTGAGGGTTTCGCCATGTTCCAGCAGATGATGGGCCAGATCCGCGAGGAGACCGTCGGCTTCCTGTTCAACCTCGAGGTCGAGGTCAACCAGGCGCCAGATCCCGTCGCCGCGCCCGTCGTCGTCGCCAAGGGCCTCACCCCCGGTGAGGATTCCGGTGCCGACAAGCTCAGCTACACCGCACCGAGCGATTCCGGCGGAGTCGAGGTGCGCAACCAGCGCGGCCAGATCCAGCAGGCCGCGACCGACCGTGCCCGCCGGGCCGAGACGGACGCGAACGCAGGAGATGCCCCTGCGGAGGAGTCAGCGGCTCCCGCTGGTCCTCCCCGTCGCGGCGCCTTCGGCCAGCGCGACTCCGGGACGCCGGCCGTTCCGGTGAACCGCGCCGAGCGTCGGGCCCAGGGCAAGAAGTAGCACCGCCCGTCGCACACGACGGAAGGCCGGGTCCCGAGGGACCCGGCCTTCCGTCGTGTGCGACCCGTGCCTAGTGCACCGGAAGCGGCACTTCGGTGGGCGCTGCCGCGGGGGTGCCGTGCGGGTTCGAGAGCGACACGCCATGGCCCATCCGCCGGAAGAGCAGCGCCGCGAGGACCGCGCCGACGGCGAAGAAGCCGGCGCCCCACCAGTATGCGACCGCGTAGCTGTGGATTGCGGCATCCGCGGCCACCGCAGCGGTGAGCGGGGTGTTCGCGGCCAGGAAGTTCGTCGCGGCGGTCGCGGCGAGCGTGTTGAGAAGAGCGGTGCCGATCGACCCGCCGACCTGCTGGCTCGTGTTCACCATCGCGGAGGCGACCCCGGCGAACTGCCGGTCGACGCCGAGCGTCGCCGTCTGCATCGAGGCGGGCATGATCGAGCCCATCGCGAAGCCGAGGATCATCAGGGGCGGCAGTATGTCGGCGGCGTAGGTGCTGCCCAGGTCGAGATGGGTCAGGTAGATCATCCCGAGGGCTCCGAGCGTCATGCCGAACGGCACCATGATCTTCGGGCCGAACCGGGGCACGAAGATGTTCGTCGACAACTGGGCCGCGACGACGAGCATGGCGATCATCGGCAGGAACGACAGTCCGGTCTGGACCGGGGTGTAGCCCAGTGAGACCTGCAGGTAGTACGTGACGAACAGGAAGATGCCGAACATGCCTGCGCCGGCGATCAGCACCGAGAGGTACGCGGCACCGCGGTTGCGGTCGAGCACGATCACGAGCGGCAGAAGCGGATGCGCGGCACGGCGCTGCCACAGCACGAACGCGACGAGCAGCACGACGGCCCCCGCGAGCATGCCCCAGGTCAGCGGTGAGTCCCAGCCGTCGGTCTCGGCGTTGGAGAAGCCGTAGACGAGGCCGAAGAGGGCTCCGGAGACCAGGATCGTGCCGGGAATGTCGAGCTTCGGGCGCGGGCCGGTGCGCTCGAGGTGGTCGACGAAGACGATCGCACCGATCACCCCGATCACGGCGATGGGGATGTTGATGTAGAGGTTCCAGCGCCAGTCGAGGTTCTGGGTGAGGAAGCCGCCGAGGAGCAGTCCGACGGCGCCGCCGGCACCGGCGATCGCTCCGAAGATCCCGAAGGCACGGGCGCGTTCCTTCGGAATGGTGAACGTCGTCGTGAGAACGGCGAGGGCGGTCGGGGCGAGGAGGGCGCCGAACGCGCCCTGCAGGGCCCGGGCGCCGACGAGCAGCCCGAAGGTGCCTGCCGCACCGCCGAGTGCCGAGGCGGCTGCGAAGCCGATCAGTCCGATGATGAAGGTGCGCTTCCGGCCGATCAGGTCGGACAGGCGTCCGCCGAGCAGGAGGAGGCTCGCGAACGCGAGGGAATACGCGGTGATGATCCACTGGCGGTCTCCGTTGGAGAAGCCGAGGTCGGTCTGCGCGGAGGGCAGGGCGATGTTGACCACGGTCGAGTCGAGTACGACCATGAGCTGGGCGAGGGCGACGGTGCTGAGGGTCCACCAGCGCCGGGAATGCGGCACGGGCGTGCTCGTTAGAGTGGACGAAGTGGCGGAAGTCTTTGGCATGAAGGCGACTATATACGATACTGTGGAGTTCCGGATCTTAACAGTTCCTGAATTTACCTCCGGGTAACATTCGATCAGAAGACTTCGATCAGAAAGTGGTGAGTGTGGCGACGACGCAGCTCGATCCCGCCGAGGAGACGGAGCCCGTCAAGCTCGGACGCAGACGGGACCACACCCGCGACCCTGACATCCTCGCCGCTGCCGTCGACGTGCTCGCCGAATGCGGGTATGAGGGCATGACCATCGACATGGTCGCGGCCCGGGCCAAAGCGGGCAAGGCCACCCTCTACCGGCGATGGCCCTCGAAGGGCGAACTTGTCATCGACGCGGTCGCGTGCATGAAGAACGGTGACCTGAACCTGTCCCAACTCCCGGACACGGGCACGCTGCGCGGGGACCTGATCGCCATGATCAAGCCGCACTCGATCGAGGACGGCGAGAAGAAGCTCCGGGTCATCGCCGGCCTGATGTCCCTCCTCGCCCACTCGCCCGAGCTCGCCGAAACCGCCCGCGTCTCCGTCGTCGAACCCCGGGTGACCGCGCATCGCTTCCTGTTGCGCCGGGCCGTCGAGCGCGGCGAGATCTCGTCGCGCTGCGACATCGACAACCTGTCGACCGTGACCACGGCCATGGCCTCCATGCGGATCCTGTTCGAGCGCAAGACCATCGACAGGGAATTCCTGATCTCCTTGATCGACGGGGTGATCCTTCCCGCGGTGGGCCTGGGTGCCGGTCCGGCGGCCGGCGCGGACCCGGAGTCGCGAGCTGCAGGGGATACTGCCGTCACAGCACGTTGATCGCGCTGGCCCGCCAGCGGTTGTCGAGGCCCTCGAGGCGCAACGCCACCGCGCGCACCCGCACCTTGCTGTGCACGATGACGACGGCTTCGACCACCCCGTCCCTCGGTTCCGTGATGGTGACCCTGCCGATGGAGATCGTGGGCCGTTGCGCCCGGAGCCCTTTGACCGCCCGCGCCCGGTTGGAGAGGACGACCCGTTTCAGCAGGTGCCGGTAGACGTCGTCGCTCACCCAGCGCGCGAGCTGGTCGAGTTCGCGGGCCCCGGAGAGCACCTCGATCACGCACCGGGTGAGGTTGATGAGCAGCGGCTCCGGATCCGGCAGTTGCCCGCGGGAACTCGGCTGCTGCCCGAAGTAATCTTCCTCGGCGAACCGCTCCGCTCGGGCGCTCGCCTGCTCACTCTTGCCGACTGAATCGCTCATGACTCCTCCGGGGGTTCCGGGTGCTGAGGTGCAGGTTCGCTACTCAACCAGCGGATGCCCGCGGTGTCGAGCGCTTATATGTCCTGTGGATAACCCGGCTGGCCGGTTCGCGGCGAGTTAGCGTCGTGTGTGTGCGCTGGGACAACCTGTTCGACGACCTCGAGGGACAGCTCGAACACGAGCTGAACGCCGAGGACCTCGAGCTGCGCGCGGAAGAGGAACGGCTCCGGCTCGGCCGGTTATCGCTGCGGCACCGGCTGATGGGCCTGGGCGCCGGTTCGGGCCCGCGCGCGGGCGGCGGTGTCGTGCGGCTGGTGCTCACCTCCGGGGTCACGCTGGCCATCCGCCCGACGACGTTCGGGCGGGACTGGCTCGCCGCCGAGATCCTCGACACGCCAACGGCGTCGGCAGGGACGGCCCCGCCCGGTGTCCCCGCCCGGGGCGCTCCGCAGTGCGTCGTTCCGATCGCGGCGATCGCCGGGGTGATCCTGCAGTCTGCGGAGGTGCGTGCCTCCCTCGCCGCGCCCGCGGAACCCGGGTCGGGGGTCGTCGACCGCATCGGGTTCGCCTTCGTGCTCCGCGACCTGGCCAGGCGGCGCAGGTTCGTCGAGGTGCACACGCCGGGTGGTCTCCTCAGTGGAACGATCGACCGGGTCGGTCGCGACCACATCGACCTCGCGATGCACGACCGCGGGGTGCCGCGCCGCAGCTCCGAGGTGAGGCAATACCGGATCATTCCCCTCGCCGGGATCCAGCTGCTGTGCCTGCCCTGACCGCGCCGGCCGGGTTCAGTCGGGCGGCCGGATGATCGTGCCGCCGGAGAGCTCGGGGATGTTCGCGTAGTCGGACTGCTCCCACAGCGACAGCCGCCTGGCCTCTTCGTACTTGGCCTCGATGTACGACTCGAGCACGACCCGCTCCACGCGCCAGTGCTGCATCCGCTCGGGCGCGGACGGGCCGATCCGGATGGCAGGAAGCTCGCCCGTGTGCACAAGCTCGCTCACCTCTGCCGCGGTCAGGGCGAGTATGTCGGCGGTGTCCGCGAGGGTGAGGAAGCGGCCCAGCCCACGATAGGCGTCGGGAGCGTTCATGATTCGATTATCGGGGGTTCCCGCGGTGTCCCGCCGGGAAAACGACAGCCTGTGGATAACTTTCCCGCCGTGGGCCGGGAACGGCGACGATAGAGACCACTGATCAGGCGGGCGGCAGCTGCCCTCGCCGAGGAGAGGGGCGACCATGGTCTCGAGGCCGAATCGCGCACGACGCCCGGGAGCCTGGTTCGACCCGCGCCTGCTCATCGGCCTGGTGCTCGTGCTCGGTGCGGTCGGCGGCGTCTCTGCGGTCGTCGCAGGCAGCGACCGCACGACCGCCGTCTACGCCGCCCGTGGCGCCCTCATCGTCGGCGACCGGGTGACGGCCGCCGACCTCGAGCTCAGCCAGGTCCGCCTGGACGGCGCGCTCCCGCTCTACGTGACCCCCGAGCGGATGCCCGCGGACGGCCTGGTCCTGGCCAGGACCGTCGCAGCAGGCGAGCTGATCCCGGTGTCCGCGGTCGGCGCATCCGCTGAGGCGGGCGTGACGACGGTCGTCGTCGAACCGACGGACGCCCTCGCGCAGGCGGTCGCGCCTGGCGCTGTTGTCGACGTGTGGTCGTCGCCGCAGACCGAGCGGGGTGCGTTCGGGCCGCCTGCCGTGCTCGTCGGGCAGGCCGGGGTGGTGCGCGTGCTTGAACCGGGCGGGCTTTCGGTGGGAGCCGGCCGCCGCTCGGTCGAGCTCCGGGTGCCCAGGGAGGCCGTCGCCGCCGTACTCACTGCGATCGCCAACGGAGCGGCGATCGCGGTCGTTCCGGCCAACCAGCCCCTCGGAGGTTGACCATGGCCCGGCTGCTGCTCGCGCTCGACCGTTCGACGGAAGACCGCCTCCTCGCGGATATCGTGCAGTACGGGCACTCCGTCCTCGCCCGGCTGTCGGGGGGAGCGGAACTGCTCGCGGTCCTGGACCGCACAGAGGCCGACGTCGCGCTCGTGAGCGCGGGACGGGCGACGCTGAGTGCCGCCGTGATCCGGGCGTGCGACGAGCACGGTGTGCGCGTGATCGCCCTCGCCGCGACCGACCAGGACCGCAGGAACGCGGCGGGACTCGGCCTCCTCGACGTGATCGACGCGACAGCGGAATGGGCGGGCATCGAGGCGGTGATCGAGGCCGGCGTGGTGATCCCGTTGCGGGTCGCCGAGCGGGAGGCCACGCGCACAGTGTCCGCTCGTGGCACCGTGATCGCGGTCTGGGGGCCCTCCGGCGCGCCGGGCCGCACGACGCTCGCGATCAACATCGCCGCCGAGGTCGCGGCGGCGGGCCACACCGTGGCGCTCGTCGACGTCGACAGCTATGGAGGCGGGATCGCGCCGGCCCTCGGGATGCTCGACGAATCGCCCGGTTTCGCCGCGGCCTGCCGCCTCGCAGGGACCGACAGCCTCACCCGGCCGGAACTCGAACGCATCGCGCAGCGCTACACCTCGCCGCGCGGCGCGTTCTGGGTGCTCACGGGCATCGGGCGCCCCTCGCGCTGGCCGGAGCTGTCGGGCGAGCGCGTCTCGAAGACCATCGAGGTGCTGCGGAACTGGGCCGACTACGTCGTCCTCGACACCGGCTTCAGCCTCGAAAGCGACGAGGAGATCTCGAGCGACCTGTTCGCGCCGCGGCGGAACGCTGCGACGCTGACCGCGCTCCGGTCAGCGGACCACGTCGTCGCGTGCGGGCTTGCCGACCCCGTCGGGCTTGCCCGCTTCCTGCGGTCGTGGGCCGAGCTCGCCGAGGCGGTCTCGACGGACAGGGTCAGCGTCGTGATGAACCGGGTGCGGCCGAGCGCCGTTGGGATCGACGCCAACCGGCAGGTCGTCGCAGCGCTGCGCCGGTTCGGCGGCATCCACGCCCCGTTCCTGGTCCCGCACGACCAGGCCGGCGCCGACGCTGCCGTGCTGACTGGCCGCACGCTGCGCGATGCCGCGCCGAAGTCGCCCGCACGCACGGGCATCCTGCGTCTGGTGCACAGGGAGCTTCTGCCCGAACCGGTGCGGGCGCGGGGCCGGGGACTGGGGCGGATGCCGTGGCGTCGCCGGGCGCCCGCCCTCTGAACCCCGCCCTCTGAACCCCGCGCTCTGAATCCGGCGTCCTGACGCCGGTGCCCGAGGTTCAGTCCCGCAGCCGGATCACGGTGACCCCGGAGCCGGGGCCCGTCACGACGAGCACCCGTTTGCCGGTGACCCCGTCGAGGGCCGCGGTGATCTCCGCGGCGGATGGGCCGCCTGCAGTGCTGTCCGTGCCCGCTTCGGCGCCTGCGTCTGCTGTTGTGTCTGCGTTGCCCTCTGCCCGCGCCCAGACGGTCACGGATGCCCCGGTGTTCTCGGTGATCGCCCGCCGGAGCGGTTCGGGGGACGCGCCGGTGACCAGGATCACCCGTCCGATGGTGCATTGCCGGCCCGGCGTCGCGGCGCTCATGGCCCTGTCGCGCTGCCAGACGGCGAAGTGGTACCCGGCGGCGAGGCCGGTCGCGATGAGGAGCCCCAGCGGGGCGCGCACCCGCTCGAGCAGGCTGCTCCCGGATGGGGACCCGGACGCGGACCCGAGACCGAACTCGAAGATGCGGTAGCCGATCAGGAGGAGGGCGACCAGCGCGACGACGGCGCTGACACCGAAGACCAGGATCAGGTAGACGCGCCGGGCGGTCGCGGAGCTTGTGGATGGATCGGCCGGGGCCAGCGGACGCCAGGCCAGCCACCAGACCGGTCCGCCCGCGATCATGACGCTGATGCCGCCGAGCAGCAGGGTGCGCGGGTTCGAGTCGGCGAGCGGCTGCGCGAGTGCCGCGAGCAGGGAGTTCACCACGACCCCGAGCCCGGAGGCCGCACCGACGAGCCCGATGCCGGACACGACCAGGCCGGCCGCCTGCCGGGTCTGGTCGCCGCGGACTGGAACCAGGACCCGGTGATAGGCCCAGACGAATGCGCCCATCGACGCCGCCGCGAGTGCGTTGCCGAGGGGATCGAGGATGACGGTGAGGGACTCGGCGTTTCCGAACGCGCCTGAGCGGTCGAAGCCGAGCCTGAGCAGCACGAACACCGTTGTGCCCGCCCCGGCGAGGGTGAGGATCGCCGCTCCGCCGATTCCGCTGGCGATGAAAGCGACGTCGGCGAGCCCGCCGCGGAGGGTGACGGCCCTGTCGTGCAGCCAGTGCCACCACCACACGGCGCCGCCGCCGGCGCACCAGACCAGGCCTTCGAGGGGGAGCCACCACCACGGGGCACCCGCGAACGTCGATGCCCCCGACCCGGTGATGGCCGAGTCGAGCAGCGCGCCGAGCGCCGTGACGGCTCCGCCGGTACCGATCACGAGACCGAACACGCTCCCGAGAACGATCGCCGCCGTCGGGAGCCGCAGCGGATGCGTGGCCGGATTCCTGGACATCCACGTGTGCCACACCCACACGGCGGCCCAGACCAGTCCGGTGGCGAGGGTGCGCGGCTGCCAGTCCGCGCGCACGAGGGCCGCTGCGGAGCCGAGCAGGGCGGTCGAGGCGACGACGAGCGCGACGGTGCGCATGCCGGCGAGGTAGAGGCCCCAGGCGAGGGACGACCGATCTTCGCCGTCCAGGCGCCGCCGGAGCACCCACCACAGCAGGGCGGCGAAGGGGCCGGCGACCAGGGTGAAGGCGAGCGAGCGGGCGAGTCCGGCGACGTCTTCCCCTGCGAGAGCATTGCCCGCATCGAGCAGGCGCCCCAGCAGCCCGGCCAGACCGATCGCGGCGATCACGACGAGGGCGAACAGGAGGACGAAGGCGATCAGGCGCCGGACCGTCGGCTGGGCCGACCCTCCCCGCGGTGCCGGCGACCGGCGGACCCCGATCACGATGGCGGCGATGACGACGCCGAGCGCGACCAGGAGACCTGCCCCGACGATCACGGGGCATCCGTCGTGGTCGTGGTGCCCGGGCAGATCGCGAGTTGCCAGGGCGCGGAGTCGATCTTCCAGGCGCCGTCGACCGTGAGCAGGTCGAACACCTCCTGGCTCTCGTATTCCGAGGACCCGAAGGGGCCGGCATCCTCCGAGGTGACGATGGACACCGTGACGTCGGCCGAACCGGGCCGCTCCGTCGTCGAGACGAGCGTGACCCTCAGGTCGCCGGCGGCCCGGCCGCCGACCGCGTCGCAACTCGCGAGGGCGTGCGGGGTGAGGAATCCGGCCGCCTTCTGCTCGTCGCCGTCGATGACAGCGGCAGAGTAGCGCTGGACGACACCGGCCGGGGTCGCCTGGCCGAGCTGCTCCGGCGCTCCGCGGGAGAAGACGACGACGAGCGCGACGATGACCAGAACTACGATCACGGACAGAACGGCGATCAGGGTGCGATCGGGCCTGCCCGGAGTGGGGTTCATCTGACCAGCATGACACCGCGCGCCGATTCATGGTCGCCCCAGTCACTTTCCTCGTTCAGGGGGACCTAGGCTGGCAGGGTGTCGACGCTCAGTGATCTCGTACTTGCCCAGGGCCGCAGCAGTGCCGAGGATGTGGACTGGCTCCACATGCTCGTCGCGGACGGTCAGCTCCTCGCCGACCTTGCTTTCGCGGACATCGTGGTGTGGGTGCCCGGCACGACCGGGAGCTTCGTGGCGGTCGCGCACGCGCGCCCCTCGAGCGCCGCGACCCTGTTCTACCGCGACTTCGTCGGGCAGGGAATCAAGGGGGAATGGCGCCAGCAGGTGACGGAGGCCTTCGAGTCCGCCAGGATCGTGGATACGACGGCCCCGGACTGGTATGAGGAGACTCCGACCCGCGTCAGGGCGATCCCCGTGATGCGCCGGCTCAGCACGACCGGTTCCCAGATCGCACCCGTGCCCGTCGCCGTGCTCACCCGGCACACGAACCTCAGCGAGGCGCGCACGCCGAGCCGCCAGGAACTCACCTTCAACGACTGCGCCAACGACCTGTTCGCGATGATCGCCTCCGGCGATTTCCCCGATCTCGGCGCTCCGACCGGCCCGCGCCGCGGCGCCCCGCGCGCCTCGGACGGCCTGATCCGGCTCGACCTCGACGGTGTCACGACCTTCGCGAGCCCCAACGCGCTCTCCGCCTTCAACCGGATGGGCTTCGTCGACGAGCTCGAGGGCGAGTCACTCGCCGAGGTCACGACGGGCCTGCTCACCGGCACGGTCGTCGTCGACGAATCGCTCCCGCTCGTCGTCACCGGCCGGGCTCCCTGGCGAACCGATGTCGAGGCTCGCGGGGTGACCGTCTCGCTCCGCGCGATCCCGATCCGCAACCGCGGCCAGCGGATCGGCGCGATCGTGCTCTGCCGCGACGTGACCGAACTGCGCCACCAGGAGCGCGAGCTCATCACGAAGGACGCGACCATCCGGGAGATCCACCACCGGGTGAAGAACAACCTCCAGACCGTGGCGTCGCTGCTCCGGATCCAGGCCAGGCGGACCCACTCCGATACCGCGCGCGAGGCGCTCAACCAGGCCATGCGCCGGGTCGCGGCGATCGCTGTCGTCCACGACACCCTGTCGACGGGGCTGAACCAGCAGGTCGACTTCGACGTCGTCTTCGACCGGGTGCTGCTCCTGATCGCCGAGGTCGCATCCGCTCACAACACGACGGCGCACCCGAAGCTGTCCGGCAGTTTCGGCGTTCTGCCGAGCGCCTTCGCCACCCCGCTCGCGCTCGCGCTCACGGAGCTCGTCACGAACGCGGTCGAGCATGGCCTCGCCGGCCGGGAGGGCGAAGTCGTGATCGAGGCCGAGCGCAACGAAGAGACCCTCACGGTGCGCGTGCGTGACAACGGTTCCGGTCTTCCCGAGGGCAAGGTCGGATCGGGACTGGGCACGCAGATCGTGCGCACCTTGATCCAGGGCGAGCTCAGCGGGAGCATCGACTGGCACACGATGATGGGCAGCGGCACCGAAGTGACGATCGAGATTCCCCTGCGGTACATGCGTGAGACCTGACTGCCGCGGGGGCGGCGCGCCAGGTCTCAGGACACGGGCGGTGGGGCTAGGACGCGCGGCGCGCCCGTGCGGCACGGCGCTTGAGGGCGCGGCGTTCGTCTTCGCTCAGGCCGCCCCAGACGCCGGAATCCTGTCCGGTCTCCAGTGCGTACTGGAGGCACACCTCGGTCACATTGCAACGGGCACACACAGACTTGGCCTTCTCGATCTGGTCCACAGCGGGTCCAGTGTTACCGACGGGGAAGAACAATTCCGGGTCGGCGGTGAGGCAGGCCGCTTTGTCGCGCCAGTCCATAGAGATGCTCCTTTATTGCAGGGTGCCTGGCCGATTGGCCGAAGATGAGAGGCTGCCGATTGCAGGAAGGTAAGCGATTTACGCATTCATAGGGCTCACGTCCCTGTGAGCGTCAACCGGGCCTCAATTATGGTCGCATAATGGTGGGGTCAAATCAATAGTTTGGTATGGGATATCTCTGTGAATCAACAGTTCGACCAGCGTCCGGACGGTGACGCCGGTGCGTTCCGCCCGCGTCGTGCGCCCGCACTCCTTCTCCTCGCCGGCCTGCTCTGGGCCGAGGCCGCCCTGCTCTGGGCCGCGGTGGTCTGGCTCGTCCTCGAGCTTCTCACCGCGACGCCGACCTCGCTCGCGAGCGGGGTCGCGATCCTGATCATCGTGCTGATCGCCGCCGCCTGGGTGACCGCGATCGCGGTCAATTCCCTGAGGCGCCGCGGCTGGATCCGCGGCGCCGCGGTGACCTGGCAGGTCGTGCAGATCGCCGTCGCCGTCGGCTGCTTCCAGGGGCTGTACGCGCGTCCGGATCTCGGCTGGGCGCTCCTGGTGCCCTCGATCGTGGTGCTCGGGCTCCTGTTCACCCCAGCGGTGCTCGCGGCCACGCAGACCCCGCGGGATGAGGGCGACACGGCCGGGTAGACATCCGTCGCCGAGTGTTCACACAGTATTTCGTCCAGGCAGCAGGTCGGTGCCGCCCGGACGGCAGCGGATGTCGTCAGCGGCCGCTGGGGGCCCCTGACGGCCCCGGGGAAGTGGGACCGGGTGTCAGTCGCCGAGGCCGAGCTTCTTGCGCAGGCTCGCGACGTGGCCCGTCGCACGTACGTTGTAGAGCGCGAGCGTGATCAGTCCGGCCTCGTCGATCACGAAGGTGGACCGCAGGACGCCCGTGACGGTCTTGCCGTAGAGGTCTTTCTCGCCCCAGGCGGCGTACGCCCGGTGCACGGTGAGGTCGCTGTCGCTCAGGAGCGGGAACGTGAGGCCCTCGGCGTCCCGGAAGGCCCGGAGCTTCTCCGGCGTGTCCCGCGAGACGCCGAGCACGCGGTAGCCCGCAGTCTCGAGCGAACCGAGGCTGTCGCGGAAATCGCAGGCCTGCTTCGTGCAGGCCGGGGTGAGCGCGGCCGGGTAGAAGTAGACGACGACCTTCGAGCCCGCGAACCCGGCGAGCGAGACGGATGCGCCGTCCTGGTCGGTGAGCGTGAACTGCGGTGCCGGGTCGCCGGCTTCGAGGCGCGTGGAATCCGTCATGCCCCCACGTTAGTGGTGCGGGGACACCGCGAAGGTCGCGAGCAGTCGTTGCAGCGAGTCGAGGCGGGCCTTGCCGGTGTCGCCGAGTTCGCCGGCCGCGACGGCCTCGTTGATGGCGCAGTCCGGCGAGTCCGGCAGATGGGTACAGCCGCGCGGGCACTTCTCCGCGATCGCGGCGAGGTCGGTGAACGCCTTGAGGATGTTGTCGGTGTTGATATGCCCGAGGCCGAAGGAGCGCACGCCGGGGGTGTCGATGACCCAGCCGCGGCCGGCATCCGTTTCGAGTCGCAGCGAGACCGTCGAGGACGAGGTGTGCCTGCCGCGGCCGGTCACGGTGTTCACGACGCCGACGGCGCGGTGCGCGTCCGGCACGAGGGCATTGACGAGCGTGGACTTGCCGACGCCGGAGTGGCCGACGAAGACGGTGTCATGGCCGACGAGCGCAGCGGAGATGCTCTCGAGCGGCATGGCGTCGTCGCGGCTCGTGAAGACGATCAGGTCGAGGCCGGCGAAGTTGTTCAGGAACTCGGCGGGATCGGCGAGGTCGGTCTTCGTGATGCAGAGGATCGGCGTGACGCCCGCGTCGTACGCCGCGACGAGATACCGGTCGACCAGGCGGATGCGCGGCTCCGGGTTCGCGGCGGCGACGACGATGAGCATCTGGTCGGCATTGGCGACGATGACCCGTTCGACGGCGTCGGTGTCGTCGGCGCTGCGGCGCAGCAGGGTGACCCGCGGCACGATCCGCACGATGCGGGCGAGGCTGCCCTCCGCTCCGGTGGTGTCTCCGACGATGTCGACGCGGTCGCCGGTCACGACGGCATGCTTGCGCAGCTCGCTCGCCCTGGCCGCGGTCACCCGTCGTTCGGTGTGCTTGTTCTCGTCGAGCATGACGGTGTAGCGGCCGCGGTCGACCGAGAGGATGCGCCCGGTGAGCGCGTCCTCGTGGTCAGGGCGGGTCTTGGTGCGCGGTTTGCTGCCCTTGCGGTTGGGGCGCACCCGCACGCTCGACTCGTCGAACTCGGGTTCGTCGTCGTCCGCGCCGGCCCACCAGCTCATGCGAGCACGGTCGAGGCGAGGAGCGCGTGCCACAGTTCGGGGAACTGGGGGAGCGTCTTCGCAGTCGTGCCGATGTCCTCGACCAGGACGCCGGGAACAGCGAGGCCGATCAGGGCTCCCGCCGTCGCCATCCGGTGGTCGTCGTAGCTGTGCCACTGTCCGCCGTGCAGGGGCCGCGGGTCGATCTGCAGGCCGTCCGGCAGCTCCGTGACGGCGCCGCCGAGCCCGTTGATCTCCGTCACGAGGGCGGCGAGGCGGTCGGTCTCGTGGTTTCGGATGTGGCCGATGCCGGTGATCGTGCTCGGGGAATCCGCGAGGGCGGCGAGGGCGACGAGGGCCGGCGCGAGCTCACCTCCCGTTGAGAGGTCGAGAGTGACGCCGGTGAGATGCTCGCCCGCGGTGACCGTGAGCCGGTCGCCCGCGCGGGTGACGATCGCGCCGAACAGCGGCAGCAGGTGCGCGAGGTCGGCGCCGACCTGGGTCGTCTCGGCAGGCCAGCCCGTGATCGTGACGCTCCCGCCGGCCACGAGCGCGGCCGCGAGGAACGGCGCGGCGTTGGACAGGTCTGGTTCGATGTCGACGTCGATACCTCGGATCGGGCCGGGCTCGACGATCCATTCGCCGACGGCGGGGCTCGTCACGGTGACCCCGCGGCGGGCGAGGGTCGCGATCGTCATCTCGATGTGCGGCAGGCTCGGCAGGCGTTCGCCGTCGTGTCGGAGGTGCAGTCCGCGCTCGAACCGCGGGGCGGCGAGGAGCAGGCCGGAGACGAACTGGCTCGAGGTGGACGCGTCGATCGTGACCTCACCGCCGGAGAGGCTGCCGGTGCCGTGCACCGTGAACGGCAGCGCGTGGCGGCCGTCGTCGTTGATGTCGGCGCCGAGGGCGCTGAGGGAGGAGATCGTGGTCGCCATCGGGCGGCGGCGTGCACCGGCGTCGCCGTCGAACGTCGTCGGGCCGAGCGCGAGGGCGGCGACGGGCGGGAGGAAACGCATCACGGTGCCGGCCAGGCCGCAGTCGATCGTCGTCGAGCCGAAGAGCTCGCCCGGGGTGACCCGGAGGTCCGCGCCGAACTCGCCGTCGCCGGGGACGGACTCGATCGTGGCGCCCAGCTGCCGGAGCGCGGCGACCATCAGGTCGCTGTCGCGGGAGTGCAGCGGTGCGCGGAGGAGGGAGGGCCCGTCGGCGAGGGCCGCGAGCACGAGCTCGCGGTTGGTGAGCGACTTCGAGCCCGGCAGGGAGACGACGGCGGCGAGCGGCCGCGCTGCAACAGGGGCCGGCCACCAGGCATCCGTCTCTTCGGGCGCGTTGTCGCCGTAGGGATCGAAATCGGGCTTGGAATATCTCGAGATCAACATCGGTTATCAGGATAGTCGGTGATGAACAGATGAGGGAGGTCCCGATGGTGCTGTCAACGGTGCTTGAACGACCCGAAACGTCCGTGATCGACGCATTAGAATTGTCCGTGATGACAACTGACGCGATCGACCTGCGAGACCTGTTCGAAGAACAGGCGATGCCCTACATCGACCAGCTCTACGCCGCAGCAATGCGGATGACGCGCAATCCTTCGGATGCGCAGGACCTGGTCCAGGAGACGTTCGTCAAGTCGTTCGCCGCTTTCAAGCAGTTCGAGCAGGGCACCAATCTCAAAGCGTGGCTCTACCGCATCCTCACGAACACATTCATCAACACCTATCGCAAGAAGCAGCGCGAGCCCTACCAGGGCACCATCGACGACCTCGAAGACTGGCAGCTCGGGGGCGCCGAATCGACGACCGCGATGGCGAGTCGCTCGGCAGAGGCCGAAGCGATCGATCACCTGCCGGACAGCGCCGTGAAGGACGCCCTGCAGTCCATCCCGGAAGACTTCCGGCTGGCCGTGTACTTCGCCGACGTCGAGGGCTTCTCCTACCAGGAGATCGCCGAAATCATGAAAACACCGATCGGCACCGTGATGAGCCGCCTGCACCGTGGCCGGCGACTCCTGCGTGACCTGTTGGCCGGCTATGCGCTCGAGCGCGGCCTGGGCTCAGCCCAGCCCGCATCCGGGACCCCGGCTGCAACGGGCCGGGCCGGTCGTAACACCTCTGGGAGCACGAAATGACCGATTGCGGCTGCGAGAAGGCCAAGGCCGAACTCGAGGAATACCTCCACAACGAACTCTGCGGCGAGGACACCGCCGATATCCAGGAGCACCTGGCCCACTGCACGGACTGCAGCAGCGAACACCTCGTCGGGCGCACCCTGACCGAGGCCGTGCAGCGCGCCTGCCGGGAGATCGCTCCGGAAGACCTCCGCGACCAGGTGTTGCTCAAACTGCGTACCATCCAGTCCTCGCACTGACTCCCGCCTGGCACTGACTCCTGCGTGGCGTGTCCCTCGCGGCACCGTCGTTCGGCGGATGCCCGTGACGGGTCACCCGGCGGACTGGCTGGTTTCGACGTCACTCTCGTCGACGTCGATGAAGGCGGCATCCGCGAAGGCAGCGTCGTCGCCGACGCCGGTCGCGACCGTTTCCGTCGTTGTGGCGTCGTCCCTGGCCGCGCCGGTCGGCGTGCCGGCCTCGACCGAACCCAGGTAGAACATCGCTCCCGTCGGGTCTGCGACCTGGGCGAAGGTGCCGAACTCCGAGTCCCACGGCTCGCGAAGCACCGCGCCGCCCAGCTCGACGACCCGGGCGGCGGCCGTTGCCGCGTCCGGGACGCCGAAGTACACCGCCCAGTGCGAGGGAACACCCTCCGGGAGGAACGCCGTCGAGTCCATGACCCCGGCGACGGGCATGCCCTCCGGCCCGATCGTGCTGTACCGGAATTCCGGGGTGTCGCTCAGGACCTGCGGGTCCCAGCCGAAGACGGTCGCGTAGAACGGCAGGGCGGCGTCGTAGTCCCGACTGCTGAGTTCGTGCCAGATCGGTGTCCCCGGCCGGGCGACGGTGTGGAAGCCGTCGAACTCAATGGGCTGCCAGATGCCGACCGCGGCGCCGGAGGGGTCCGCGAGCACCGCGGTGCGTCCCATCCCGCCGACCGTGAGCGGCTCCAGGAGCACCTGGCCTCCGGCTGCGACCGCGGCCGTCACCGTGTCGTCGACGTCGTCGACCGAGAGGTAGACGAGCCACGCGTCCGGCGCGTTCGACCCGTCAGGGGCGGCGGCCATTCCTGCGACATCTGCGGCTCCGCGCGAGAAGGTCACGTAGTTGCCGTATTCGGGTCCGGATTCGCTCGCGTGCCACCCGAAGAGCTGGGTGTAGAACTCACGGTCCTTCGAGGGATCCGAGGTCATCAGGTCGTTCCAGCAGGGTTCGCCGAGCCGGGTCACATCGCGGGTGGACACAGCAACACTCCTTCGGTCGCGTCGCGGTCCCTGTCACCTTCGAGGTCGCGATCGCGGCCAGCCTACGACCGGGCCCGTCTCCGGGCAATGCCCGTGCCCTTCCGGTCGAGAGTGCCCGCCAGAACGGGAACTCTCGACCGGAAAGGTACGCCTAGAGGGTGAGCGCGTTCCTCAGCAGGTCGACCTGTTCGGCGGCGTGCCGCTTCGCGGAGCCGGCCGCCGGCGATGCGGAGGCGGCCCGGGAGAACACCCGAACCGGGCGCTTGACGACCTTGCTGGTGCTGAAGTAGAAGAACGGCCAGGCGCCCTGGTTTTCCGGCTCATCCTGCACCCAGGCGAGTTCGGCGTCCGGGTACTGGGCGACGACCTGCTGAATCTCGGCTGCGGGCAGCGGGTAGAACTGCTCGATCCGCACGAGTGCGATCTCGGGGTTCGGGTTCTTCTCGAGCTCGCTGAGCAGGTCGTAGTAGAGCTTGCCCGCCATGAACAGCACGCGCTTGACAGCGGACTTGTCTGTGATGCGCGCGTCGTCGATCACGGGCTCGAAACGTCCGCTGGTGAAGTCGGCGACCGCGCTCGTCGCGCCGCGCAGGCGGAGCATCGACTTGGGCGTGAAGACCACGAGCGGGCGCCGCGGGCGCATGTACGCCTGGCGGCGCAGCAGGTGGAAGTACGAGGCCGGCGTCGAGGGGCGGGCGACGGTCATGTTGTTCTCGGCGCACAGCTGGAGGTAGCGTTCGATCCTCGCCGAGGAGTGGTCGGGACCCTGGCCCTCGTACCCGTGCGGGAGGAGGAGCACGACGGAGGACCGCTGGCCCCACTTCTGCTCGGCGGAGGACACGAACTCGTCGATCACGGTCTGGGCGCCGTTGGCGAAGTCGCCGAACTGGGCCTCCCAGAGAACGAGCGCGTCGGCGCGTTCGACGGAGTAGCCGTACTCGAAGCCCATCGCCGCGTATTCGCTCAGGAGCGAGTCGTAGATCCAGAACCGGGCCTGGTCCTCGCTGAGGTTCGCGAGCGGCAGCCATTCCTGGCCGTTGATGCGGTCGTGGAGAACGGCGTGACGCTGCACGAAGGTGCCGCGGCGGGCATCCTGGCCGGCGAAGCGCACCGGGGTGCGCTCGAGCAGGAGGGAACCGAGGGCGAGGAGCTCACCGAACGCCCAGTCGATGTTGCCGTTCCGGCTCATGTCCGCACGCTTCTGCATGAGCTGCTGGAGCTTGTTGTGGACCGTGAAGCCGGCGGGCTTGTTGAGGAAGGCATCCCCGATGAGGTGCACGACCGCCTCGGGGACGCCCGTGGTCGCAGGCTCGCCGACGGCTTCGTCCTGGAGGTTGTTGCCGGAGGACAGGCCCTGGCTGCCGACGACCGGAATCGACGAGGACTGCGCGGCGTGCGTCTCCATGAACGCGCGTTCGAGGCGGTCCTGGAAGTCGGCGTGCGCGGCCTCGTACTCTGCCTCGGTGATGTCGCCACGTCCGACGAGCGCCTCGGTGTAGAGCTTCCGCACCGAGCGCTTGGCCTCGATCAGGTTGTACATCAGGGGCTGGGTCATCGAGGGGTCGTCGCCCTCGTTGTGGCCACGCCTGCGGTAGCAGATCAGGTCGATCACGACGTCGCGCTTGAACTCCTGGCGGTAGGCGAATGCGAGCTCAGCGACCCGCACGACGGCCTCGGGGTCGTCGCCGTTCACGTGGAAGATCGGCGCCTGGATGGTCTTCGCGACGTCCGTCGAATACACCGAGGTGCGCGCGTCGAGGGGCAGCGTCGTGAAGCCGACCTGGTTGTTGACGACGAGGTGGATCGTGCCGCCGGTGCGGAAGCCGCGCAGCTGGGACATCTGCAGCGTTTCGAGCACGATGCCCTGGCCGGCCATGGCTGCGTCGCCGTGCACGAGCACGGGGAGGGTCGAGAAGGTGCCGATCGGCTTGCGGTCCTGCTTGGCGCGCACGATGCCCTCGAGGACGCCGTCGACGGCTTCGAGGTGCGAGGGGTTCGCGGCGAGGTACACCGGGATCTCCACGCCGTTGTTTCCGCGGAAGCTGCCCTCCGTGCCGAGGTGGTACTTGACGTCCCCTGAGCCCTGCACGCTTCTGGGGTCCTGGGTGCCCTCGAACTCGCGGAAGATCTGGCCGTAGGTCTTTCCGGCGATGTTGGTGAGCACGTTCAGCCGGCCACGGTGGGCCATGCCGATCGCGACGCCGTCGAGGCCGGCATTCGCCGCACCTTCGAGGATCGCGTCGAGGAGCGGGATGGTGGACTCGCCGCCCTCGAGGCTGAACCGCTTCTGGCCGACGTACTTGGTCTGCAGGAAGGTCTCGAAGGCCTCGGCCTCGTTGAGCTTTCCGAGGATGCGCATCTGCTCGTCATGCGTGGGCTTGACGTAGGTCTTCTCCATCTTTTCCTGCATCCACTTGCGCTGGGCAGGGTCCTGGATGTGCATGTACTCGATGCCGGTCGTGCGGCAGTAGGAGTCGCGGAGCACACCGAGGATGTCGCGGAGCAGCATCAGCCGCTGGCTGCCGAAGCCGCCCGTGACGAACTGGCGGTCGAGGTCCCAGAAGGTCAGGCCGTGGTTGGCGATGTCGAGGTCGGGGTGGGTGCGCTGGGTGTATTCGAGCGGGTCGACGTCGGCCATCAGGTGTCCGCGGACCCGGTAGGCGTTGATCAGTTCCTGCACGCGCGCGGTCTTGTCGACGGCGCTCGCGAGGTCGACGCTGATGTCGGGCGCCCAGTGGATCGGGTCGTATGGAATGCGCAGCGCCGCGAAGATGTCTTCGTAGAAGTGGTGCCCGCCGATGAGGAGCTCGTGCACGATCTTGAGGAATTCGCCGGAGCCGGCGCCCTGGATGACGCGGTGGTCGTAGGTGCTCGTGAGGGTGATGGTCTTGGAGATGGCCAGGCCGGTGAGCGTCTTGACGCTCGCACCCTGGAACTCGGCCGGGTAGTCGAGGGCGCCGGCGCCGATGATGCAGCCCTGCCCCTTCATCAGCCTGGGGACGGAGTGCACGGTCCCGATGCCGCCCGGGTTGGTGAGCGAAACGGTCGCGCCGGAGAAGTCGTCGGCGGTCAGCTTGTTCTTGCGCGCGCGGGTGACGAGGTCTTCGTAGGACGACAGGTACTCGCCGAAGGTCATGGTGTCCGCACGCTTGATCGCGGGGACCATCAGGGCGCGGGTGCCGTCCGGCTTGGGCAGGTCGATCGCGATGCCGAGGCCGACGTGGGCGGGAGCGACGACGGAGGGCTTTCCGTCGATCTCGTCGTACCAGACGTTCTGGCTCGGGAACATCTTGAGGGCCTTGATCAGCGCCCAGCCGATCAGGTGCGTGAAGGAGACCTTGCCACCGCGGGACCTGCGCATGTGGTTGTTCATCACGATGCGGTTGTCGATCAGGAGCTTGGCCGGGATGGTGCGCACGCTCGTCGCCGTTGGCACGGTGAGGCTCGTGGCCATGTTGGCGGCGAGGCTCTTCTGCATGCCGCGGAGCGGGGTGACGAGGTCCTGCGTCTCGGCAGGGCCAGCCGGCGCCGGCTGACCCTTGACCGGCGCGTCGGCAGGGACGGGGAGCGAACGCGGGGCGGTCGAGGTGGTGCGGGCGGTGCGCTGGCCGCCGATGATCGCGATCGGTGCCGTGATCGGGGCGGGCTCGACCGGGGCGGATGCGACGGGGGCCGGTGCGACCGGGGTTGCTGCTGCGGGGGCGGATGCCGCCGTCTGGGCCGGCTGCGCGGCCTCGGCAGCGGGTGATTCCGCGTCGTGGCCTGCCCCGTTCGCGGTCTGGTGGTAGCTCTCCAGCACGGGCCACCAGGACTCATCCACCGAGTTCTTGTCGACGAGGTACCGTTCGTACAGCTCGTCGACGAGCCACTCGTTCGCTCCGAATTCACCCGACGTTGCTTCGTCGGATCCACTACCGGTCAACTGGCTCGACACAGCCGGTTCCCACTCTCTGCGTTGAATTTTGGATATCCCCGGCCGAAAATCGCCGGTTCGGTCTGCCCGCCCAGCCTAAACCAATCGCGCATGGCTGCGGGTATCGATGCGGGGGGCTAGCGTTATTTGCATGCAGTTCTATGGAGCGATCCCCAGCCACGATCTCACGTATTCCGACGTCTTCCTGGTGCCGAGCGAATCGGCCGTCACGAGCAGGCTCGACGTCTCCCTCGCGCCCGGAGACGGGACAGGGGCCACCATCCCTGTCGTGTCCGCGAACATGAACTCGGTGACCGGTCCCCGGCTCGCCGCGTCCCTCGCACGCCGCGGCGGACTCGGCGTGCTGCCGCAGGACATGCACCTGCAGGAACTCGACGCCGCGATCCGCTGGGTGAAGGACCAGTCGACCCGTTTCGACACCCCGTTCATCTTCGGGCCGGGTGAAACGGTCGCGAGCGCCCTGCGCCAGGTGCCCCCCGTCGCCGGCCAGGGCATCGTCGTCAACGACGCCCGCGGCGCATACCTCGGCTGCATCGACGCCGCCAGGCTCGGCACCGCCCTGCCGGACGCCCAGCTCGGCGACCTGCTGCACGGCCCGCTGACGTCCCTCGACGCCGAGGACATCGACGGCCCGCGCCGCGCCTTCGACGTGATGACCGCCGCGGAACTCGACTTCGCCCCCGTGCTCCGCCACGGCGTCATGGTCGGCACCCTGAGCCGCAAGAGCGCGCTCCGCTCGACCCTCTATCAGCCCTCCGTCGATGCCCACGGGCGTCTGCTCGTCGCCGCGGCGATCGGCATCAACGGCGACGTGGCCGCGAAGGCACGCGCGCTCGTCGCCGCCGGTGTCGACGTCCTCGTCGTCGACACCGCGCACGGGCACCAGGCCGGCATGCTGCGGGCGCTCGGCATCGTCGCAGGGCTCGGCCTCGGCATCCCGATCGTCGCAGGCAACGTCGTGACCGCGGATGCCGTCAACGACCTGGTCGGGGCGGGCGCCACCATCGTGAAGGTCGGCGTCGGACCCGGCGCGATGTGCACGACCCGGATGATGACCGCCGTCGGCCGGCCGCAGTTCTCCGCCGTGCTCGAGACCGCAGCCGCCGCGCGCGAACTCGGCGCGCACGTCTGGGCGGACGGCGGGGTGCGCTACCCCAGGGACGTGGCGCTCGCACTCGCCGCCGGCGCGGCATCCGTCATGATCGGCTCGTGGTTCGCCGGCACCATCGAGGCGCCTGGCCTGCTCGACACGGATGCCTCCGGCGCGGTCTACAAGGAGA
This sequence comes from Cryobacterium sp. MDB2-A-1, assembly GCF_004402675.1. Taxonomy (NCBI): domain Bacteria; kingdom Bacillati; phylum Actinomycetota; class Actinomycetes; order Micrococcales; family Microbacteriaceae; genus Cryobacterium; species Cryobacterium sp. MDB2-A-1. The sequence continues at coordinate 56,180 of NZ_SOFK01000026.1, read as the reverse complement.
GCTGGGGCATGGCATCGACCAAGGCCGTTCAGGAACGCTTCGACAGGCTCGACCCGTACGAGCTCGCACGGAAGACCCTCTTCGCAGAGGGCATCTCGAGCTCGAAGATCTACCTCGACCCGCTCCGTCCCTCACTCGAGGACCTGCTCGACATGATCACCTCCGGTGTGCGCAGCTCGTTCAGCTACGCGGGCGCGACCAACCTCGACGAATTCCACGAGCGCTCCCTCGTCGGGATCCAGTCGGCCGCCGGCTACGAGGAGGGCAAGGCCCTCCCCGTCTCCTGGTAGCGGTCGCTTCCTGACAATCGGGTCCGGGTGTGCCACGCGCACCCGGTCCCGCACGGGACCTGCACGGTATAGTTGGATGAATAATGGACGACCCTCCTCCTGCGAATTCGCCCAGTGACCGTTCTCCCCGTGAGAACGGTTTTCCCCTTGTGACGACAGCTGCAACGACAGCTGAAACGACAGCGGACGCCGGGCCCCGCGATGTTTGAGTGGGTCATGCTCGGCGTCGGCATCATCCTGACCATCGGCACCGGCCTCTTCGTCGCGAGCGAGTTCTCCCTCGTGAATCTCGAGCGCAGCGACCTCGAGGCCAGGCAGGCCCGCGGAGAGACGCGGCTCGCGAAGACCATCGCGGCCCTGAAGATCACCTCGACGCATCTCTCGAGCGCCCAGCTCGGCATCACCCTGACCACGCTCCTCACCGGCTACGCTCTCGAGCCCGCGATCAGCAGCCTGCTCGCGCCGCCGCTGCTGGCTGCGGGGTTCCCGAAACTCGTCGTGCCCGTCGTCGCCTCGACGGCCGCGATCGTGATCGCGACCCTCGCCTCGATGATCATCGGCGAGCTGGTGCCGAAGAACTTCGCCCTCGCCCTGCCGATCAAGACCGCGAAGCTCGTGATCCCGTTCCAGACCCTGTTCACGACCGTGTTCCGCCCGGCCGTGACCGTGCTCAACGGCAGCGCGAACGCCGTGCTCCGGTCGATCGGGATCGAACCCAAGGAAGAGCTGTCCGGAGCGCGCACCGCAGAGGAGCTCTCCTCGCTCGTGCGGCGTTCTGCCAGTGCCGGCCTGCTCGAGAAGGACACGGCGACGCTGCTGCACCGCACCCTGCTCTTCTCCGGCCACACCGCCGCCGACGTCATGACGCCCCGCCCGCGCGTCGCGAGCATCCAGCGCAACGCCTCCGCCCAGGCCGTGATCGACCTCACCCGCCAAACCGGGTATTCGCGGTTCCCCGTCGTCGACGAGGGCGTCGACGACGTCGTCGGCATCGTGCACGTGAAGCAGGCCGTCGCCGTGCCGCGGCACCGCCGGGCGGATGTCCCGGTGTCCGCACTCCAGTCCGAGGCCGTTCGCGTGCCGGAGACCATGAAACTCGACGGCCTCCTCGTCGAACTCCGCGGCCGCGGCTACCAGATGGCCGTCGTCGTCGACGAATACGGCGGAACCGCCGGTGTCGCGACCCTCGAGGACCTCGTCGAGGAACTGGTCGGCGAGGTCGCCGACGAGCACGACCGCACCAGGGCGGGGGTCGTGCGTTCGCCGGACTCCCTGACCTTCCCCGGAATGCTCCGCCCGGACGAACTCCTCGAACGCACCGGCGTCGTGGTTCCTGAGGACGGCCCGTACGAGACGGTCGCGGGTTTCGTGATGAGCGAGCTCGGCCGTTTGCCCGTCGTCGGCGACGTCGTCGGCATCGCAACGGGAGAGCTCTCGGTCGAACGTCTCGACGGTCGCCGGATCGACCGCATCCGCTTCACGCCCACGTCGGAGCCGGAACCGGAGACCGAGTCCGAGCCGGGGACCACGGTCGCGGTCGCACCCGTACCGCTGGCGACGCCGGCGACGGCACCCTCTGCGCCCACCCGACCCACCGCGGCGAAGCCGAAGGAGCGCCGTCATGAGTGACTGGGCAGGAATCGTCTGGCTGTTCGTGCTGCTCGCCGGAAATGCCTTCTTCGTGGCCGCCGAGTTCGCGGTCATCTCCGCGAGGCGCTCCCAGATCGAGCCGCTCGCAGCCGTCGGCCGGATGGGCGCCCGGACGGCGCTCTACGCGATGGAGCACGCGACGCTCATGCTCGCGACGACCCAGCTCGGCATCACGGTGTGCTCGCTGCTGATCCTGAACGTTTCTGAGCCGGCGATCCACCACCTGCTCGAGGCGCCGCTCGCCCTGACCGGGCTGCCGGACGAGGCGCTCACCGCGATCGCGTTCATCGTGACGCTTCTGCTCGTCTCCTACCTGCACGTCGTGTTCGGCGAGATGGTGCCGAAGAACCTGTCGTTCTCGATCCCCGACAAGGCCGTGCTCGTGCTCGCGCCTCCGCTCGTGTTCTTCGGACGCCTCGTCAAGCCCCTGATCGTGGCGCTCAACTCGACTGCCAACGGTGTCCTGAGGCTGTTCCGGGTCGAGCCCAAGCACGAGGCGAACAGCACGTACACGCTCGAGGAGGTCGCGACGATCGTGTCGGAGTCGACCAGGGAGGGCGTGCTCCGCGACGGAACCGGTGCGCTCAGCGCGACGTTCGAGTTCACCACCCGCAAGGTGCGCGACGTCGCGGTCCCGCTCGCGGACCTGATCAGCCTGCCGGAGTCCGCAAGCCCGGCCGACGTGGAGAAGGCCGTCACCAAGCACGGTTTCTCGCGCTACGTGCTCGTGACCGCCGAAGGGGAGCCGACCGGCTACGTGCACCTCAAGGACGTGATCGACCTCGACGGCGACGCGGGAATCCCCGTCACGGGCAGCACCGCCGGGAACGGCCTCGGCAGCTACGCCGATCCCATCCCGGCCAAGCGCATCCGCCAGCTCGTGTCGATCTACGAAGGCACCGACCTCGAGGACGCGCTCGCGACCATGCGCCGCTCCGGGGCACATCTCGCCCGCTCGTTCACCGCAGTCGGGGCGACGACGGGGGTGCTCTTCCTCGAGGACATCATCGAAGAGCTCGTCGGCGAAGTGCAGGACGCGACCCGGCGTCTCTGAGCGGCGTCGAGGTACCGGGTTCGACGGACGCTGCGGGCAGGCCGGGACCTCGACGGCGGGTGCTCGAGGGCGTAAAATGTGCGCCGAAAGAAAGTGAGGCAGACTCATGTTGAGCCAGTTGGAAGCTTATTCGGTACTGCCGGCGAAGGACCTGAAGCGCGCGAGGGAGTTCTACCGGGACAAGCTCGGGCTCGAACCGGCGGAGGAGCACGAGCACGGGCTCGTCTACCGCACGCCGTCCGGGGCCAGGGTGCAGGTCTACGAAACCGAGAACGCCGGCACGGCCAGGAACACCGCGCTCGGCTGGATGACAGACGACCTCGAGGCCGAAATGGCCGCGCTGCGCAGCCGCGGAGTTGTGTTCGAGGAGTACGACGTGCCGGGACTCAAGACCGAGAATGGCATCGCAACGGACTCCGAGGGCAAGGCTGCCTGGTTCCGGGATTCGGAAGGGAATTTCATCTGCGTGTCCCAGTCGGTGTGAATGGCCAGACGGCGTGAAGGGCCAGACGCCCTGAGCGTCTGGCCGGAGTGAGCGCCGGGTCGGTGGGGCGCTCAGGCCTCCGGCCAGCGGGCGCGCAGGTACTGCGGCGGCCAATAGTCGATCGTCGCCCCGAGTTCGTGGGCTGCCCGCAACGGGAAGTGCGGGTCGCGCAGGAGTTCCCTCGCGAGCATGACGGCGTCGGCCTGCCCGCTCGCGAGGATCTCCTCGGCCTGCGCCGGGGTCGTGATGAGTCCGACCGCGCTCACCGGGACATCCGCTTCGCCCTTCACGAAAGCGGCGAGCGGCACCTGGTAGCCGGGACTGAGCGGGATCTGCACGCCCGTGACGTTGCCGCCGGAGGAGATGTCGAAGAAGTCGGCGCCCGCGGTGCGCGCCCAGCCGGCGACGATGGCGGTCTCCTCCGGGGTCCAGCCTCCCGGGGCCCAGTCGGTGGCCGAGAAACGCACGAAGAGCGGATGCGACTCGCCGACCGCCGCGCGGACGGCCGCGACGACCCGCAGCAGCAGCCTGGCGCGGTTCTCGAGGGAACCGCCGAACTCGTCGGTGCGGTCGTTGCTGAGCGGGGAGAGGAACTGGTGCAGCAGGTACCCGTGTGCCGCATGGATCTCGAGCACGTCGAAGCCGGCTTCGATGGCGCGGACGGCCGCGGCGGCGAAATCGTCGACGACCATGTCGATGCCGCGGGCGTCGAGGGCGACGGGAGCCGCGTAGCCGGGGAACGGGATGGTCGACGCCGACAGCGTCGGCCAGCCGCCCTCCGCCGCGGGGACGGTGCCGTGCCGGACGGCGCCGTGGCTGTCGGTGCCCCAGGCCGGCCAGGTCGATGCCTTGCGGCCGGCGTGCGCGAGCTGGATGCCGGCGCGTGCGCCCTGTCCGTGGATGAAGCGGACGATGCGGGCCCAGGCGTCGGCCTGCTCCGTGTTCCAGATGCCGGTGTCTCGGGCGGTGATGCGACCCTCCGGGCTCACCGCGCTCGCCTCGGCGATGACGAGGCCGGCCCCGCCCGCCGCGAGGCCGCCGAGGTGCACGAGGTGCCAGTCCTCCGGCACGCCGTCCTCTTTCAGGATCGAGTACTGGCACATCGGGGCGACCCAGAGCCGGTTACGCACGGTCAGGCCCCGGACGGTCAGGGGGCGGAAGGCGAGGGGCTGGGCGGGCTGCTGGGCGGGGGTGGGCTGGGTCAGTGGCACGCAAACCAATCTATCGTGGGGTCATGAGTGGTTTCGCGGGATGGCAGGCCTGGGACGATGAGCGGGCGCGAGAGTGGATCGCCGTGCCAGGGGCATCCGCAGACAAGTACAGCAGGGGGGTTCTCGGCGTGCGCACGGGCTCACGCGCCTACCCGGGCGCCGCCGTGCTCGGGGTCGAGGCGGCCATGCGCACGGGGCTCGGGATGGTGCGCTACCTCGGCCCGCGCCGGGCCACGAGCCTCGTGCTGCAGCGCAGGCCCGAGATCGTCACAGCGCAGGGGCGGGTGCAGGCCTGGTTGCTCGGCTCCGGGATGGACGCCTCCGAGCGCTCGCCGGCGACGCTCGAGGCGCTCGAGGGCGCGTTCGCCGAGGGGGTTCCCGTCGTGTGCGACGCGGGCGCCCTCGACCTCGTCGGCAGTCACAGCGGCCCGACCGTGATCACCCCGCACTACCGGGAGCTCGCCGGGCTGCTCTCCGGCGCGGGCTCCGGGCGGCGTGTCGACGTGACGCCCGCGGAGATCGCGGCGGACCCGGGGGAGTGGGCCGTGCGCGCTGCCGACCTGCTCGGCGTGTCCGTTTTGCTCAAGGGGGCTGTGACGTACGTCGCCTCGCCCGGCGGTGCCAGGCTCACGGTGACCGGTGCCCCGCCGTGGCTCGCGACGGCCGGCGCGGGGGACGTGCTCGGGGGCATCCTCGGCGCACTCTTCGCCACCCACGCCGCGGCGCTCGAAGCGGATGCCGAGGCCTGCGCCGTCCTCGCGGCGACCGCGGCGCTCGTGCACGGCCTCGCGGCGGCCCGGGCGTCCGCAGGCGGCCCGCTTGTGGCCCTCGATGTCGCCGAGGCCATCCCCGCGACGATCGCGGCCCTCCTCCGCCCCTGACCCGGACCGAATCAGCGGCGCGGGATGCGGGCGAGGAAGGCGCGGGTGCGGGGCTCGCGCGGGGCGTCGAAGACCTGCTCCGGCGGCCCGAACTCGAGGACCCGGCCGGCGTCGATGAACGCGACCCGGTCGGCGACGTCCCGCGCGAAGCCCATCTCGTGGGTCGCCATCACGATCGTCGTTCCCGACTGCTTGAGCTGCCGCACGAGGTCGAGGACCTCGCCGACGAGCTCGGGATCGAGCGCGCTCGTCACCTCGTCGAGGAGGAGCAGTTCGGGGTTCGTCATGATCGACCGCACGATCGCGGCACGCTGCTGCTGGCCGCCGGACAGTCGGTCGGGGAAGTCGCGGGCCTTCGCGGACAGGCCGATCTGGTCGAGCAGCTCGAGGCCGCGCGCCTCGGCCGTGCGGCGCGGCACCCGGTGCACGATCCGGCTGGCGAGGGTGACGTTGTCGAGCACGCTCAGGTGCGGGAAGAGGTTGAACTGCTGGAACACCACGCCGATCCTGGCGCGCACGGCGTCCCCGTTCGCGCGCGGGTCGCTGATGTCCCGGCCGGTGAGCCAGACCTGCCCGTCGTCGACGCGCTCGAGCAGGTTGATCACGCGGAGCAGGGTCGACTTGCCGGACCCGCTCGCCCCGATCAGTGCGACGACCTCGTGTTCGTGCACGACGAGGTCGATGCCGCGGAGCACGGGAACCGAGCCGAAGCTCTTGTAGACGTCGTCGACCCGGAGGACCGGAACGACGGCATTCGCTGCCTCGCTCATACGACCCCACCGACCTGCTCGCGGCGGCGCATCCGGGCGGACAGCCAGTCCGTGAGGCGGATCATCGGCAGGGCGAGCAGCACGAAAAGCAGCCCGGCGAGCACGTACGGCGTGAAGTTGAAGCTCGCCGCCGTCTCGATCTGGGCGGCCCTGACCGCGTCGACGGCGCCGAGCACGCTGATCAGGCCGACGTCCTTCTGCATCGCGACGAAGTCGTTCATCAAGGCCGGCGTCACCTTGCGGAGCGCTTGCGGCAGCACGATCGTGCGCAGGGTGCGGCCGTGGCTGAGGCCGAGCGAGCGACCGGCGAGCACCTGCGAGGGGTGAACCGCCTCGATCCCGGCGCGCCACACCTCGGCGACATAGGCCGAGTACGTCAGGACGAGTGCGATCGTGCCCCAGACATACGAGGGCAGCTTCGGGAACACCCCGAGGCCGGGCAGCCCGAAGCCGACGAGGTAGAGCACGATGATGAGCGGCAACCCGCGGAACAGGTCGGTGTACCCGGCGGCGAGGGCGCGCAGCGGGAAGAAGACCGCGCCGCGCAGGGTGCGGAGTGTCGCGAGCAGCAGGCTCACGATCAGCACGCCGACGGCGGCGACGAGCAGCACGCGGATGTTGAGCAACAGTCCCTCGAACACGCGCGGCCAGGCCTTCACCGCGACGGCGGGGTCGAAGAAGGACTGCTGTACCCGGGTCCAGCCCGGCGTGTTGACCACGAACACCCAGATCACGATCGCGAAGAGGACCGTGCTCACCGCGCTCAGCAGCACAGACCGGGCGGTCTGCGTGCGCCGGTACGCCCGGCGGCCGAGCTCGACCGCGCTCGACGGCCGCGTCGGCCGACCGGTGTCGGTGACCGTGTCGGTGACCAGGTCGGGACCGGCCACTGGACCTTCCTCCGGTGTCACTTCAGGACGGGCGCGTCCGCGTTGCCGGCGAGCCAGGTATCGGCGAGGTTCGCGAGGGTTCCGTCCGCGCGCAGGGCGTCGACGGCGGCGCTCACGGCGGCGGTGAGTGGGCTGTCCTTGGCGAGGACGAGGCCGAATGCGTCGGTACCCGCCTGGGCGCCGGGCGTTGCGCCGGGGGTGGGGGTCTGGCTGCTCGACCCCGCTGCGGCATCGGGCAGCTGCCCGATGATCGTGCCGCCGTCGAGTTCGACCCCGGTGAGGTAGAACGCTGTCGGGAGGTCGACGACGATCGCGTCGACGGTGCCGTTCTGCAGTGCGAGCTTCGCGTCGTCGTTCGTGTTGAACGCCTGCACGCCCTGGGTCGGTGCGATCAGCTTCTCCGCTTCCGTGAAGCTCGTCGTGCCGGTCGCGGCCCCGATCAGGAGACCCTTGAGTCCGGCGAGCGAGGTCACGGCGGCCGCCGGAGAGGTGCTGACGGTGATCACGGCCTGGGTGGTCTCGTAGTACGGAGAGGAGAAGTCGACCTGCTGGGCGCGCTCGGCCGTGATCGAGAACTGCTGCAGGTTGAAGTCGAAGGCCTTCGGCCCCGGAGCGATCGCCTCGTCGAAGGTGCTCCGCACCCAGGTCACGTTCTCCTTCGCGAAGCCGAGCTTGCCGGCGACGGCGTAGGCGACGGCGGCTTCGAAGCCCTTGCCGGATGCTGGTGAGTCGTCGATAACCCAGGGGAAGTACGCGGGTTCCCCGGTTCCGATCGTGAGCTTGCCCGGTGTGAGGTACGACGTGGGATCGGGGGAGCTCAGCGATTCCGCGTTCGTGGACGGGGCGCTGCCCTGGGTGGGGCTCGCTGCCGAACAGGCGCTCAACAGGAGCGCACCCGCCACGGAGAGGGCGAGCACAAAAATGTGACGGGACCTGCGGCGATTCACCATATTGACCACTCCTCGAGATGACTGTCTCTGGCCATCATGACGCATGTTTTCGCGGTCGTCGGCACCCACCAGCGAATGTGACGGTCTCGTTAAGAACACCGGGGTGTGGGAAAGTGGAACGTGCCCGATTCCCTCCCCCCGAAACCACCGGTGCGGTTCGCGTCGGGGCCGAGCCTGCGCATCCTGCTCTGGGCCGGATTCATCGCTGTGCACGCCTGGCTCGTCTACATCTGCTTCGCCGCGATCGGCTGGCCGCTCGGCGATGTCGACGTCGTCTACCTCGGCTGGGCGACCGACGCCGCGAGCGGAGTGGCCCTCGTCGGCATCACCGCGCCCTTCGTCTACCCCCTGCTCGCCGTCGTGCCGATCTTCGCGGCCCTCGCCTTCGGCACCGCCTCGTACACGGCGACCTGGCTCGGCATCGTCACCCTCCTCAACGCGGTCGCATTCGCGGCCCTGACCGGCCGGCGCCGCGGGCCGCGCGCGCTCCTCGCCGCGGGCTGGTGGCTGGCCTTCCTCCTGCTGCTCGGTCCGATCGCGCTCGCCAGGATCGACTCGATCACGGCCCCGCTCGTCATCCTCGCCGTTTTGTGGCTGCGGACCCGGCCGGTCTGGGGCACCGTGATCCTCACGCTCGCGACGTGGGTGAAGATCTGGCCGATCGCTGTCATCGCGGCGCTTGTCATCGCATCGAAGCAACGGATGCGCGCCGGCTACGCCTTCCTCGCCACGAGCGCCGTCATCGTGGTCACGGCGCTCAGCCTCGGCAGCGGCCTCCGCGTGTTCAGCTTCATCTCCGAGCAGGCCAACCGCGGCATCCAGATCGAGTCTCCCGTCGGCGCCATCTGGATGGTGCAGGCCGCGCTGCGGATCCCGGGCAGCTACATCTACTACGACCACGACATCCTCACCTTCCAGGTCGTCGGCCCAGGATCTTTCATCGCCGTCGCGCTCATGACGCCGGTCCTCGCGCTCTGCATCGCAGCGGTGCTGCTGATCGCGGTGCGGGCGACACGGGCAGGGGCGAGCTTCGAGAGGCTGTTCCCGCCGCTCGTCCTCGCGCTCGTCGTGACGCTGATGGCCGTCAACAAGGTCGGCTCTCCGCAGTTCGTGATCTGGCTCGCCGCGCCGACCATCCTCGGCATCCTCCTGCGAGGGCGCGGCTGGCGTACCCCGACCATCCTCGTCACGGTCATCGCCGGGCTCACCCAGGTCGTCTACCCCTACCTGTACGACTGGCTGCTCGTCGCCAACCCGCTGATGGTGCTCGCCCTCTCCATGCGCAACGTGCTCGAGTTCGTCGTGCTCGCCTGGGCCGTCCGCGAGGTGTGGACCCTCGGCAGCAGCTCCGCCCAGCACGGCAGCCGCCACGGGAACGGCAACGCCGCCCCGCACGACCCACCGGCGGCCGGCCTCGACCGCCCGATCCTCATCCCCAGGGAGTAATCATGCTCGTCGCCTTTTCCGTCTCGCCCTCCGGAGCCCAGGATGCCGAGGGTTCCGTGCACGACGCCGTCGCCGCGGCCGTCCGGATCGTCCGCGACTCGGGCCTGCCGAACCACACCGACTCGATGTTCACGACGATCGAGGGCTCCTGGGACGAGGTCTTCGCCGTCGTCAAGGCCGCCACGGAGGCCGTCGGCGCCTTCGGGCCGCGGGTGTCCCTCGTGCTCAAGGCGGACATCCGCCCCGGTCGCACCGGCGAGCTGACCGGCAAGGTCGAACGCCTCGAGGTCGCGCTCGAGAACGCACGGGCGGCCGGAGGCGCGGCATAGCAGGCACCGCACGGGCAGGCGGATGCTGCCGGGCGCTTCCCGCCGCAACCGTCCGGCCCTAGGCTGGACCGCATGCCCCCACCCACCGACGGGTCGGCGATTCTGTCTCCGGCCCGCATCCGCCTTGCCCTGCTCTCCCTCGCCCTCGGCGGCTTCGGCATCGGCGCGACCGAATTCGTGGCGATGGGGCTGCTGCCGAACCTCGCGCGGGATCTCCTGCCCGGCCTCTACGCGACAGCGCCGGACGCTGCGAACGCCCAGATCGGCTGGCTGATCTCGGCGTACGCTCTCGGCGTCGTCGTCGGAGCCCCGACGATCGCGGCCGCAGCGGCACGCTGGCCGCGCAAGCAGCTGCTGCTCGCCCTGCTCGCCGCGTTCACCCTCGCGACGATCGCCTCCGCCCTGCTGCCGACGTTCGGGCTCGTGCTCGTGGCCCGGTTCGTGGCCGCGCTCCCGCACGGCGCCTACTTCGGCATCGCCTCGCTCGTCGCTGCCGACCTGATGGGCCCGGGCAAGCGGGCGCGCGGCGTCGCGCTCGTGCTCAGCGGCCTGACCATCTCCAATGTGATCGGCGTGCCCGTGATCACCTGGATCGGGCAGGTGTCCGGCTGGCGGGTCGCCTACCTCGTCGTCGCCGCCGTCTTCGCGGTCACCTTCCTCGCCGTGATCCTGCTCGTGCCGTTCCAGGCGGGTAACGCGCTCGCGACGATGCGCAACGAGCTGAAGGCGTTCGGTCGGCTGCAGGTCTGGTTCGCGCTCGGTATCGGGGCGATCGGCTTCGGCGGCCTCTTCGCCGTCTACACCTATGTCGCCCCGCTCGTCATCGAGGTGACCGGCCTCGGCGCGGGCGCCGTTCCGCTCGTGCTCGTGGTCATCGGCCTCGGCATGACCGTCGGCAACCTGCTCGGCGGCCACCTCGCCGACAAGAGCGTCCGCCGTACCCTCTACGGGTTCTTCGCAGTGATGATCGTTGCCCTGGTGGGACTTGCCCTGTCCGCCCAGTTCCTGCCCGGACTCCTGGCCGGCGTCTTCCTCGTCGGCGGCGCGGCGGCCGGGCTGTCCCCGGTCATCCAGACCCGGCTGATGGATGTCTCGCACGACAGCCAGTCCATTGCGGCTGCGCTCAACCACTCGGCCCTCAACATCGGCAACGCGCTCGGCGCGTTCCTCGGCGGCCTGGCCATCGCCGGCGGCCTCGGCTACGTCGCCCCGGTCTGGATCGGCGCGGTCCTGAGCGTCATCGGACTTTCGCTCGCGGTCGTGAGCTTCGCGATCGACCGGTCCTGGCGCCGCAACGGACGGCACGTGCCGTACGGCACCGCCCTCATCGAGGTCGTCACGGACGCCGTTTAACGCCGAAGTCGGAACCTTTCGCGACTCGGGTCGGCGCGGTCTGCGCCTGCGACGGTCACGGAAGACTCCGACAGAGGGTCGGGAGCTCGAGCTCAGTCCGTCTGCAGCAGGATCCCGTCGTGAATCGCGCGCTTCCGCAGCGCGACCTTGGTTCCGACGTCGAAGCCCGCAAGACGGTACTTCTCGCGGATCCGCTTGAGGTAGGACTTGGCGGTCTCCTCGGAGATGCCGAGCTGGTGGGCAACGGCCTTGACGGGCTCGCCGGCACCGTAGAGAGCCATCACGCGGCGTTCCTGTGCGCTCAGTCTCGGCGAACCGCCGCCCGTTCCGGCGCTGAGCGCTTCGTCGAGTTCAGCGGAGATGTACGACTCCCCGTCGAAGGCTGCCCGGATCGCGTCGACGATCATGCCGGCTTCTTCGCTCTTGACGAGGTAGCCGAGTGCCCCGGCGGCGAGTGCCTCGCGCACGAGGCCGGGCTCCGAGTACGTGCTCATCAGGACGGTCTTGACACCGGCCGTCTTGAGGGTCGAGATCTTGAGCGAAACCGGGATGTTGTCCTTGAGATCGAGGTCGAGGAGAACGACGTCCACCGGGAATTCGGGGTGGGTGAGAAGTTCCGGCCACGTCGTCACAGCGGCGACCATGTTGATGTCGTCTGCGGCGCCGCGGATCCACTCCGTCAACGCCCCCAGCAGCATCCGGTGGTCGTCCACGAGAGCAAGCCGGATCGGATTCTCCCGACTGGGCGCCGCCGCCCGGGTCGTCGTGCTGATGTTCGTCACTGTTGCCTCCTATTGCCTGTGCATCCGACTGGAAGCCCGGCGATGCCGGACCAGAAAATTTCACGCATCTGCGGGATTGTCAATGCTGCACTCGATCTCCACGTGGAGACTGCCACCCCGGCTCGACGCGATGTGCGGGCCAACTACCCGGATAGCTTGCCACGTCTCGGGGTCGACCCGGCGCCGAGGCACACCCGTGGTGGCCAATTCGATGGGGAATCGTAACTTCTGCCGGTCGATCAGGCCATTCGTCGGGCGGATCGGACCGAGGGAGAGGGCGACGGATGCCTCGGGGCGCTGGGTGTCGCTGATCAGGAGCCAGATGGTGCGCAGCAGGGCGTCGCGCTGGGCGGGATCGAGCAGCCCGGCGAGCCCGGCCGGGTCGTTGAGGCTCACCGAGGGGCCGAGGAACTCGGACTCCGTGATGGCGTGGTACAGCCAGGTCTCCCTGCGGCCCTGGATGAGGTGCAGCCGCAACTGGGTCGCGAGCGAAGACGCGGTCGTCGACTTGGCCGCGTTGAGGGGGAGCGCGGTGCGGCCCTTGGACACATCGTCGAGCAAGGTCTCCGCGTCGAGGTCGATCCGCGCGAGTTCCTCGGAGGCGAGCATGCCGACGGCGAACCGCGGCTGGGAGACCGTGCTCTGTACGAGCACGAGGTCCAGTTCGCGCTGCACCATCCGGTGGAACGAGCGGACGATCGCGACGCCGAGGAGCGGGGGTATCACCGCGAGCCCGAACGCGACGAGCTCCGGCGCGAAGGACAGCGGGTTGCTGCGCGGCTCTGTGATCGCGAACACGGCGAGGAGCGTTCCGAGGACGGCTGTGGAAGAGACGACGTCCCTGCCTCGCCGAACGGTCACGAGCGCGATCAGCAGGCTCCCGACCGCGGCGGCGGCGGTCGGGAAGACCCCCCGGTCGGCGCCGGCGTGCGAGCCGGCCAGGTCGAGTGCGATGACGACCGCGCCGGACGCGAGGGCCGCCGCGAACAGCCAGTCGGGCATCCGTGCGGAGAGTCGCTGAACGACGGCGATCGCGAACGCCGTCGCCGCCACGAGGATCACCCACGCCACGAGGGTCGGGACGGGAATCGTGTACCGGGGCCACTGCTCGACGTACTCCCAGAACAGGTAGGCCGCGACGATGCCGCCGGCGACGGAGAGGCCGATCCCGAGGTGGCGTCCACCGAGGCCGCTCTGGTTGGCGCGCGTCGTCTTGACCGTTCGCTCCGGCCTGCGGAAGCTGCGGCGGCGATCCTGGCGCTCCTGGCGTCCGTGTTCTGCGAGCGGGCCGGCTTCGGTGACGGCGCGCCTGGCCGGTCGACGGATGCCGCGCTCCGGCTGCACGGTCACGCCGCGGGTGCTCACTTGGGCACCTCGAGTACGACCGTCGTTCCCGAACCCGGGGACGAGAACAGCCGGGCGTTGCCGCCGACGTCGCGGAGCCTGGCGACGACGGACTCGGCGAAACCGAGGCGTTCCGGGCTCACCGCCGCGAGGTCGAAACCGACGCCGGCGTCGGTCACCATGGCACGGACTGTCGTGTCGTCGTCCGTGATCGTGACGTCGGCGCGGGCGACCCCTGCGTGCCTGCGCACGTTCTCGAGGCACTCGCCCAGGGCGAGCAGGAAGGAGTCCAGAACGGTGCTCGGCAGCAGGACCTGGCCGCTCCCGTGCCAGTCCACGTCGAGCCCCATCCGCTTGAAGCGCTGTTTCACGGACTCGAGGGTGCTGCCGAGGGTCGACTCCGACGCGGGTTCGAGCGTGTAGACGCCGGAGCGGTGCGGGGTCGGGAGCCCGCCGAGCCGGAGCTGCCTGAGCAGCCGGGCGTCATCGCCGGCCTGCTGACGCAAGGCGGCGGGGCTCACGCCGACGCCCGAGTGCGCGAGCAGGGTGAGGGTCGCGAGGACGGTGTCGTGCAGGAGCCTGGCGTCCTGCCGGCGTTGGGCCTCGAGCTCGCTCGCGTGCCGTTCGGCGAGGTGCGCACGGCCGATTTCGGCGATGCGCTGCATGACGCGGGGGATGCTCTGCGCGATCCACCATCCGGCGATCGCGATCGCGAACCAGCCGGTGATCGTGAGCATGACCGGGACGAGTGCGTCGGTGCTGAGCCGCGCGGCAGCGAGCACGCTCGCGAGCGTCGCGCCGAAGGCGACGCCCAGCATGATCAGCCGGCGCGAGGTGGTGACGAGTACCAGGGCGATGGAACCGATGGCGGGCGAGGCGACGCACGCTATCACTGCCTGTTCGCCGAGGTTGAGTCCCGATGTTCCCGTGCCGACGAAGCCGATCACGAGGATCATGGCCACCCCGCAGACGACGAGGAGTGCCGCCCATCGCAGGTGACCGTTGCGGCCGAGCAAGTACTGGGCGCCGACGATGACAAGGAGCAGGGGAAGGCTCAGGGTGAGCGCCAACCGGTCGAGGCCGCCCGGTATCAGAAGCGCCAGGAACGTGGCGATGGAACCAGCGAGCCCCGTCAGCTGCGCGCCCCTGCGCAGCAGTCGATCCCGTTCCTTGAAAATGCGTTGCATACCCGTCGCATTACCCCTCGTCGTGCTCCAGAAAGCACCATATCCGGATGCGGCCGGTTTCGACGCGCGCGTGGCGCTCAGTTTCACGAATGTGCCTTGTTTACGGGCCACGCGTGCGGGGGGTTCGCCGGGAACGGGGCGAACCGGGGGTATTTGGGCGCGTGCAGGGGGAACAGTTAGGCGCCTCGAGCTTTGTCGGGTCAGCATCCGTGATTCCTCAGGTCGTTTTCACCCTAGCAGCCTCGTCGATTCCCCCCGGTCCGGTGCCCCCCGTTTCGGTCCCGCCCTGGTCGAGGCGGAACGGTGGATAGTCGTCCCGGAAGAGTCCGGTGTACACCACCACACGGAACACCCAGCGGTCGATACCGAGGATGAAATCGAACAGGGACTGCCGGTAGTGGCCCGTGAACAGCAGCATCAGCCCCGCAATGAGCACGAGGAGACCGAGGAGTGATACTCCGGTCGTCGTCGAATAGGTGGTGTCCCCGATCGTGTAGCGAGCGGTCGGGGTGCTCGTCAGGGCGGACACGATGAGGATCTGTGGAATCGCGAGCAGCCACCACTTGACCAGGACAAGCCCCCGGGACAACCGCTCGGGGTAGTCGATGTCGAGGTCGGCTGGGTAGTCGGCCGGGGCGAGAGTGAACGGCGGGTACCTGTCGGTGCCGAGCGCCGAATACGCGTAGAAGGCGACGCGCCAGCTCCAGCGCAGCACGCCGACGTTGAACGTGAAGAGGGCCAGGGGATACCGGCCAGTGAACAGGATGGCGAAGCCCGCGACGATCGTCGTCACGAACGTGGCGAACCAGAGGAAGAACAGCACCACGACGTGCGGGAAGATCAGGATCCATTTCACGAGCCACAATCCCCTGGACACGTCGGGCTGCAGTGTGCCCTCGAGGCGCGCGGGGTAGACCGGACCAGGTGGACCCGTCGCTGCGACAGCGCCCATCGCTCCGGCAGCGCCCATCGCTCCGGCAGTGCCCGTCGTTCCGACAGCGCCGTCGTGGTCGTCCGGCCCCTGTGCGGAGTCGCGCCTCCCGAGGCCCAACGCGCCGAAGACCACGAGGAGCACCCCGGCCACGAGCAGCAGCCCGCCGCCGAGCAACAGGGCGACCGCCGCAGGCACGAAGAGGCCGGACCGGACGCCGGCCCGCGCCTCTACGTCAACGCCCTGCGTCGCATCCGCGTTCATGACGACGACGGCCCAGTCGCCGCTCACGACCGGCCAGACCAGGCGCTGCGTTCCCGGCCCGGAGGCCGCGACCGTCCACCAGGTCTGGCTGCCCGGACGGGCAGGACGTCTGCTGCCGGGCACCTCGCGGTACTCGGTGCGGAATGGCGTGGAGTTCACGGAGGTGAGCTCGCTGTGCGCGACGGAGGCGAGGTAGCGTTCCACCTCCGCCCGCGGTGCGATGCCGATGAAGACCCCGGTGCCGCGGACGCTCGTCGCCTCGAGCATCACGGTCGCGAGCCCGGAGGGCATCCCGCCGGACCCCGCCTGGGTGCTGGTCCCGGTGCCTGAGTCGCTCTCGATCGTGAGGTTCGGTGAGGTGATCGCATACGAGGCCACGGAGAATGAGCCGCTCGGCGTGGTCAGGAACCCGTCCCTGCCCTGTTGTGCCGCGACCGTTGCAACGGCGACTCCGCCCGCGAGCAAGCCGATGCCGGACACGGCGAGCAGCGTTCCGACGATGACCATGACGACGTAGCCGGCTTTCATCACGGGACTCCTCTTCGCTGGGCGGTCTGTACAAGGCAGGCAGTGGCCGGGCTCCCTGTCAGGGTCGTCCGGAATGCCTGCCCTGTCAATCGCAGGGCGGTAGCGGAAAAGTCGGTGTGATAGCCGGCGGAACCGGCCGA
Source organism: Cryobacterium sp. MDB2-A-1 (assembly GCF_004402675.1). Classification (NCBI taxonomy): domain Bacteria; kingdom Bacillati; phylum Actinomycetota; class Actinomycetes; order Micrococcales; family Microbacteriaceae; genus Cryobacterium; species Cryobacterium sp. MDB2-A-1. The sequence goes on along the minus strand of NZ_SOFK01000026.1, from coordinate 39,696 downwards.
CGTCCAGCCGTCGTGAAGGTCAGCGGAGCAGGCGGCCGAGTTGCTCGCCGACGGCGGCATTCTCGATCAGAAAGCCGTCGTGGCCATAGCTCGAGGAGAGCACGACGGGTTCGGTGCCGTCGAGGCCGTTGCGGAGGTGTGCCGCGATCCGGCGTTGGCCCTCGACGGGGAACAGCCGGTCGCTGTCGATTCCGACGACGAGGGTGGTTGCTTCGATCGAGGAGAGGGCCTCGGCGAGGGAACCCCGGCCGCGGGTCACATCGTGGGAGTTCATCGCCTCGACGAGGACGATGTAGCTGTTCGCGTCGAAACGTCGGGTGAACTTGTTGCCGTGGAAGTCGAGGTAGGACTCGACGGCGAACCGGCCGCCGGAGCCTAGCGGGGAGATCCGGCTCTGCCAGCCGCGCTCGAAACGCTCGTTGAGCTCGGACGGGCTGCGGTAGTTCAGCAGGGCCATCCGCCGGGCCAGGGCGAGCCCGCGGGTCGGACCGTCGCCGTCGACGGCGTCGTAGTAATCGCCGGACCGGAACAGCGGGTCGCTGCGGATGGCTTCGATCTGCACCGAATTCAGGGCGATCTGATCGGCCGTCGTCACGGGCGGGGCCGCGAGGATCGCGAGCCTCTCCACCCGGTCCGGCCGGTCGATCGCCCATTCGAGGGCGTGCATTCCCCCCATCGACCCGCCGACCACGAGGGCCCAGGCGTCGATCCCGATCCGGTCGGCGAATGCGACCTGGGCGGCGACCTGGTCGCGGATGGTCAGGTAGGGGAAGCGGATGCCCCACTCCGAGCCGTCAGGGGCGAGGGACGACGGGCCCGTGCTGCCCTGGCAACCGCCGAGCATGTTCGGTGCGACGACAAAATAGCGGTCGGTGTCGATGGCCAGGCCGGGGCCGACGATGCCGCCCCACCAGCCGGCGGTCGCGTGGCCGGGCCCTGCCGCGCCGAGCAGGTGGCTGTCCCCGGTGAGGGCGTGCAGCACGAGCACCGCGTTGTCCCGCGCGGGGGAGAGTTCGCCCCAGGTCTCGTAGGCGATCCGGACGGCGCCCAGTCGCCCGCCGGCCTCGAGGTCGAGTGCGCCCACGTCCTGGAACCTGCGGTTGCCGACGGGGTCGCCGTCGCGCCACGCGCCCGTCGCCGGGGGCTTGCCGAACAGCGAGCGCGCCTGAGCCTCGGTGATGAAGCTGGACGGGACCGTGTCCGCCGAGGTCTGCCATTCCATATGCCCTCATTCTGCCCGGTCTGACGCGCCAACGTCCCTTTGTTACGCGCGGCTTGTTTCGTGCGGCTGGAGACGTGCGGTTGGAGACGTGCGGTTGTTGCGGCGCTCATCCGGCCCCCTTGCCCACTTCTCGGACAGGTGTCCGAGAAGTGCTAGACTGTCCTGATGACCCGCACCGAGTATGTCCGAGAAAGCGTGGTGCGCGGTACAATCAGCGCCGTGCGTGCCTCGGACCCCCGGGCGGAACGCACCAGGCAGGCCATTTTCACAGCGGTCCGCACGCTCATGACCCAGCGCGTCGCATCCGTCTCGGTCAGCGACATCGTGCGCACGGCCTCGATCAGCCGCAGTTCGTTCTACGCGCACTTCAGCAGCCTCGACGATCTCGCGACCGGGTTCCTCCGCGAGCAGTTCGCCGAGATCGGCGTGACCGGGTTCGACCTGCTGAGCGACGACCTCACCGGGGCCCAGGCCGCACGGGTCGGTTACCAGCGGCTCATCTCCCACATCGTGGAGCACTACCCGCTGTACTCGAGTGTGCTCGACCTGCCGATCACCCGCACGGCATACGACGACGAGATCGAAGCGTACTCGCGCCGCCTCGTCGAATCGCTCGTCGTGCTCTCCGGCACGCCCAGGGTCGTGCACCCCGAGTCCTTCGCCACCTACGTGGCCGGGGGAGCGCTCACCCTGATCAGCGCCTGGATGCGCGGCCAGCTCGACGTCACGGACGACGAGATCGTCGACCAGCTGGTCGAATTCCTCCCCGAATGGCTGGTCGACGCGGCCTGACGCCGCGAACCCGGCACCCCACACACCACCACACAACCGACCGACGATGGTCGCGAGAACCCCGCATCACCAACGAACAGAGGCAGCATATGAATTTCACCGTGGGAGAAACCCTGGTCTACCCGCACCACGGCGCGGTCACCATCACCGAAATCACGACCCGCGCCGTGAAGGGGATCGAGAAGAAGTTCATGACCCTCACCGTGCACGCGAACGACCTGACGATCAAGCTGCCGATCGAGAACGCCGAGCTCGTCGGCGTGCGCGACGTCATCGACAGCGCCGGCGTCCAGGCCGTGTTCGACGTTCTCCGCGAATCCTTCGTCGAGGAGCCGGGGAACTGGTCGCGCCGGTACAAGGCCAACCAGGAGAAGATGGCGAGCGGCAGCGTCTACCGTGTCGGCGAGGTCGTCCGCGACCTGTGGCGTCGTGACCAGGAGCGCGGCGTGTCCGCCGGCGAGAAGAACATGCTCGTCAAGGCCCGCCAGGTGCTCGTCTCCGAACTCGCACTCGCCCAGAGCTCGACGAGCGAAGAGGCATCCGCCGTCCTCGACACCGTGCTCGCGAGCTCGATCCCCGCGACCGGCACCACGGCGGCCTAGGGATCACTCCGGCTCGCCGGTCCAGCCGAGGTTGCGGGCCACCCGCTCGAGGGTGGCCAGGGTCGTGGCGTAGTCGGCAGGGCTGACGTCCTGGGTCGCGGCATCCCGGTTCACCGATACGACCTCGGCGAGGCGCTGGTAGGCGAGCCTGCCGCGGTCGGTGATCGCGTACCCGGACTCCGACACCGTGACCCAGCCGCTCTCGACGAGTTCGGCGAGGTGTTCGACGACGGTCTCACCCTCGGTGTCGAGGAACGGGGCGACCCCGCTCGTGAGCTGCTCGACCGAGGCCGGTCCGCGGGACAGCATCCCGAGCAGCTGCCACTGCCGCCTCGTCACCCCGTGTTCCTCGAGGGTCGTCGCGAATTGCTCGTTGATCAGTTGGTCGACGAGTTTGAGCCAGTATCCGATCGGTCGCAGGTCAGTCATACCGACAGGATATTCACGGACCCGTCATCCGGATCGTTCTCTGAACCAATTCGACGGAGATTGTGCCTCGCGCGGCCCGAAAACGGCCTGCAACGTACAATTCCGGCAGAATCTCCGTCGAATCGGTCAGGGGTGCTGCGGTGCGGGTCAGGCGTTCGCGCGCGAGGCCTCGACTACGGCGCGGGCGGCGGCGAGCCCGTGCTCGAGGTCGGCCTTAAGGTCGGCGATGTTCTCGATGCCGACGGACAGGCGCACGAGGCCGGGGGTCACGCCGCTCGTGAGCTGCTGCTCCGGCGTGAGCTGGGCGTGGGTTGTCGAGGCCGGGTGGATCACGAGCGAGCGGACGTCGCCGATGTTGGCCAGGTGGCTGAAGAGCTCGAGGTTGTCGACGAGCGCGCGGCCGGCATCCACCCCGCCCTTGAGCTCGAAGGAGACGACCGCGCCGACGCCCTTGGGCGCGTATTTGTTGGCGGTCGCATACCAGGGGCTCGACGGCAGGCCGGCGTAGTTGACCGAGGCGATGTCGGGGTGGCTCTCGAGCCATTCCGCGATGTCCTGGGCGTTCTGCACGTGGCGCTCGATGCGCAGGCTCAGGGTCTCGATGCCCTGGATCAGCTGCCAGGCGCTCGCGGGGGCGATCGCGCTGCCGAGGTCCCTGAGCAACTGAACGCGTGCCTTGATGATGTACGCGATGCCGTCGCCGACAGCGCCCGTGTAGCTGACGCCGTGGTAGGACGGGTCCGGCTCGGTGAGGCCGGGGAACTTCTCGACGTTCTTCGACCACTCGAAGGTGCCGCCGTCGACGATGACGCCGCCGATGATCGTGCCGTGGCCGCCGAGGAACTTGGTGGCGGAGTGGACGACGATGTCGGCGCCGTGTTCGAAGGGGCGGATCAGGTACGGGGTCGCGATGGTGCTGTCGACGATGAGCGGGACGCCGTTCTGGTGGGCGACGTCGGCGACGAGCGAGATGTCGAGCACGTTGATCTTGGGGTTGCCGATGGTCTCGGCGAAGAACAGCTTGGTGTTCGGGCGCACGGCGCGGGCCCACTCTGCTGCATCGTCCTGGTCCTCGACGAAGGTCGTCTCGATGCCGAGCTTGGCGAGGGTGTACTTGAAGAGGTTGTAGGTTCCGCCGTAGATCGAGCTCGAGGAGACGATGTGGTCGCCGGCCTGGGCGATGTTGAGCACGGCGAAGGTCGATGCGGCCTGGCCAGAGGCGAGCAGCAGCGCCGCCGTGCCGCCTTCGAGCGCGGCGATGCGCTCTTCGACGACGGCCTGGGTCGGGTTCATGATGCGGGTGTAGATGTTGCCGAACTCGGCGAGGGCGAAGAGGTTCTGGGCGTGCTGCGCGCTGTTGAACACGTAGGACGTGGTCTGGTAGATCGGGGTGGCGCGTGCGTTGGTGACCGGGTCGGGGTGCGCGCCAGAGTGCACCTGCTTGGTTTCGAACTGCCAGGCGGCCGCGTTGTCGCTCATGAAGAACTCCCTGTAATCCGTGACGAGCGTGGACCGTCCATCGCTCTTGGGTGCGAGTTTAGGCACGCGCTCGCGGGGTCGGCAATGTCGCCGAAACACGGCGTCATCTACGGGTGTGCCCCGGTCCGCCGCTCGTGTACACAGCGGGGTGGCTCAGTCACCTCGAGCTCAGCTGGCAGCTGCCCGAGGAGCGGGCGTTCTACGAGAGTCTGGCGGCGGACCGCCGGCTCATCCGGTACGACCGCGCCGGATGCGGCCTGTCGGCTCCGACGAGCCGGCCGCCGTCGATGGACTTCGAGCTGGAGCAGCTCGCCGCGGTCGTCGCGAAGCTCGGTCCGGAGCCGTTCGACCTCATCGGCACGTCGATGGGTGCGCTGGTCGCTGTGGCGTGGGCGGCGGCGCATCCGGATACCGTGCGACGGCTGGTGCTCCACGGCGGCGCGTCCGTCGCCTGTGCGGAGACGCTCACGTCGATAGCGGATGGGTGACGGGAGTCGCCCGCCCGATCCATCTCGGTGCACGAGTCCAGGTCTGGGAGGTGAGGATCAGCGACGGCCGCGACCGTCTCGTCTGCGTTTCGCGGTGCACGCTCGCGGTGATCGACAGGCCGAGCGACTACGTATCACCGCAGCTGCGCCCCTCGAGGAGCGGATCGCCGAACTGAGCGCGCAGGCGAGCGATGGCCGGGCGAACGACAGGGAAGCACGGCGTCATCTACCGGGTGTGCCCCGGGTGTGCCCCGACCGCTGCTCGTGCCGCCAGAATAGGACCATGGCAAACAAGCGAGTTGTAGTGACCGGTGCGAGTTCGGGAATCGGGGCGGCCACGGTGCGACTGTTCCGGGCCCACGGCTGGGACGTCGTCGGCGTGGCCCGGCGTGCCGACCGGCTCGCGGCCCTCGCAGCGGAAACCGGCGCCGATGTCTTCACGGCCGACCTGACGGTGCAGGCGGACGTCGACGCCCTCCGCGACTATCTCGCGGCATCCGGCCCCGTGCACGCCCTCGTGAACAACGCCGGCGGTGCCCGCGGCCTCGACAGCGTCGAGACCGCCCCTGTCGAAGACTGGGCCTGGATGTTCGAGATCAATGTGCTCGCGGTCAAGCGGGTCACGAGTGCCGTGCTCCCGCTGCTGCGGGAGACACTCCGAGAGGAGGCCGCAGGCCTCCGCACGGATGCCGCTGGCAGCGCGGACATCGTCACGGTCACCTCCATCGCCGGGCACGTCGCGTACCTCGGCGGTGGCGGATACAACGCCGCCAAGTTCGCGGCCCACGCCCTCGTGGAGGTGCTGCGGCTCGAGCTCAACGGCGAGCCGATCCGGGTGATCGAGATCGCGCCCGGCATGGTCAAGACCGAGGAATTCGGCCTCGTCCGCTTCGGCGGCGACACGGAAAAGGCCGCTGCCGCATACGCCGGCGTGGAGCACCCGCTCACCGCGGAGGACATCGCCGAGACGATCGTGCTGAGCGTCGAACTGCCCGCCCACGTCAACCTCGACCTGATCACGGTCAAGCCCGTCGCCCAGGCGGCCCCGACGCGCGTCGCGCGCGGCCCCCTCGTCCCGAAGGACTGACCCGCTGCATCCGCTGGCCCGGCCAGACCCGGCCCGTGAACCGCACTCTTCCGGTCGAGAGTCACCCGTGGAGCGGGAACTCTCGACCGGAAAGGTAGCTGCGGGCTAGTGCTCGACGGCCTTCTCGGCGCCGTGGCCGGTGAGGGAGCGGACTGACATCTCGGCGGCGAGGAGAGGGTCCTCCTTGCGGGTGCTCGTGACGGAGCCGAGCCAGCCGAGGAAGAAGCCGATCGGGATCGAGACGATGCCGGGGTTGCTGAGCGGGAACCACGCGAAGTTGACCCCCGCGCCGAACATCGACGTCGGCGTGCCGGAGAACACCGGGGAGAAGATGATCAGGATCATCGCAGCGGCGAGGCCGCCGTACATGCTCCAGACCGCTCCGCGGGTGGTGAAGCCGCGCCAGAACAGCGAGTAGAGGATCGTCGGGAGGTTCGCGCTCGCCGCGACGGCGAAGGCGAGCGCCACGAGGAACGCGATGTTCTGGCCCTGCACGCCGATGCCGCCCGCGATCGCGAGGATGCCGATCACGATGACGGTGCGGCGGGCGACCTTCACTTCGCTGTCCGGGTCGCCCTTGCCCTTCTTGATCACGCTCATGTAGATGTCGTGCGCGAACGAGGTCGCCGCGGTGATCGTGATGCCGGCGACGACCGCAAGGATCGTCGCGAAGGCGATCGCCGAGATGAAGCCGAGCAGGAGCGGTCCTCCGAGCGCGAGCGAGAGGAGCGGCGCCGCGGAGTTGACCCCGCCGGGAGCCGCCGCGATGACGTCCGCGCCGACGAGCGCCGCTGCGCCGAAGCCGAGCACGAGGGTGAAGAGGTAGAACGCGCCGATGAGCCAGATCGCCCAGACCACGGAACGACGGGCCTCCTTGGCGCTCGGGACCGTGTAGAAGCGCATCAGCACGTGCGGCAGGCCCGCGGTGCCGAGGACGAGCGCGATCGCGAGGGAGATGAAGTCGAGCGGATTGTGCCCGTACTTGAGCCCCGGCACGAGGATGGCCTCAGCGGGCTTGCTGATCGAGGCCGCGACGGCAGAGTCGAGCAGTCCGGAGAAGTTGAAGCCGTTGATCGCGAGCACCCAGATCGTCATCCCGAGGGCTCCGATGATCAGGAGGAACGCCTTGATGATCTGGACCCAGGTGGTGCCCTTCATCCCGCCGATGAGCACGTAGAGGATCATCAGGCCGCCGACAACGACGACGACGACCGACTGGCCGAGCTTGTCGTTGATGCCGAGCAGCAGCGACACGAGGCCGCCGGCGCCGGCCATCTGGGCGAGGAGGTAGAAGAAGCACACGGCGAGGGTCGTCGTGGCTGCCGCGACCCTGACCGGGCCCTGCTTGAGCCGGAACGAGAGCACGTCGGCCATCGTGTACTTGCCGGTGTTGCGCATCAGCTCTGCGACGAGCAGCAGCGCGACGAGCCACGCGACGAGGAACCCGATCGAGTACAGGAAGCCGTCGTACCCGCTGATCGCGATCGCTCCGACGATGCCGAGGAAGGACGCCGCCGAGAGGTAGTCTCCCGCGATCGCGAAGCCGTTCTGCGGTCCGGTGAAGGACCGGCCGCCGGTGTAGTAGTCCGCGGCGGAACGGTTGTTGCGGCCGGCCCGGATCACGACGATCAGGGTGACGGCCACGAAGGCGAGGAAGATCGAGATGTTCAGGACGGGGTTGGTCTCCGTGGCCTTCACGGCGGTCTGGACGATCATGGCGCCGGCGCTCATTTCTGCTCCATCTTTTCGAGCTCTGCGCGGAGCGCTGCGCCCATCGGGTCGAGGGTCTTGTTCGAGAAGGACACGTACCACATGGTGATCGCGAAGGTCGTGACGAACTGGCCGAGGCCGAGCACGAGGCCGAGGTTGACCGATCCGACGACCGGGATGGCCATCACGGCGGGCAGGTAGGCGGCGATGAGCACGAACCCGAAGTACCAGACCAGGAAGAACACGGCGAGCGGGATCACGAACCGGTTCCTCCTCCTCTTCAGCTCGAGGAAGCGGGGCGATTGGGCGAAAGCGACGTAGTCGATCGACGACGGCGTCGCTCCCGGTCGTGCATCTCTCAGTGATTCCGTCATGGGGGCTCCTTTGCTCCGGTGAGGATGGTGCTGGGTAGTGCGGTCTGGGGGGAGAGGATTCAGTTGGTGTGGGCGGTGCCGTGCACGGCGAGCTTGAGCGCGTCGAGCACGGCAGGGTCCTCGATCGTCGGGGGAACCGTGTACGGCTCGCCGTCGACGATCTGGCGGATCGTCTTGCGCAGGATCTTGCCAGAGCGGGTCTTCGGCAACCGGTCGAGGATCGTCACGTCACGGAAGGCGGCGACCGGGCCGACGTGCTCGCGCACGAGTCCGACGAGTTCCTTGGCGAGGGTGTCGTGGTCGATCGTCGCCCCGGCCTTGAGCGTCACGAAGCCCGCGGCGCGCTGGCCCTTGAGCGGGTCGTGCACTCCGAGCACGGCGCACTCCGCGACCGACGGATGCAGGGTGAGTACCTCCTCGAGGGATCCGGTCGACAGCCGGTGCCCGGCCACGTTGATCACGTCGTCGGTGCGGCCCATCACGTAGAGGTAGCCGTCGGCGTCGAAATGGCCGGAGTCGCCCGTCGCATAGTAGCCGGGGAAGGCGGAGAGATAGGCGCTCGCATACCGCTCCGCGCTGCCCCAGACACCGAGCAGGGTTCCGGGAGGAAGCGGCAGGCGGATGGCGATGTTGCCCTCCTTGCCGACCTTCGTCACGGGCCGGCCCTTCGAGTCGAGGATCTCGATGGCGTAGCCCGCGACCGGGAACGTCGCCGATCCCGGCTTGGTCGGGATTTCCTCGATGCCGCGCGGGTTCGCGCAGATCGCCCAGCCTGTCTCGGTCTGCCACCAATGGTCGATCACCGGGCAGTGCAGCCCGTCGTTCGCCCAGTGGTACGTCTCGGGGTCGAGTCGTTCCCCGGCGAGGAAGAGGCCGGTCAGGCTCGAGACGTCGTACTTCTGCAGCTCGGCGAGCTCGGGGTCGACCCGGCGGATGGCCCGGATCGCGGTCGGGGCGGTGAAGAGCACGGTGACCTTGTAGTCCTCGACGACCCGCCAGAAGGCGCCGGCGTCCGGGGTGCCGATCGGCTTGCCCTCATAGATGACGGTCGTCGCCCCGACGAGGAGCGGCGCGTAGACGATGTAGGAGTGCCCGACGACCCAGCCGACGTCCGAGGCCGCCCAGAAGACGTCTCCGGGCCCCGCGGCGTAGATGTTGCGCATCGACCAGGCGAGCGCGACGGCGTGTCCGCCGTTGTCGCGCACGATGCCCTTCGGATTCCCGGTCGTTCCCGAGGTATAGAGGATGTACAGCGGGTCCTCAGAGCGGAGGCTCACGGGTTCGGCAGGGGTCGCGGCATCCTCTTCGGTCGCCCAGTCGAGCCAGGTGACGGCGTCCGTGCCCGTGTCCGTGTCCGTGCCCGCGACGGCGTAGTCCGCCGCGCTCCCGGGGATCGACTCGCGGTCCCGCACGATGACGGTGCGGACCGAACCCTGCGACCGGTCAAGAGCCTTCTTCACGAGCGGCAGGTATTCGACGACGCGGCCGGGCTCGAGCCCGCCCGACGCGGTCACGATCACGGTGGGCCGGGCGTCGTCGATCCGCACGGCGAGTTCGCTCGCCGCGAAGCCGCCGAAGACCACGGAGTGCACGGCGCCGATCCTGGCGCACGCGAGCATGGCCACGATCGCCTCCGGGATCATCGGCAGGTAGACGATCACCCGGTCGCCGACGCCGACGCCCTGGGCGCGCAGCACCCCGGCGAACCGGGAGACGCGGTCGAGCAGCCGGCTGTAGCTGATGCTGACCCGGGTGCCGCTCATCGCGGAGTCGTAGATGACCGCGGCCTGGTCGCCGCGGCCGGCGAGCACGTGCCGGTCGAGGGCGTTGTAGCTCGTGTTGAGCTCGCCGTCCGGGAACCAGCGCCAGGTCCCGGGCTCGCGCTCCTCGAGCGCGGTGCGCGGGGGCACGGTCCAGTCGATGAAGGCGGATGCCTCGAGCCAGAAGTCGGCGCGGGTCGCGGCATCCGTCGAGCGCAGCCAGGAGTCGCGGTAGCTCCCCGCCGTGCCTGTCGCTGTGTATGTCACTGTGAACCTCCCCATTGAAGCTCCTATGTATACATAGAATTCAGGAAGTCTTGCACACGCCGGGTAAAAAGGGAATAGCATGGCGTCTGTGTATACAGAAACCCCAACGTCGGGGAACACCACTCCGGTGGGTACCCGCACGGCCGCACCGCCGGTCGCCGTCGTCAGCGCGAGCGAACGCGCCTACCGCCAGCTGCGCGACGAAATCCTCGACGGAGTCCTCGCCCCGGGCGCCGGCCTCCTCGAGGTCGAGCAGTCCGACCGCATCGGCGTCTCGCGCACGCCGCTCCGGTCCGCCATCGCCCGCCTGATCGCCGACGGGCTCGTCGCCGGCCGCGCCGGCCGCGGCTTCATGGTCACGGAGATGTCCGTCGACAGCATCCACGAACTGTACGAACTCCGCCGCGCCCTCGAGGAGCACGCGGCCAGGATCGCGGCGACCCGGCGCGACCCCCACGTCTTCCTCGAGCTGCGCGACCAGTTCCGCACGGCACCCGAACTGCTGCTGCTGGGCGAGGCCGGACTGCACCGGTACTACGAGCTCATCGACGACTTCGACGACGCGCTCGACGCGGCAGTCGGCAACCCGTTCCTCGTCACCGCGCTCGCCAACGTGCGCACCCACCTCGCCAGGATCCGCAGGCTCGCCAGGCAAAACCCGGCGCGGCTGCGGGCGGCGGCGGCCGAGCACCTGCTCATCATCGAGGCCATCGTCGCCGGTGATACCTCGCTCGCCGCCCACGCCACCCACGTCCACCTCCACCAGAGCCTCAGCAACGTCCTCGCCGCGCTCGAGGCGAACCCGGCCGCCCAGGCCGACTGAAGCAACAGCGCCCACCCGAACCAGCGCCCACCCGAACTACCGCCCACCCGAACCACCGTCCAACCGAACCACCGAAGGGAACCCTGTGCAGCTTCACGATGTTCGAGTCCACCGCAGCGACGAAGACCTGGCCCGCACGGATCAGCTCGCCTGGAAGATCGCCGAGTGCGCGTCCGACCCGGTGGAGGTCTCCGCCGAGGTGACCGAGATGATCATCAACCGGGTCATCGACAATGCCGCCGTCGCAGCGGCCTCGCTCACCCGGCGACCGGTCGTCGCCGCGCGCTCGCAGGCGCTCGCGCATCCGCGCTCCTTCAACGGCGTCGGCGCGACCGTGTTCGGCGAACAGCGTTCCCGCCGGGTCTCGCCGGAATGGGCGGCGTGGGCCAACGGCGTCGCCGTCCGCGAACTGGACTACCACGACACCTTCCTCGCCGCCGAGTACTCCCACCCCGGCGACAACATCCCGCCGGTCCTCGCCGTCGCCCAGCACCTCGCCGTCACCCGCGGCCTGAGCGGGCGGGACCTCGTGCGCGGGATCGCGACCGGCTACGAGATCCAGATCGACCTCGTGCGGGCGATCAGCCTGCACGCGCACAAGATCGACCACGTCGCCCACCTCGGCCCGTCGGCCGCCGCCGGGATCGGCACCCTGCTCGGCCTCGACACCGAGACGATCTTCCAGGCCATCGGCCAGGCCCTGCACACCACAACGGCCACCCGGCAGTCCCGCAAGGGTGAGATCTCGAGCTGGAAGGCGTACGCGCCCGCATTCGCCGGCAAGATGGCCGTCGAATCCGTCGACCGCGCCATGCGCGGCGAGACGAGTCCGACCCCGATCTACGAGGGCGAAGACGGCGTCATCGCGTGGCTCCTCGACGGTCCGGAGGCTTCCTACCAGGTCGCCCTGCCGGGCCGGGGCGAGGCCAAGCGGGCCATCCTGGACAGTTACACGAAGGAACACTCCGCCGAGTACCAGGCCCAGGCCCTCATCGACCTCGCCCGCAAGCTCTACCGCGAGCACCCGGAACTCGCCGACCCGGCCAACATCACCCGGATCGTGATCCACACGAGCCATCACACCCACAACGTGATCGGCTCCGGTGCGAACGACCCGCAGAAGTACGACCCGAGTGCGACAAGGGAGACCCTCGACCACTCGATCCCGTACATCTTCACCGTCGCACTGCAGGACGGCAGCTGGCACCACGTCGACTCCTACCGGCCGGAACGCGCGAGCCGCGCGGACACCATCGCCCTCTGGAACAAGGTCACGACCGAGGAGGACGTCGAGTGGACCCGGCGCTACCACTCACTCGACCCCGCCGAGAAGGCCTTCGGCGGCCGGGTGGAGATCGAGCTGGCCAATGGCAAGCGGATCGTCGACGAGCTCGCCGTCGCCGACGCGCATCCGCTCGGCGCGCAGCCCTTCGGCCGGGCGGAGTACATTGACAAGTTCCGCACGCTCGCGGCGGGCGTGCTCGAGGAGGGTGAGATCCTGCGCTTCCTCGACGCCGCCGAACGCCTGCCCGACCTCGCCGCCGACGACCTCGACCAGCTCACCATCGTGGCCCGCAACGGCCTGCTCACCTCGGTCCCCATCCCGAATGGAATCTTCTGATGTTGTATTCGACACGCACCCCCGCCGCCAAGCGCGAGGGTTTCCGCCGCGACCTGGCCAGCGGACGCCTGCTCCGGTTTCCCGGGGCATTCAACCCGCTTTCCGCCCGCCTGATCGAGGCGAAGGGGTTCGAGGGCGTCTACATCTCCGGCGCCGTGCTCTCCGCAGACCTCGGCCTGCCCGACATCGGCCTGACCACCCTCACCGAGGTCGCCGGGCGCAGCCAGCAGATCGCCAGGATGACCGACCTGCCCGCGATCGTCGACGCCGACACCGGATTCGGCGAGCCGATGAACGTCGCGCGCACCGTGCAGACCCTCGAGGACGCCGGCCTCGCCGGAATGCACATCGAGGACCAGGTCAACCCGAAGCGCTGCGGCCACCTCGACGGCAAGCAGGTCGTCGACCTCGACACGGCCAGCAAGCGCATCCGCGCGGCCGTCGATGCCCGCAGGGACCCGAACTTCCTCGTGATGGCGCGCACCGACATCCGTGCCGTCGACGGTCTCGCCGCGGCCGTCGACAGGGCGAAGGCACTCGTCGACGCGGGCGCCGACGCGATCTTTCCCGAGGCGATGGCGTCGCTCGCCGAATTCGCGGCGATCCGTGCGGCCGTCGACGTGCCCGTGCTCGCGAACATGACCGAGTTCGGCAAGGGGGAGCTCTTCACCGTGCAGCAGCTCGCCGATGTCGGGATGAACCTCGTGATCTTCCCCGTCTCGCTGTTGCGCCTCGCGATGGGCGCCGCAGACCGCGGCCTCGACGCGATCGTCGAACACGGCTCGCTCGAGTCGATGCTGCCAGAGATGCAGCACCGCTCGAAGCTCTACGAACTGCTCGACTACGAGTCGTACAATCACTTCGACTCCGGCGTTTTCAATTTCACCCTCAACCCCACCCTGCCCGCGTAACCACGCACTCACCGCACGCGAAGGAGCGACATGAGTCAGAACGAACCAGCCGTCACCGAACCGACGGTCTACAAGGGCCTCGCCGGAATCGTGGTCGACCGCACCCGCGTCTCGAAGGTCAACGACCTGTCGAACTCCCTGCTCTACCGGGGCTACCCGGTGCAGGAACTCGCCGCGCAGAAGAGCTTCGAGGAGGTCACCTACCTGCTCTGGAACGGCGAACTCCCGACGCCCGACGAGCTCGCCGCGTTCGAAGACGAGGAGCGGTCCCTCCGCCACCTCCAGCCCGCCGTGCGCCGCGTGATCGACGAGCTTCCCCTGACCGCGCACCCGATGGACGTCGTGCGGACCGCCGTGAGCCTGATCGGCGCCTTCGACCCGCAGGTCGACGACGCCTCCCCGGAGGCGAACAAGGCCAAGGGCCTGCGGCTCTGGTCCCAGATGCCCGCGATCGTCGCCTACGACCAGCGCCGCCGCCACGGGCTCGAGCCGATCGAACCGCGCGACGACCTCGGCTACTCGGCGAACTTCCTGTTCATGACCTTCGGCGAGGTGCCGGAACTCGTCGTCGTCGAGGCCTTCGACGTGTCGATGATCATGTACGCCGACCACTCCTTCAACGCATCCACCTTCACCGCGCGCGTGATCACGTCCACGATGAGCGACCTGCACTCGGCGATCACCGGGGCGGTCGGCGCCCTCAAGGGTGCGCTGCACGGCGGCGCCAACGAAGCCGTGATGCACACGTTCGAGCAGATCGGCCTCGGCGAAGGCTCCGGCGAACGAGCGGATGCCTGGCTCAAGGAGACCCTCGACGCGCATCACAAGGTGATGGGTTTCGGGCACCGCGTCTACAAGCACGGCGACTCCCGGGTGCCGACGATGAAGACCGCGCTGCTCACCCTGGTCGAGCACTACCAGCGCCCGGACCTGATCGAGCTCTACGAGCGCCTCGCGGCGGGGATGAAGGAGCGCACCGGTATCCTGCCGAACCTCGACTACCCGTCGGGACCGGCGTACTACCTGATGGGCTTCGACACCCTGACCTTCACGCCCCTCTTCGTGGCCTCCCGGATCGCCGGCTGGACCGCGCACATCATCGAACAGACCGCTTCGAACTCCCTGATCCGGCCGCTCTCGCTCTATGACGGGCACCCGGAACGGCACCTCGCCGCTGAACCGGAACCCGACCTCCAGCCGGCCGGTGACCTACCATTGGACAATGGCATTCGAAGCAGACGACTCAGCAACTGACACGACCGGCATCCAGCGGGAAATCCTCGGCTGGGAGGACTTCGCCGCTGCCTCGCGGCAACTGGCCGTCGACGTGCTGTCGAGCGGATTCCACCCGGACGTCGTGATCGCGATCGCGCGCGGCGGCCTGCTGCTCGCGGGCGCGATGTCGTACGCGCTCGGCACGAAGAACTGCGGCAGCATCAACGTGCAGTTCTACACCGGGGTCGACGAACGCCTGCCCGAGCCGGTGCTCTCCGGTCCGATGCTCGACGCGCCGGCACTTGCCGGACTCAGCGTGCTGCTCGTCGACGACGTCTCCGACTCGGGGCGCACCCTCGCGCTCGTGCTCGCGATGTTGCGGGAGTCGGCGGCCGAGGTGCGCTGCGCGACCCTGTACACCAAGCCGCGCACGGTCCTCGTCCCGGACTACACCTGGCGCGAGACCGACGACTGGATCGTGTTCCCGTGGTCGGCGCTGCCGATCGTCGACGCGCCTGAAGTGACGGCCCTGCTCGCCCCCATCGTCGCGACCGTCGTCGCCCCCTCCGCAGTGGAGAATGTCGTCGTCGCGCCTGCCGTTGCGGGCGTCGTCGCATGAGCATCCACCTCGTCGGCGGCGGCTGGGCCGCCGAACACAGCGCGGCCGTGTTCGGTCCGTTCCTCGCCGAGGCGACCGTGCGTGCCACGGCGGCCGGTCGCGACGAACCCCGGATCGCGATCATCGCGGTGCGTGCGCCCGGCACCGCTGCTGTTGACGACGCTGTTGACGACGCCGCCCAGCACGCCGCGAAGCTCGCCGAGGCGCTCGGTGCGGCCGGGGTCTTCGAGGCGAAGATCACCGAACTCGCACTGAGCGACGCGGCGACCCTGCCCGCGATCGCGGACGTCGACGGCATCATCGTCGGCGGTGGGCTCACGCCCGCCTACCTTGCCGCACTCACCCCGATCGCAGGCGAGATCCGCCGCCAGGTGTCCGCCGGCGTGCCGTACCTCGGCTACTCCGCCGGTGCCATGATCGCCGCAGAGCGTGCCCTCGTCAGCGGCTGGCGCCTGGGCGAGGTCGAGGTCAGCGCGGAAGCAGCCTCTGAAGGCCTCGACGAACTCACCATCCAGCCCGGCATCGGCCTGCTCGACGTCACCGTCGACGTGCACGCCGCCCAGTGGGGAACCCTGTCCCGCCTCATCGCCGCAACGGAAGCCGGCCTCATCGACGGCGGCCTCGCTGTCGACGAGAACACCGCGCTCATCGTCGGGGAGGGCGCCCTCCGCGTCGTCGGCTCCGGCAGCGTCTGGCGGGTCAGCCAGTCCGAGAACGGCGTGCTCGTCAGCACCTTCGGCGCCTAGGCCGTGATCGACCCGTCGTCGATCGACCCGTCATCGGTCGACCCGTCATCGGTCGACCCCGGCTGGGCAGCGGCCCTCGCCCCCGCGGCGGGCGCGCTGGCCCAGGCGACCGGTTTCCTCGACGCCGAGTCGGCCGCCGGGCGACCCTGGCTGCCGGCGCCGGCGACCGTGCTGCGCGCCTTCCGCGAACCGTTCCGGGCGGTACGCGTGCTCCTGGTCGGCCAGGACCCGTATCCGACGCCGGGGCATCCGCTCGGCCTCGCCTTCGCGGTCGATCCCGCCGTGCGGCCCTTGCCGCGGAGCCTCGTGAACATCGGTGCCGAGCTCCAGTCGGACGTCGGGGTGACCCTGCGCACCGGAGACCTCTCGGCCTGGTCGGCCCAGGGAGTGCTGCTGCTCAACCGGGTGCTCACCGTGCGCGCCGGTGAGCCGGGTTCGCACCGCGGGCACGGCTGGGAGGCCGTCACGGACCAGGCCATCCGTGCCCTCGTCGCCCGCGGCACGCCCCTCGTCGCGATCCTCTGGGGGAAGGACGCCGCGAGGCTGCGGCCGTTGCTCGGCAACACCCCGGTGATCGAGTCGGCGCATCCGAGCCCGCTGTCCGCGCGGCGGGGCTTTTTCGGGTCGAGGCCCTTCAGCCGCGCGAACGCGCTCCTCGCCGAGCAGGGCGCAGCGCCCGTCGACTGGACACTCGGGTAATCTGGAAGTCCGTGGGAGGAGCCAGCCATGCTTGAAGAGGAATACCAGCCGCGCCGGCAGTTGCCCAGGCACCTGCGCCCGGCGCCGGAGACCGAGGCTCCGTTCGAGTACTCGATGCGGGACGCGCTGATCACCGACCTGCCGTACATCCGCGAGATCTACAACTACTACGTCGCCAACAGCACGGTCACCTTCGACGTCGACCCGATGACCCTCGCCGCCTGGCGCAGTAAGTTCTACTACCTCGGCAAGCTCGGCATGCCCTTCATCGTGGCCGTGTCGCCCGCCGGTCAGATCCTCGGCTACGCGCTCGTGACGCCGTGGAAAGAGAAGCGCGCGTTCCGGTTCACCGTCGAGAACTCGATCTACCTCGGAGCGGCCTCGACAGGCAAGGGACTCGGCCGGGTGCTGCTCGGCGAGCTCATCACGCGCTCCAAGGATGCGGGCCTCAAGGAGATCATCGCCGTGATCGCCGACCAGGGCGCCGACGCGTCGATCAAGCTGCACCTCGACTTCGGGTTCAAGGAGATCGGCCGGATGGGCAAGGTCGGCTTCAAGTTCGACCGCTGGCTCGGAACCGTGCTGCTCCAGAAGAGCCTGAAGTAACCCGTGACCGATCCGGAGGTCTCGTTCGAGCTGCCGCCTCGACACACCGTGCTGCGGTCCTTCGCTGGGCACCTCGAAGCGCCGCCGGAGACCGTGTTCGTGCGGCTGCTCGCGGCGCTGATGCCCGCACCGAGCGAGGGGGTCGCCACGATCAACCGGCATTTCCGGGCCGATCCCGCCGAGCGCCTGATCGTGGTGCAGGGGGACTGGTGGTACCGAGGCGAGTACCGCGTGCTCGCGGAGGAGGAGGGTTCGCTCGTGCAGTACGAGATCATCAACGTCGCCCAGGCCTTCCACGCCGCCGGTGCACTCACGGCCCGCTCGGAGCTCCGGGCGGCACCCCGCGCGTTCCAGACGCTGCTGACCAAGGTCGGCGGCCCGCTCGCCCGCTGAGCAGCACTGCCCCGTCCGGGGGCGCGGGTCAGGGCGTGAGATGCAGCGTGAACTCGGGTCCGCCGAGAAGCACGGCGAGCACGGATGCCCCGAGCCCGCCGGCGAGGAGCAGCCCCGGGTGGGCGAGCCCCACGATCGTGAATCGTAAGCGCGGGCTGGTCCGCAGGAAGTCCTCCGGAACCGCGTGCGCCTCCGGCAGCTCGCGCCAGCCGCGCAACCGCCGCAGGAACCAGCTGCACCGAACGACGAAGGCCATCCACAGTACGAGCAGTACCACCGGGATCGCCGCGAGCATGAGCGTGAAGCCGAGCCCGGTCACCTCGGCGTCATTGTCGTCGGCCGCGGCCTGGATCGCCGTCGAGATCGACGAACTCGCGACCACGGACACCCCCCAGACCAGGAATGCCGCACACAGCGCGAGGAATCGCACGAAGAAATGGCCGAGCACCGAGTCGTTCGCGGGCGGAAGGTGGTCGCGCGGTGTGGCCGCGAGCAGCCACACTGTCGCCGCGAGGGCCGGCAGCGCGGCGAGCAGCACGACCGCGTACCAGCCGGGACCGGGGACCCAGGGCGAGAGGGCGTCGGAGGCGACCACGACACCCCAGAGGGCCAGCCAGGCCCAGCCCGACCGCAGCGGATGCCGCACGAGCCACGCCGGCAGCATCCGCTCGAGCACCGCAGTCATGCGGACACTGTACTCGCGAGGTCTGCCGGCGCTCGGCGCCCGGCGCTCGGTGCCCCGCTACTCGCGGAGTGCCGGGTGCGACGGCCACCAGAACCGGTCGCCGGTGAGGAACACGAGCGCGGGAACCACGAGGGTGCGGACGAGCAGGGTGTCGAGCAGCACGCCGAGGCAGACGATCACGCCGATCTGAGCGAGCGCGACGACCGGGAGTACCCCGAGCACGACGAAGACCGCTGCGATCAGGATGCCGGCGCTCGTGATCACCGCTCCGGTCGAGGAGAGGGCGCGCACCATGCCCTCCCGGGTGCCGTGCAGCCGGGCCTCCTCCCGCGCCCTCGTCGTGAGGAAGATGTTGTAGTCCACCCCGAGCGCGACGAGGAACAGGAACGCGAACAGCACGACGTTCGTATTGAAAGCCGGGAAGCCGAGCAGGTTCTGGAAGATCAGGTTGGAAGCGCCGAGGCTCGCGAAGAACGTCGCGAGCACGCTCAGGATCAGCAGGACCGGCGCGACGAGGGAGCGGAGCAGCAGGGCGAGGATGCCGAAGACGATCGCGAGGATCATCGGCAGGATCAGGTCCTGGTCGCGCTGCGAACTCGTGCGGGTGTCGAGGGCCGTCGCGTCTGTGCCGCCGACGAGGGAATCCGCGACCGCGCCGCCGGCATCCGCGTATGCGGTGCGCAGCGCGGTGATGGTGGCGAAGGTCGTCTCACTGCCCGGTTCGCTCGAAAGCGACAGGTTGAGCCGGG
Organism: Cryobacterium sp. MDB2-A-1; assembly: GCF_004402675.1. NCBI lineage: Bacteria > Bacillati > Actinomycetota > Actinomycetes > Micrococcales > Microbacteriaceae > Cryobacterium > Cryobacterium sp. MDB2-A-1. Next base: position 20,419 of record NZ_SOFK01000026.1, on the reverse strand, counting down.
TGCGCCCGTTCGCGCTCTCGCCCGGCTGCACCGTTGCGACGCCCGCTGTCGTTGTGGCGAGGCTCGCGGCCTCTGTCGCCGAGGCATCCGGTGCGAGCACGATGGTCTGGCTCGTGAGCCCCGACGAGAACGAGGCGTCGACGATGGCCTGCGCCTGCACCGATTCCGGGTTGCCGAGCAGCTGGTCCGCCTGCGAGAGCCCGACGGATGCCCCGACCAGTCCCAGACTCAGGGCGCCGAGCCCGAGCGCGGAGGCGACGATGATCGCCACAGGGCGCCGGGCGACGCCGCGGCCGAGCCGGGACCAGAATCCGGTGTGCACGCGGGGCGACGCGGGGTCGTAGCGCGGCACGAACGGCCAGAACAGCCCGCGGCCGCAGACGACGAGGGCGGCGGGAAGGACGATCAGGGCGAACAGGATCGCGATGACGACACCGATCGCGCAGGCGAAACCGAGCGCGCGGTTGCCGGAGAGCTCGGCGAAGAGCAAGGTCAGCAGGCTCAGCGCGACGGTCCCTCCGCTCGCGGCGATCGCGGGGCCTGCGCTCCGCACGGCGATTCGCATCGCCTCGTTCCTGCTCTCGGTGTGCAGCAGTTCCTCGCGGTAGCGGGCGACGAGCAGCAGTGCGTAGTTGGTGCCCGCACCGAAGACGAGCACGGACTGGATGCCCGAAACGCTTGCGTCCAGGGTGATGCCGAACGGCCCGGCGAGGGCGCTCACGACGACGCCGGCGAGCCCGTCGGCCAGTCCGACGACCACGAGCGGCACGATCCAGAGCACGGGGCTGCGGTAGGTGATGATCAGAAGTACCGCGACGACGATCACGGTCACGAGCAGCAGCCGGAAATCGGCGCCCGCGAAGGCGTTGGAGATGTCGGCCTGGAACCCGACCGGCCCGGTCACGTAGGAACTCAGGCCGGAGGGCAGGTCGCTCGAGGCGGCCGAGCGGATGTCCGCGGCCGTGCCCTTGACGTCGGCGCTGACGGCGGCGGCCTCGAGCGGCACGACGCTGATCGCCGCGAGCCCGTCGTCGCTGAACCGGGGCGTGGTCGCCCGCGGGGCGGTCGACAGTGCGCCGAGTTCGGCGGCCTGCGCGGTGATCGCGGCCTTGTCCGTCTCCGTCAGCGCGCTCTCCGCGCCGGTCGTGTCGCCACCGCGGTTCCAGACGACGATCGCGGAGGTCTGCTTCGCCGAGGGGAAGTCGGCGAGGAGGGCATCGACCCTGGCCGCCTGGCTCGACGTGGGCAGCCCGGACGTCGGGAAGTCGTTCCCGGCGCTCTTCGGCAGCAGTGCGAACAGCAGTCCGACGGCGATGACGGCGCCGACGAGGACGACCCAGGCCGTGCGCCGACCCGTGATGATGCGCACAATCCCGAGCACTTTTCCTCCAATAGTCCTGATTGCTAAGCATCCTAGCAATGTCAGGACTAGTATGGCGGTCATGGCAGAGCCTCGCAAGTCCCCGCTCCCGGCTGGTGCACCAAGCGGTGCGCCGACCGGCGCCGTCCAACCCCTTGTCGGCGACAACGACATCGGCCTGCCCTATTCCGGCGAGATCGGCACCCAGCTGCGGGAATTCGTAGTGCTGTCCCGGGCGTTCGAGCGCCAGGTCGGACAGGCCCTCGCGGTGAATCCGACCGACCTGTCCGCAATGGAACACCTGATCACGGCCGGTTCGCTCACACCGAGCGAACTCTCCCGGCGGCTCGACATCTCGACGGCAGCGACCACCCTTGTGGTCGACCGGCTCGTCGCACTCGGTCATGCCCGGCGCGAGGCGCACACCTCGGACAGGCGGAAGGTCGTCGTCCTGCCCGCAGCGAAATCGGTGGAGAAGGCCGTCGGAGCGCTCATGCCGGTGATCGGGGGAGTCGCCACTGTCACCCGTGACCTCCCCGCGGAGGAGCGCGAGGTCATCGCGGCCTTCCTGTCGCGGGTGCTCGACGTCTACCGCGGCGCCCTCGCCGGCGGCGCCGATGGTGACGGCGACACCGCTCCCCGCTCCTGACCCTCGCTCCTGACCCCCGCTTCCTGAACATCCGGCGTTTCTGAACATTCGGTGAATTGTTTTGAGGAAATCAAAACAACTGTTAGCGTGAGGGCATGACGACGACCGGGACGCCGAGCAAAAACCCGGGATTCTCGCGGCCGGGCGAGCCAGGGCAGCTCGGTGACAGCATCCGCCGATCGGGACTCAAGGTCACCGCGCCGCGCCTCGCCGTGCTGCGGGCCCTCGACGATTCCCCGCACGCGAGTGCCGAGCGGCTCTTCGCCGTGGTGCGGACCGAGTTGCCCGGAACGTCGCTGCAGGCGGTCTACGGCGTGCTCGCGGCCTTCACCTCGGCGGGTCTCACCCGCAGGATCGAACCGTCCGGGTCTCCTGCGCTCTACGAGCGCCGGGTCGGCGACAACCACCACCACGTGATCTGCTCGCGCTGCGCCGCCGTGCAGGACGTGGACTGCGCCGTCGGCGAGGCGCCCTGCCTCGAGCCGAGCGACGCGGCCGGTTTCGCCGTGCACGCCGCGGAGGTCACCTACTGGGGGCTCTGCCCCGACTGCCAGGCCGCGGGCGCAGAGCCCCATCTCCCGGCCGGCCATCCACCCACTCATCCCTGACCTACGCAGTGCACATGTAGTCGAACAAAGGAGCAGCATGACCACCGAGTCCAACAGCGAGTCGAACACCGGGCCGATCAAGCCGACCACCACCCAGACCGGAACCCCCGTCGCGAGCGACGAGCATTCCCTCACCGTCGGGACGGACGGCGTCGCGGCCCTGCACGACCGCTATCTGGTCGAAAAGCTCGCGCAGTTCAACCGCGAGCGCATCCCGGAGCGGATCGTGCACGCCAAGGGCGGCGGAGCGCACGGCGTGTTCGAGGTCACCGGCGACGTGTCCGCGTACACCCGCGCCGCGGTCTTCCAGCCGGGCACGAGCACCGAGACGCTGCAGCGATTCTCGAGTGTCGCCGGCGAGCAGGGCAGTCCGGACACCTGGCGCGACGTGCGCGGCTTCTCGGTCAAGTTCTACACGACGGAGGGCAACTACGACATCGTCGGCAACAACACCCCGGTGTTCTTCATCCGAGACGGCATCAAGTTCCCCGACTTCATCCACTCCCAGAAGCGGCTGCCCGGCTCCGGCCTGCGCGATGCCACGATGCAGTGGGACTTCTGGACCCTCTCGCCGGAGTCCGCGCACCAGGTCACCTACCTGATGGGCGACCGCGGCCTGCCGCGCTCCTGGCGCGAGATGCCCGGCTTCGGCTCGCACACCTACCAGTGGATCAATGCCGCCGGCGAGCGCTTCTGGGTCAAGTATCACTTCGCCTCCAACCAGGGCAACGTCGAGATGGAGGGCTCTGAGGCCGAGCTCATCGCCGGCGCAGACGCCGACTACTACCGCCGCGACCTGCACGACGCGATCGAGGCAGGCAACTTCCCGTCCTGGACCGTCTCGGTGCAGATCATGCCGTACGAGGACGCCAAGACCTACCGGTTCAACCCCTTCGACCTGACCAAGGTCTGGCCGCACGCCGACTACCCGCTCATCGAGGTCGGTGTGCACACGCTCAACCGCAACCCGCAGAACTTCTTCGCCGAAATCGAGCAGGCCGCGTTCTCGCCGGCCAACTTCGTGCCCGGCATCGCGGCGAGCCCCGACAAGATGCTGATGGCGCGCATCTTCTCCTACCCGGATGCCGCGCGATACCGGGTCGGCACGAACTACGCTGAGCTGCCCGTCAACGCCCCGCACGCAGCCCCGGTGAACAACTACTCGCAGGACGGCGCCGGCAGGCACCACTTCAACGCTCCAGAGGCCCCGAACTACGCGCCGAACTCGCTCGGCGGCCCGGTGGCCGACCCGCTGCTCGCGGGCGAGGGCAGCTGGGAGAACGACGGCGAGCTGCTCCGTGCCGCCGCCGTGCTGCGCAGCGAGGACAGCGACTTCGGCCAGGCCGGGACGCTCTATCGCGACGTGTTCGACGACGCGGCCAAGGCCCGCTTCCTCGACACCATCACGGGTGCGATCAGCGGCGTGCAGCGCCCTGAGGTCACCGAACGCGCGATCTGGTACTGGACGAGCGTCGACGCCACGCTCGGCGCTGCACTGCGCGCGAACCTCGCGACGTGGGCAGAGGCGGACATGCTCGCAGAGGCATCCGCCCAGTACTCGGAGTAACGCGGTACTCGGAGCAAGCGAGCGGATGCCGTAGCGGCTATTCGAGGGTGGGTGCGGCCTGGGCGGTCGCAGCCACCATCGCCCCGCTGCGCTCCCAGAGGGCTGCGGCGAGCGCCGGGTCGTAGGCGAGCTTGTTCGCCTTCGCGACCAGGCGCTTGTCGTAGTACTCACCGGAGATCCATTCGTCCAGGGGAGCCGTGGCGAGCCAGACCAGGGTGTCTGAGCCCTGCTCCGGTGTGATCAGCATCCGCTTGAGCGGGGTCTGGTAGATGAAGCGCATCACGCTCGTCGAGTTCGACGAGAAACTCGTCGCGACGACGCCGGGGTGGAACGCCGCAGTCGTGAGGCCCTGCTCGTGGTAGCGGTGGTGCAGCTCGCGGGTGAAGAGGATGTTGGCGAGCTTGGCGTTGCCGTAAGCCCGGTTGGGTGAATACTTCGCGCTCGCATCGAGGTCGTCGATGTCGAACCGGGCGTAGACGCTGTTCGCCACGCTCGCGGTGTTGATCACCCGGGCGTGGCTCTCCAGCAGCCGGTCGGTGAGGAGCGTCGTGAGCAGGAACGGCGCGAGGTGGTTGACCTGGAAGGTCTTCTCGTGGCCGTCGACGGTGAGGACCCGCTTGCCCATGATGCCGCCGGCGTTGTTGGCGAGCACGTCGATGCGCGGGTAGCGCTCGAGGAGGGTCGCGGCGAGAGCGCGCACCTCGTCGAGGCTGGCGAAGTCGGCGGTGAACGAGTCGGCGCCGAGCGGTGCTGCGACGGCGGCGGTCTTGGCCGCCGAGCGTCCCACGATGACGACGGATGCGCCGGTGCGGCTCAGCGCGCGGGCCGCGGCCGCGCCGATGCCGTCGCTGCCCCCGGTGATGATGATGGTGCGAGCGGACGGTGCGGATGCTTCGGACGTGTCGGTCATGACTTCCCTTTGGTCAGGTAGCCGCCCTTTTCCAGGCCGGCCTCGATTTCAAAACGGTTGGTGAGCGGGTTGCTGCCGGCCGCACGGTAGAACAGCGGGAACAGCATGCCGTAGCGCTGCCACTGCCGTTTGTGCACGGCCTCGTGTTCGAGGATCGCGTCGGAGACGTTGTCCCGGGTGAGGTAGCAGCCGCCGACGCAGGACCCGCCGCGGCCGAAGGCCCAGTTCGGCAGGCCGCGGAAGACGATCAGGCCGCCGCGCCGCTCGACGCGCCCGGTGCTGAGGAGCCCTCCCCAGACCAACCCGACGGCCGTCGCATAGAGATACCCGGCCCTGCTGAGGGGGGAATCGAAAAGGATCCGGAGCATCACTCAAGCGTATGCCGCCTGACCGGCACTTAGAGTTAACCCCGTGCGAATTCGACTGCTGGGCGGACTGAGTGTCGAGCACGACGGACGGCAGGTTCCCGTGACGGGGTCGATGCAGCTCGCCGTGCTGTTCCGGCTTGCCGTCGACGCGGGAACGGCGGTGAGCTACCGGGCGATCTCCGAGGACGTCTGGTCCCGCGATGCGCCCGAGAACCAGCGGGCCGCCCTCCAGTCCATCGTCTCCCGGCTCCGGGCCCAGCTCCCTCCCGGAGTGATCGAGTCGACGGTCGGCGGCTACCGTCTCCTGCTCGCCAGGTCCGATGTCGACGCACTCCGTTTCGAAGACCTCGTGGCCGAGGCGGTTGCCGCGGCGGGGACTGCCTTGCCGGCGGATGCCCGACGCGCCGCGCTCGCGGCCCTCGCGCTCTGGGCTGGCGAACCCTGGATCCCGTCCCCGGACTTCGACTGGTTCCTCCGCGACCTCGCCCGCGACCGGGCCAGGGCACTCGAACTCACAGCCCTGGATGGCGCAGCCCCGGATGGCTGCGCACCCTCCGTGGCCTTCGCACCCTCCGCGGCCCGCGGCATCCCGGTGTCCCTCACCCGCCTCGTCGGCCGGGAGCGTGAACTCGCGGCGATCGAGGAGCAGCTCGCCGTGTCCCGGCTGGTCACGATCGTCGGAACCGGGGGAATCGGGAAGACGCGCCTCGCGCTCGAAACGGCAGCGGGCATCCGTGGTGCCGTGCTCGTCGAGCTCGCCCCGGTGGGTCCGGGCGAGGTGCTCGCCGCGGTGCTCGCGGCCACCGGGCGCGAACTGCGCACCTCGGACGCGCCCGTCGAGCCCGTCGGCAGCCTCGAGCGGGTCGTCGAGGCGCTTCTCGGGCGCGCGGTCGTGCTCGTGCTCGACAATTGCGAGCACGTCATCGACGCGGCCGCGCGGCTCGCGGAGAGCCTGCTCGGCGTCCTGCCCGCACTGACGATTCTCGCTACGAGTCGCGAGCCGCTCGGAATCCCCGGCGAGTCCTTCGTCACCGTCGGGTCGTTGCCGCACCCGAGCGAGTCAGAGCTCGAGGCCGCCATCGACACTCCGGACGCGCCGGGGTCGCCGGAGCGCCTGCGCGAGTTCGCCGCTCTCGAGCTGTTCGGCCAGCGGGCCCTCGCCGCGCGGGGCGCCGGCCTCGCTACCGGGGAACTGGCCGGCGCCGCCCGGATCTGCGCGCGCCTCGACGGGCTGCCGCTCGCCCTCGAGCTTGCCGCGGCGAAGCTCCGCACGATGACCCTCGACGAGGTCCTCGACGGCCTCGACAATCGCTTCACCCTCCTCACCGGCGGGTACCGCACGGCACTGCCGCGGCACCAGACCCTCCGCGCCCTGATCGACTGGAGCTGGAGCCTGCTCTCGGCGGACGAACGCACGGCGCTCGGCCGGCTCGCGGTGTTCCCCGCCGGGATCGACACCCGGGATGCGGCCGACGTCGCCGCCACGGCCGGGCTCGTCGGGGCATCCGTCTTCGAGAGCCTCGTGGACAAGTCGCTGCTGCACCGCGAACGCGGACGCTACCGGCTGCTCGAGACCATCCGCGAATACGGCATCGAACGGCTCGCGGAGGCCGGGACCCTCGCGGCCGAGCGCGCGGCGCAGGCCGGATACATCGCGGTGCGGGCGGAGGCCGCCGATGCGCTGATGCGCGGGCCGCGGATCCGCGAGGCGATCGCGTGGTTCGACGCCGAAGACGACAATGTGACTGCGGCGCTCCGGTACACAACGAGCGCGCGTCTCGCCGAGCCCGCGGTCCGGGTCGCGCTCGCCTGCGTGTGGTACTGGGGGATCCGGGAGCGGAGGGACGAGCTCGGCGTCTGGCTCGGCGCGGTGAGCGAACTGGCCGCAGAGGTCGACAGCGATGAAGCACGCGCCATTGTGCTGTTCACGCCGGTCGTCCGGGCCTTCTCCGCAGAGGAGGCCAATCCCGATGCCGCTCGTGACTCGGCACTCGTCCCCGAGGCGCTCGCCGAGGCCGCACGGCGTGCGTTCGACGCGTGGGCGCAGGACCCGCCGGGGAGGGGCGGCGAACTGATGCAGCTCGCCTTCCCGCTCCTGTCCGCGTTCCGGACCTCGTTCGGAGAGGAGGGCTGGATGCTGCGGGTGCGGATCCCGAGCGGCGAGGAACTCGGCCTTGATCCCTGGCCCGCGGCCATGCTGCACGTGATTCGGGCCGCCACGGCGCAGAACCGCGGCGACATCGCCGAGCTCGGCGAGGCATCCGCCCACGCCGTGCGCGCGTTCGAGGCGATCGGCGACCTCTGGGGCCTCGCCCTCGCGCAGCAGATGCGCGCGGAGTGGTTCAGCCTGCAGGGGCGCCTGGACGAGGCGCTCGACGTGACGGACGCGTCGACCGCGAACATGAGCCGCATCACCTCGAGCTGGGACCTCGCCCAGCAGCAGGCGCTCGCCGTGTCGATCATGCTGCGGCAGGGCAGGCTCGCGGCGGCGCGGGAGCGCGCGGTTGAACTCCTCGCAGGGGCTGCGGAGTCCGGCAATATCTTCACCGTGATCCAGGCCGAGGCCACCGCACTCGTGCTCGACCTGAACGACCGCGACACGGGAGCCGCGAGCGCCCGGCTCGCCAGGATCGAGGACCTCGCGTCCGGCTGGCCGAACATGCCCGCCCAGCTCGTCGCCATGATCGGGGTGCGCCGCGCGGAGCTCGAGCTCCTTCAGGGCGACGCGGATGCCGCGGAGCGGGCCATTCGCGTGGCCGCCGATGCCGCGATCGCGAGCCTCGACCACCCCGTGATCGGCCAGGTCGCACTGAGTCTCGGCGGCCTCGCGCTCGCCCGCGGGCAGGTCGAGGAGGCCGTGCGGGCGCTCGACCTCTCCTCGGCGATCATCGGGGCGTACGACCGCCTCGAACCGCGAGCGATCGCGATCGAACAGGCCGCCGCCGCCCACGGCATCGACCGGGCGACGCCGGCGCCCTCCTCGCGCCCGCACGCCCTCGCGACCCTCCGCGCCCTGATCGACCCGGCCGGCTGATCCCGCCCCCGCGCGCGGGAGGGAATCGCGCTAGAGCTTCGTGCGGTATGCGCGCATCGCCAGGGGGAAGAAGACGCCGACGAGGACGACGCAGGAGAGCAGCACCCAGAGGACTTCGCCGCCGACGCTTGTGCCCGGGGTCATGATCGAGTTGCCGACCAGGAGGCCGCGCATCGCGTCGGTGACGTGGGTGACCGGGTTGATCGCGACCCAGCCCTGGAGCCAGCCGGGCATGGTCGCCGCGGGCACGAACGCCGAGGAGCCGAAGGTGAGCGGAAAGACGATCAGGAACGACAAACCCTGCACGGCGCCCGAGCTGCGGGCGAGCATGCCGATGAACACGGATGTCCAGCACAGGCTCATCGCGAACACGATCATGAGCACGATGGCCGTCACAACCGAGTACCACGGGGTCAGGAAGCGGAAGCCGATCGCCGCGCCGAAGGCGAGGGTGACGCCGATCGCGATGCTGTGCCGCACCACGTCGCCAGTCACGGCGCCCATGAGGGGGGCGGACCGGGCGATCGGCAGGGACCGGAACCGGTCGAACACCCCGTTCTTCAGGTCGGAGTTGAGGTTGACGCCGATGGTCATCGCCGTGGTCATGATCGTCTGCACGATGATGCCGGGAAGCGCGAACTGGAGGTAGTCCTGGCTCGTCCCGGCGATCGCGCCGCCGAAGATGAACGCGAAGATCACCGTCATCACGATCGGCTGCACCGAGACGTCGAGGAACTGCTCGGGGTTCCGCACCATCTTGGTGACGGTGCGCTGGGCGAGGATCAGCGAGTCGCGGACGATCATGATGCGGCTCCTTCCGTGACGAGGCCGGTGGCGGAGGGTACTGCCGGCGTGTGACCGGTCAGGGAGTAGAAGACCTCGTCGAGGCTCGGGAGCCGCAGCGAGAGCTCGGTGACGGCGATGTTCTCGGCGTGCAGCCGGGCGACGGTCGCGGTGAGGGCATCCGCGCCGGCGACGGGGACCGAGACGAGGCTCGGGGCTGGAAACTCGGGGGCGCGGGTGCCGACGGAGGCGAGCAGGGCGGTGACGCGGTCCAGGTCCCGGTCGTCGGCCGGCCGCACCTCGAGGGTCTGCCCGCCGACCTGGCGCTTCAGGCCCTCCGGGGTGTCGTGGGCGATGACGAGACCGTGGTCGATGACGGTGATCTCGTTCGCGAGGGCATCCGCTTCTTCGAGGTACTGCGTCGTCAGCAGCACGGTCGTGCCCTGGCGAACGAGGGTGCGGATCATCTCCCAGACGTCGTCGCGCTTGGCGGGGTCGAGGCCCGTGGTCGGTTCGTCGAGGAAGACGACGCTCGGACGGCCGATGAGCGAGGCCGCGAGGTCGAGGCGGCGGCGCATGCCGCCGGAATAGGTCTTGGCGAGGCGGCCACCGGCGTCGGTCAGCTCGAATTCCTCGAGGAGCTCGGCGGCGCGGGCCTTCGCATCGGAGCGGGACAGCCCGAGGAGGCGCCCGATCATCACGAGGTTCTCGACGCCGCGCAGGTCCTCGTCGACGCTCGCGTACTGGCCGGTCAGGCCGATCCGGCGGCGCACGTCGACGGGGTGGGTGACGACGTCGAAGCCGGCGACCGTGACGGTGCCGGCGTCGGGCTTCAGCAGGGTCGCGAGAATGCGCACGGCGGTGGTCTTGCCCGCGCCGTTGGGGCCGAGGACGCCGAGCACCCGGCCGGGTCCGACGGTGAGGTCGATTCCGGCGAGTGCCTGGGTCGTGCCGAATCGTTTGGTGAGCCCGCGGGCTTCGATTGCTGGGGTCATGGTGCCTCCTGGGTAGGACACCAGTAGACAATTCCCCCGCTGTCGCCCCGCTGTCGCCCCGCTGCCGCGCGCTGTCAGCGGCTGTCAGCCGCCGTCAGCGCCGGCTGCGGGCAGCGGATGCCGCGCTACGGCCTGCCGTATGCCTCCAGCAGGCGCAGCCAGACTTCGCTCATCGTGGGGTAGGCCGGGACCGCGTGCCAGAGCCGGCTGATCGGTACCTCGCCGACGACGGCGATGGTCGCCGCGTGCAGGAGTTCCGCGACGTCCTGGCCCACGAACGTGACGCCGATGAGCACTTCCCGGTCGAGGTCGACGATGGCCCTGGCCATGCCGGTGTAGCCATCGGCCTGCAGGCTCGCTCCGGCGACGCTTCCGATCGGATAGTCGAGCACCCGGATCCGGAGGCCGGCCTTCTCTGCCGCCGCCTGGCTGAGCCCGACCGAGGCGACCTCGGGATCGGTGAAGGTGACCTGGGGGACGGCGGAGTGGTCTGCGGTGGCGACGTGGGTGCCCCAGGGGGAGTCGTCGACGGCCCGGCCGGAGGCGCGGGCGACGATCACGTCGCCCGCCGCCCTCGCCTGGTACTTGCCCTGGTGGGTGAGGAGGGCCCGATGCGTGACATCGCCGGTCGCGTACAGCCAGTCGCCGGCGAGGTCCGCCGCGTCGCCCTGAACGAGCAGGGTGTCGTCTACGGTCAGCCAGCCGCCGTCGGGAAGCCCGACGGACGCGAGCCCGAGGTCGTCGGTGCGCGGTGCGCGACCCGTCGCGACGAGGACCTCTGTCGCGGTGACGGTTCCACCGCTCGCGAGGGTGAGTACGACGTCGCCGTCGGCAGAGCGCATCGCGAGAACGGGAGCCTCGCCGGTCAGAACCGTCGCTCCCGCCGCGCGCAGGGCCTCGATGACGAGTTCGCCGGCGAACGGTTCTTCCTTGCCGAGGAGGGAATGGCGCACGATGAGCGTGACCCGGGCGCCGAGCGACGTGTACGCCGTGGCCATTTCGGCCGCGGTGACACCGCCGCCGATGATGGCGAGGCTCTCCGGGATGTGCTGGACGCTCGTGGCCTCGCGGCTGGTCCAGGGGTCGACGGTGCCGATCCCTGGGATGTCGGGCAGCACGGCGGAGGACCCGGTGCTCACCACGACGGCGTGCCGGGCCGTGAGCACAGTCGTCGTTCCGTCCGTGCCGGTGACGGTCACCTCGCGCACGCCGCTGAGGCGGGCATGCCCGCGGACGAGGGCGATTCCCGCGGAGTCGAGCCAGCCGACCTGGCCGTCGTCCGCCCAGTGGCTCGTGAACGAGTCCCGGCGACGCAGCACGGCGGCGACGTCGAGCTCACCGGTCGCGGCCTCGGCGGCTCCGCCGACCCGGCGTGCGGCGGAGAGTGCCGCTCCGCTCCGCAGCAGGGCCTTGGACGGCATGCACGCCCAGTACGAGCACTCGCCCCCGACGAGTTCGCTTTCGACGATGATCGTGCTCAGCCCGCCCTGAACGGTGCGGTCTGCGACATTCTCTCCGACGGCGCCGCCGCCGATCACAATGACGTCGTAGGTCGTGGTCTGGTCGTTCATGGTGTCTCCTGTCGTCGATGAGTCACGTGGTTCAGCGCCCCACGAATTCCGCGGCGGTTCTGGTGCGGAATGCTTCCATGCCGATCCGGGCATCCTCGCTCGCGGCGAGCACGCCGAGGGTCGGCTGCAGCCCGGCCTCCGCGACGGCATCGCCGAGTCGCACGGCGTCTCGCGCACTCGCGAGGGTCGCCTGCACCGCGAGCGGGGCCTGGGCGGCGATCCGCCCGGCGAGCTCGAGCGCCCGGTCGAACTCGGTGCCGTCGGGAACGACCTCCTGCACGAGCCCGATCCGCAGGGCCTCCGCGGCATCGAACATGTCACCGGTGAGGATCCAGCGCATCGCATTGCCCCAGCCGACCGCGCGGGGGAACCGGATCGTGGCTCCGCCGAACGGCAGGATGCCGCGGGCCACCTCGATCTGCCCGAACCGCGTCGAGGCGGCAGCGACCGAGATCTCGCTCGCGAGCATGAGCTCGATCCCGAGTGTGAGGCAGGTGCCCTGCACGGCCATCACCACCGGCTTCGAGACCGCTCGGCCGTCGACTTGCCAGGGGTTGACCCCGCCGTCCGGCACCATGTCGATGCCGTCCGGGCCGAGGCGCGGGCCGATGTCGGCGAGGTCGAGGCCGGCCGTGAAGTGCTCGCCGACGGCGTAGACGAGGCCGACCCTGAGCCCGGGGTCGCGATCGAGCTCGCCGTAGGCAAGGGACAGCTGCTGCAGCATCAGCAGGTCGGCGGCGTTGCGCTTCTCCGGTCGGTTCAGCCCGATCAGGAGCACGTGCCCGCGCCGCTCGGTCAGCACCCGGAGTTCCTGGTGGGCGCGGTCCTGCCCGCCGGGGTCGTGCTCTGTTCGGCTCTGTTCGGTGCTGCGCTGCTCGCTCACGGATGCCTTCCTGGTGCTGGTGGGTTTCGGGGCGTTGTCCGCGGTGCAGGACAACGCAACGTCGGAGTTTTGCGCGACCCGCGGCATCCGCTGCCCGGATTCACGGCGTGTGGCGAAAATCTCCGACGTTGCGGTGCGCGGGTCAGCGGGTGAGGGCGCCGATGATCCGGAGGATGCTCGGCAGGTCGTCGTTCGCGGCCTCGGGGGAGGCGGGCGCGAAGCCCGCGATCGTGGCACCGGCGAGCTCGAACTCGGCCCTGAGCGCGGTGATCGTGCGGCCGAGGGTCTCGACGCTCAGTCCGAAGGGAAGGAGGTTCGAGAGCCCGGTCAGCACGGAGGGGTCGAGCACGTCGAGGTCGAGGTGGATGTAGAACGCGGTCGCCCCCGTCGCGCGGACCGCGGCGAGAATGCCGTCCGGCGTCTCGAGCTCCTCGATCGACAGGCAGCGGATGCCCGCCGCACCGATGAGCTCGGCTTCGGCCGGGTCGATGTCGCGGGCTCCCGCGATCACGATCCGGTCGAACGGCACCCGTTCGTCCGCGCCGAGCACGAGCCCGTCGACACCCTCGCCGGCGATCGCCCGGAGCACCATGCCGCCGAAAGCTGCGGAGGGCGATGAATCGGGGGTGTGCAGGTCGGGGTGGGCGTCGAGCCAGACCACGGCAAGGCCGCCCGGATGCCGCGCCGAGGCGTGGCCGACGGCCGCGAGCGAGACGCCGCACTCGCCGCCGATCGTGAGGACGGGGGTGACGCAGTCGCGCAGCGCACGGGTGAGGCGCTCGCGCACCATGACGAGGCTCGAGAACCGGTCGATGCCGGTGTCCTGCGCGTCGCCGGCCTCGACCGGAACCGGGACTTCGACGGTCGCGGAGGACGGGAGATCACCCCGGATCGCCTCCGCACCATCGCTGAGGCGCATTGCGCGCGGAGAAACCGAACCCTGCCATTGCGGCACGACAACGAAGGAGGGAGCCATACTCCAGTATGCGCCTCGCGGCTTGTCGCGCGCGAGGGCATCGCGCACGTTCTCCGAACTCAAAAGTGTGCCCTCTCGGCGGTTTAGCGCCGTGGGCTACTTCTCGATCTCGCTCGCGCCGGAGGACTTGAGCGCCGCCAGGCGGGCGTCGACCTCGGTGAGTTCGCCGAGGTCTTCGAGGCTTTCGAACTGGGCGTCGAGGCTCGACGCGGCGAGCTCGTTCGCCCCGCGCACCTTGGCCTCCTCGCGGCGGATCTTGTCCTCGAACCTGCTGACCTCGCTCGTGGGATCCATGATGTCGATGCTCTTGACGGCGTCCATGACCTTGGTCTGCGCCGCGGCCGTCTTCGAGCGGGCGATGAGCTCGTCCCGCTTGGCGGACAGCTGGCCGAGCTTCTCCTTCATCGCGTTGAGACCGGTCTTGAGCTGTTCGACGACGGTGGTCTGCGAGGCGATCTGCGGCTCGGCGGCCTTCGCCTCTTTCTCGGACTGCAACTGGCGGCCGAGCGCGACCTTGGCGAGGTTGTCGAATTTGTCGGCGTCCACGGCGTTGCCCGCTGCGCGCAGCTCGTCGGCCTTGCGGCTCGCGGCGAGTGCCTTCCCGCCCCACTCCGCCGCGGCCTCGACGTCCTCCCGGTGGTCGTCCTCGAGGAGGCGCAGGTTGCCGATCGTCTCCGCGATGGCACCCTCGGCATCCGAAATGCTGTTGCTGTAGTCGCGCACCATCTGGTCGAGCATGAGTTTCGGGTCTTCTGCCGAGTCGATCAGGGAGTTGATGTTCGCCTTGGCCAGTTGTGCGATGCGGCCGAAGATGGATTGCTTGGTCATGACAGTGTCCTTTCGAGTGATTCTGCGGGCGGGTCCAGTGTGGCGCGTGTCTGTGTGCTTCCGCTGTATGGGGTGAAGTGAGTCAGAACCTCCCGCCCCCGCCGCGGCGGGACCGGGTGCCCGCACCGCCGAAGCCGCCCGGCAGGCCGAACCCGCCGCCACCGCCCCGGCCGCGCGAACCACCGAAGGGGCCGCCGCCGAATGTGCCGCCGCCGAAGAGACCGCCACCGCGGTTGCCGGAGAGAACCGAGTTGATCAGGATCCCGCCGAGGACGGCGCCGAGCATGCCTGACCCGGTGCCGCCTTGACCTCCGCCCTGCCCGAGGCCGGTACCGGGGCCGGGCCCGCCCGCGAAACCGTCGACATCCGCTCGTGCCAGGGTGATCGACTCCGCGGCGAGCGAGCCGGAGCGCTGCGCGGCGGTGAAAGCGGAGCCCGGGTCGGTCGCGCGGGTGCCGTCGGCCTGGGCGAGCAGACGTCCGGCTTCGGCGAGCCGGGTGCGCGCCTCGGCACCGACGGCGCCGCGCCTGGCCGTGATGAAGTCCTCCGCCGCCGAGACCTGGCCGTGCGCGGAGAGCAGGGCCTGGTCGAGTGCGGCCTCGGTGCGCTGCGCCTGGGCGGCCGCGTCCCGCACCCCCTGCAGCGCGGCATCCATGCGCGCGTTGGTCGCCTCGAGCCGGCCGAGCAGTTCGAGCGGGTTGATCGGTCCGGCGCCGAGCCGGGCGGAGACCTCGGCGACGGCGCGTTCGGTGTCGGCGATGACGCCGGCAGGGGTGGCGGGCAGCGCGCGGGCCGCGGCGAGATCCCCCTGCAACTCCGCGAGTGTGGCCGAGACCCGGTCCGCCGCCGCGGAGAGGTCGGTTCCGAGCCGGTCGACGGCATCGAGCAGCAGCCCGGCCTGGTCGACCGATTCCTCCGCCGCACGGATCCCGACGGCTGCTCCCGGCGGGTCGCTCTCGATCCGTTTGCCGGCCTCCGACAGTGCCGTGCGTGCGAAGGCGATGCGCTCCCTGGCCTGGTCGGCATTGTCGGCGACGGTCCCGAGTGCGGCCGCGGTATACCGGCCGGCGAGTTCGGCGATACGGGCGGCGGCGGGCGCGATCCTGCTCTCGGCGGCGTCGGCGTCGCGGGTAGCGGATGCCGCGGCGGCCGGAGCGTTCTTCTCCAGCTGGCGCAGCGCGGCGAAGTCCGCCGCCTGGTCGTCGAGGGTCGTGTTGGCCTGCTCGCAGCCGTCGAGGATGGCGAGGAACCAGTCCCTGCGCTGCTCCTCGGTGTCGGGGACGGCGTCGTCGAGCTTCTGCTGGAGGGTGAACGCGGCCCGGAGCGCGGCCTTCGCGGAGTCGAGGGCCGTGCGGAACGCCTCCGTGGCCTCCTGGCCGTACTGGGCGAGGGCGAAGCCGAGCTCCTGCTCGCTCGACGTCACGGCGTCATCGGTCTGGACGAGGGCGGTCGCCGCCCGCCGGGAGAGCTCTTCGGTGGAGAGGGCGGCGGGCTGCCCGGTTCCGACGGGAGGCGCTGCACCGGCTGCACCGGCTGCACCGGCTGCAGCCACCGCCGCGCCCCGCCGTCTGCGAGCGAAGAACACGATCGTCCCCGCGACGATCGCGATGAAAACGACGAGCGCCACGAGGATCACCGTGAGGAGGCCGCCCCCGGAGGCCCCTCCTCCGGGATTCGCGGTACCGGGGGTGAGCGAGGGCGCTGGAACCGGCTGGCCGCCGATCGTCGCCGCGAAGCCGTTCGCGGCGCCGATCGCCGCCCCGGCCCAGTCGTTCACGCGCAGGGCCGGTTCGATCGCGACGGTTTCGACCTCCAGAAGTTGCGCATCCGTCAGGGTCGAATTCTGCGCGACCGAGAGCTGGTACTGGCGGTCGCTTGTTGCGACGGCGAGCAGCACATCGTTGGTGCCGAGCCCGTTCTCGTCGGCGGTCTGGTCTGCCCACTGCTGGCGGTCGGCGACTCCGGTGAAGCTGTCGACGTAGGCGACGAAGAGGTCGGTGCGGGTCTCCGCGTAGAGCCGGTCGAGGGCGGCGGTCACCTCCGCGGTGCGGGAGCCGAGGGCGCCGACCCTGTCGACCACGTGGCTCGACCCGAAGCTCGGGGGATCCTCGGCGGATGCCGGAGTCCCCGGCCCTGCCCCGAGGCCCACGACCGCGAGGACGACCCCCAGAAGCAGCAGGCGTCGTGACCGCATGGACTCGCCTCCTTCGGCGCGGGAATGGCAGGCGAGGGCGGGTGCCCGGTGCCCTCCTGCCGCGAGCATAGAACGGCCAGACCCGCCCGTCTACGAACCTTCTGTTGCGGACTGTGACGGCCCCGTTCGCGTCCGGAGCCGGCAGTGCCCACACTGGGAACACCGCACACGATGAAACAGCCTGGAGGGCAGCATGGCCGAGACCACCGCCCCGCGCCTCGCGGTCGTCGAGGTCACCGGAAGCCGCCCGGACCGCCCCGCGTACCACGCCAAGGTCCAGGTCCTCAACGGAACCGTCGTGGCCGCAGCCGAACAGGGCGGCTGGGCCGTCACCCGCCTCGCCGCGGCCGACATGACCATCGCCACCCTGCTCACCGCGACAGCGGATGCCGACGCGATCGTCATCCTCGGCGGGGAAGACATCACTCCCCGTTTCTACGGCGGCGTCTCCGGTTACCCGGAAGAAACCCTGCATTTCCCGGTCGCCGACGACGGCCAGCTTGCGCTCGTGCGCCGCGCCCTCGAGCACGGCACCCCGCTGCTCGGCATCTGCCGCGGCCTCCAGATCATCAACGTCGCCCTCGGCGGCAGCATCGTGCAGCACATCGACGAAGGCATCCACCGCAACGTCGACGTGCCGATCGACCGGATCCTCCGCGAACACACCGTCGAACTGCTCGAGGGTACCGTACTCGCCGACAGCCTCGGCGGCGCGTTCGCCGCCGTGCAGAGCGCGCACCACCAGAGCGTCGACCGCCTCGGCACCGGCCTCCTCGCCGCAGCGGTGGCCCCCGACGGGCTCATCGAGGCCGTCGAGCACGAGTTCGCGCCGATCACCGGCGTGCAGTGGCACCCTGAGGCCCCCGACGCTCCAGCCGACCAGCTCCCGCTGCTGCTGAAGAGCCTCGAGCGCCAGCTCGCGGCCATCGAAGCGGCCGGTCGTATCGCGGCCTGAGCTGAGCCGAGCCGACCCGAGCCCGGCATCCGCTCGGGTAGAGTGTGGGCACCTGTCGAAAGGACCGCACCATCGCAGACGACACCCTTTCCGGCAGCATCATTCCGGGCAGCACGCACCCCGACGACGCGCTCACCCGCGCCACTGTCGACCTGCTGCGCGACCTGATCCGCAACGCCTGCGTCAACGACGGCACAGCGGACTCCGGCGGCGAGATCCGCAGTGTGCGCACCCTCGAGGGCTTCTTCGCCGGCTCCGGCCTCGACCTCGAGGTCGTCGAACCGCACCCGGGCCGGGCCTCCCTGATCACCCGCATCCACGGAACGGACCCGGGCGCGCCCTCCCTCGCCCTCGTCGGCCACCTCGACGTCGTCCCCGTGCACGAGGCCGGCTGGAGCCGCGACCCGTTCGCGGCGGAGATCGTCGACGGCGAGATCTGGGGCAGAGGCGCTCTCGACATGCTCTGCCTCACCGCGAGCTACGCCGCCGTCACACGTGCCATCGCGACCGGTTCATTCCGACCCCGGGGCGACCTCGTGTTCGCGGCCGTCGCCGACGAGGAGGCCGGCAGCGGCCTGGGCGTCGAGTGGCTCACCGAGAACCGCCTCGACCTGATCGACGCCGACTTCGTCCTCACCGAGTCCGGCGGCGTGCCCGTCGGCCCCACCCCCTCCATCTCCACGACGATCGGCGAGAAAGGCCTCGCCGGCCGTCGCCTCGTCGTGCACGGCACCCCCGGGCACGGTTCGGCGCCCTGGGGTGCCCGCAACGCCGCCATCATCGCAGCGGATGCGGTGTACCGGCTCTCCCGGTACCACGCGCCCGTGCAGATCACCCCGGACTGGCGCCGCTACGTCGCGGCGCTCGACCTCGACCCGGCGCTCGCCGCCCGGCTCCTCGACCCCGTGCGCATCATCGACGCCCTGCACGAACTCGGCACCCTCGCCGGCTTCGCGCACGCCTCGACCCACACGACCGTTTCGCCGAACGTCGTGCGGGCCGGTGACAAGGACAACGTCATTCCCGCCCTCGCGACTGTGACCCTCGACATCCGGGTGCTGCCCGGCATCGCGGCGGCGGATGTCGACGCATACCTCCGCGAGGCGCTCGGCGAGCTCATGGCCGACGTGACGATCGAGGGCGAGGGGTTCGAAGCCGCGACCCGCTCTCCGATCGACACACCGCTCTACGACGCCCTCGGTGCGGCCGCCCGCCGGGCGTACCCGAACGCCGACCTGCTGCCGATGCTGAGCGTCGGCGGCTCAGACGCCCGGTTCTACCGCCGCCGCGGCATCCCCGCGTACGGTTTCGCCCTGCTCAGCCGGCGCTGGGACTACGGAATGTTCCGCCAGCTCTTCCACGGCAACGACGAGCGGATCGACGTCGAGTCCGTCTCACTCACGGTGAACGCCCTCGACGCCGTCGTGCGGGACCTGCACGGCTGATCGCTTCACGCGGGGAGTCCCGGGGTCGAGCCGCTCGCAGTTGATAAATTGCATGCAATGCTGCACTGTAAGTAGCAGTTGACGTCCGTCGTCACCTGCTCCGGACCTGCGCTGAGGATGGCCAGTGCATGCACGGGCGGCCGCCGGGGCGACGACCCGGACGAGAGGTCGATTCAGGTGGCACAGCGCGGGTCCGCCAGCGTCGCTTCTCTCCTGCCCGACGCGCCGGGATCGATCCGGGTCTCGTTCATGGCGATTCTCATCGGGACCGTCGCATACGCCGCGTCGACGTTCCTCGTGACCGGCCCCGGCCGCCCCGGGTGGCTCGACGGCTGGTTCTACATCGCGCTCGAACTCGGAGCCGCGACCCTGGTCGGAGCTCGAGTGGTCCTGCGCCCGATCGAGCGCCCCGCCTGGGGAGCGCTTGCCGGCGCACTGTACGCCGTCGCGCTGTCGGACGCGGCCGGCACGGCGGCGGCCGCAACGGACCATGACGCCGCCGGCGTGCTGGATGCGTTCGCCTTCGCACTCGACGCAGCCTTCTTCGGGCTCGCCTTCGCCGGGCTGGTCCTGCTGGTGCGGAAGCGGCTGCCGCCGTCAACGGCCTCCGTGTGGCTCGACGGTGTGATTGCAAGCCTGGGTCTGCTGTCGATCGCGTCTGCGCTCTTCTATCGCGCTGCCGACGAGATCACCGTCGACAGCCTGATCTCCCTCGTCTACGCGGTCGCCCCGCTCGTGCTCGTCGCCATCCTTGTCGGCACGGCCGCCGCCCTCGGCCGGCGCCCGAGTCAGATCTGGGCGCTGTGCACAGCTGCATTCTCGTTGATGGCCCTGGGCAACCTCATCCAGGCGACCGGCCTTCCCGGGCTCGATCTGCCGGGAGCGCCGGTCAACGCGCTCTGGCCGCTCGCCGCCCTGCTCCTCGTGGCCGCGGCCTGGCGGTCCCGGAGCACCCCGAGGCCTGTCGGGTCGGATTCGGCGTTCGTACTGGCGATTCCCTCGATATTCACTCTCGGCGCCCTTGCGGTTGCCCTGGTGAATCAATTCACCTCCCTGTCGTACTTCTCGATCGTCACCGCCGTCGTGACCGTGATGGCTGGTGCGGTGCGCCTGTTGTTCGCGGTGCGGGATGCTGATCGGTTGCGGGTGCGGCAGGTGGAGTTGAATGTGAGTCTGGGGTTGGCGCGGGATGCGGCGTTGGCGGCGACGACGGCGAAGTCGGCGTTTCTGGCGACGATGAGTCATGAGATTCGGACGCCGATGAATGCGGTGATCGGGATGACGGGGTTGTTG
>NZ_SOFK01000012.1:0-61334 GCF_004402675.1 Cryobacterium sp. MDB2-A-1 | reverse complement strand
GTGGGTTGATCGCCCGCGGCCACTGAATCGTGGGCCTGCGGGGTGTGTGACTGGGGATCCCAAGCTCCTGCCATACCCCGATTCTACCCCGAATCGAACACGAATGCGAGACTTACTCACATAATTGGGGGCTTCTCATTCCGAGTTTCATACCTGAAGACGGTTGATTCTCCTGCCCATGGTTCCGAATTCAGGAGATCCGTGCGGCCGGGCGGGTAACTCGGGTCCGCGGACAAGTGCAGCCGATCCCACCCGGCCGCACGGAACTCCTGAGTTCGGGACGCTCACCGACGTGCGGAACATCGCGCAGCAGAGGTCCGAGATCCTGTCGGCCGGCTGCGGGAGGGCGCGGAATCGAGTCAGTGAGCGACTCAGCGGAAGCGGGTCTCCTTGACGAGGCTGCCGTCCCTGGCCCAGGTGCGCCAGACGCCGATCTGGCGGCCGCGGTCGAATTCTCCCGTACGCATCAGCGTGCCGTCTGTGCGGAACCACTCCCACTCGCCGTGGAGTTCGCCATCGAGGGTGCTCCCGCTCGCCTTGGTCTCACCAGTGGCATAGTGGTCGACCCGCGACGTGGGCGACGACGCGTGCAGACCGTCTGGTGCAGCGGACGACGGGATCGGCTCTGGATTCACGCCCCCAGTCTGCCAGCCGACGGCTCACGCCGACAGTGGCGGAGTGACCTCAACGCCGCCGACCAGTCGGCGACGTGCGGACGGATACGGACTTCCCGGCTGTTCTAGACGTCTCCGGCCTGACAGCCCTTTCTGCCAGGCGGACGTGCCCTACCATCGAGGTCATGGCACTCATCCACCGGGCCCAGCTTCGGCCGTCCAAGCTTGAACTCGTCGAACCCTGGCTGCGGATGCAGTCCTGGTTCGCCGGCGATCCCTCCGCCCCCCTGACGGCCGTCGCGGCATACCGTTTTGACGATCCGGCGGGTGAGGTCGGCATCGAAACGCTGCTCGTGCGTGCCGGCGACGGTCCGGTGCTCCAGGTGCCGCTGACGTATCGCGATGCGCCCCTCGAAGGCGGCGACGCCTGGTTGATCGGCACGATGGAACACTCGGTCCTGGGTCGTCGCTGGACATACGACGCCACCGGGGATCCCACCTACATCGCCGCGCTCGCAACGACCATCCACCGCGGCGGCACCCAGGCCGACGAGTTCGTCGACGTCGACGGGGAACTCGTCTTCCGGGAGTCCACGGCGACGGTCGCAGGCAGCGGGACCACGGATGCGTCCACCCCGGCACTGTCGTCGACGACAGCTCTCTCGACCAGGGACGAGCTCGGTTCGACCGTGGTCGAGGCCGGCTCCCTGCGCCTCGTCGTACTCAGGGTGCCCGGCAGCCCTACTGCGGAGACGAGCGTTCTCGCGGCCCGGACGCCCACCGGCGGCGTCCCGGAGCACCTCTCCGGTACCTGGGCCGATCAGCCGCGCTCACGGATCCTGGCCCTGGCCATCGCACTCTGACCTGCCCGCCTGACCTGCTCCGCCTGGACCACGCCGACACCGTCACCGGGTGTTCACCGAACAGAAGTTGCGGTCGGGCCCGGCACACGTCAGGATTGTCCCGCGGCAGGCATCCGCTGGCGAAAGCACGTACAGATGAAGGATTTGAATGGACCGGACGGACCTCGTTCAGTTGTTTTCCGTCGTGGACGCCGGCCCGGCGCGCTGGGAGGTCCGTCACGATGTGACCGATGAACTCGCGGGCATCCTCGAGCGAACGCCGCGCGGGTTCCTGCTGGTCAACGAAGACGGGCAGCGGATCGGCAGCTTCGACTCGATCGCGAGCGCCCTCGAAGGCCTCTACGCCGTCCTGTAGCCAGGCCGGATTGCGCTCAGGCGCCCGACGACCCCTCGGTCGTCGACTGGCCGGATCCTGAGCCAGAGTCGAGGAATGCCTCGAACTCACGGCTGTCGGTCAGTCCGCCCGGGTACTGCGCCCCGTCGACGAGCACGGTCGGCGTGCCCTGGATCGAATCGATCTCCGCTCCAGGGATGGGCCCGTTGAGGGCGGCATCGGTGTTGGCCTCCGACCACATCTGGTAGTCGCCCTGCGCGATGCAGGCGGAGATGTCCGTACCGGCCGGCGAAAGCGCGGCGAGTTCAGCGTCAGTGAGGCCCTGGGTGTTCTCCTGCGGCTGGTTCGCGAACAGGGCCGCGAGGTAGTCGAGGGTCGAGTCCGGAGCGAGTGTTGCGACGCAGGTGAGCGCGGAGGATGCCCTGCTCGAGTAATACGTGCCCTGGGAGGCCTGGTCGAGGAAGGTCAGCGCGTGCAGTCGCAGTGTGATCGAGCCGTCATCGACGCGGCTCGCGAGCAGCGCGCCGTTGGTCGCCTCGAACTGGCCGCAGTACGGGCACATCGGGTCGATGTACTCGTCGACGATCTGGCTGCCGGTGCCGACGGACACGTAACCATCGTCGAAGTGGGCCGCGCCGAGCGTGCCACTCGGCAGGAGGCCCTGCGAGGCGTCCGGTTCGCTCGTCGCCGAGGTGACCGGCCCGCCGAAGCCGCCGTGCTGGGCCATGTTCAGGAAGACCCGACCGAAGGCCGCAGCGAACAGGATCGAGAGGACGATGAGGACGGCCGTGGACGCCAGTCCCACGTAGCCGATCACAAGACCCGCGATGGCGAGGCCGCGCCCCCGTTCACCGCGGCGTGCGATCTGGCCGAGCGCGATGTGCCCCGTGATCACGGCGACGAGGGACACGACGAACGCGGACACGAGAGAGACGATCGCGAGCGTGTTCGTGCGGGGCACCTGGGGGTACTCCTGCTGCCGGTAGTCCTGCTGCGGGTACGGCTGGAGCGAATCCTGATGCGGCGTTCCCTGCTCGGGGGACGCCGGCAGACCGGACTGGTCCGGGTAGGACGGGAACGGCTCTGGATTGTCGTTGCTCATGATCTTCCCCTGGACGAACGGTACGGGACGGTGCGGACGAGCCTAGGGTGCTGCGGGAGTAGCCGACGCCGGCGGGGCCGTCTGCGCGATCCTGCCGAGCAATCCGTTGACGAACCCGGCCGAATCATCCGTCGACAGGATCTTCGCGGCCTCGACGGCCTCATCGATCGCGACGGCGTGAGGAACGGCATCGTTGAACAGGATCTCCCAGATCCCGATCCGCAGGATGGCACGGTCGACGACCGGCATCCGCTTGAGCGTCCAGCCCTGCGAGTAGGTCTCGATGAGTTCGTCGATCTCCTCGCGGTGATCGACGACGCCGTCCACGATCTCGCGCGCGTACAGCCAGGAGGCCATCCGCGCGGGTTCGCTCGCGGCCCGCTGCGCCTCGGCGGCGAGCGATTCGGGAATCGTCGTCTGCCGCACGTCGGCGGCGTACAGGATGTCGAGCGCGCGCTTACGCGCCTTCGTTCGTGCGCTCACTAGTTGACGCGGCCGAGGTAGTCACCGGTGCGGGTGTCGACCTTGACTTTGGTGCCCTGTTCGAGGAACAGCGGGACCTGGATCTGGAACCCGGTCTCCACGGTGGCGGGCTTGGTGCCGCCGGTGGAGCGGTCGCCCTGCAGGCCGGGCTCCGTGTACGTGATTTCGAGCACGACGGATGCCGGCAGCTCGACATACAGCGGGTTGCCGTTGTGGAGGGCGATGGTGACGTTCTGGTTCTCAAGGAGGAAGTTCGAGGCCTCGCCGACGACGACGTTGGAGACGGTGAGCTGGTCGAAGTCGGAGACGTCCATGAAGACGTAGGAGTCGCCGTCCGCGTACAGGTACTGGAAGTCCTGGCGGTCGACGTTCTCGGTCTCGATCTTGGCTCCGGCGTTGAAGGTGCGGTCGACGGTCTTGCCCGTGACGACGTTCTTCAGTTTGGTGCGAACGAAAGCGCCGCCCTTGCCCGGCTTGACGTGCTGGAAGTCGGTGACGGCCCAAAGCTGGCCGTCCATGTTGAGGACGACGCCATTTCGGATATCGGCGGTTGATGCCATGGAAAGCGTTTCCGTTCATTCAGTTCAGTTAGGAAGGTGCGCGGCCGAATCGGCCTCAAACGAGTGTAGTTGCCCGGAGGCTGAGAGCCAAAGGCGGGCCAACGGGCACTCCGCAGGTTCGGCCACCCCCTGTCGCGAGTCACGAACGACCGGGGATGGGCACGACCTTCCCGAACGAGCCCTCAGCCGAAGCTTTCCATCAGGCGGGACCGGATCAGGAAACGCACGCCGCGCGGAGCCTCGAGGGAGAAGCCGCTGCCCCGGCCGGGGACGAGGTCGACCGTCAGGAACGTGTGGCTCCAGTATTCGAACTGTTCCGCCGACATCCAGAAGTCGACGGCCTGGGCCGTTTCACCGGCCGGCGCGATGTCGAGCCGGCCCAGCAGCACGTCGCGGTCCGAGGTGATGAACTCCCCGGCCGGGAAACACATCGGCGAACTGCCGTCGCAGCATCCGCCCGACTGGTGGAACATCAGCGGTCCGAACTCGGCCCAGAGCTCGCGCAGGGTGTCGACGGCGGCCGGCGTGAACTCGACGCGCGGCGTGGTCTCCCCCGGAACCGTGACGGAGGCGATGACCGTGGTTGTTGAGGGCGCTGCTGGCGACATTGCCTGGCCTTTCATCGTTCGATTCACGCTCGATGGTCATCGGGCGGGATGTGCACCAACGGTAGTCGAGCTGCGGGACGGCCGAAAGGGGCCACCGGTCGATACCGGCGGCCCCCTTCGGCACGATGCCGTTTAGAAGAAGCCGAGGGGCTTCTCCGAGTAGGACACGAGCAGGTTCTTGGTCTGCTGGTAGTGCCCGAGGGCGAGCTTGTTGTTCTCGCGGCCGATGCCAGAGCTCTTGTACCCGCCGAACGCGGCGCCGGCAGGGTAGTGGTGGTAGTTGTTCACCCACACCCGGCCGGCGTGGATGTCGCGCCCGGCCCGGTATGCCACGTTGCCGTTCCGGGACCAGACGCCCGCGCCGAGCCCGTAGAGGTTGTCGTTGGCGATCGAAATGGCGTCCTCGTAGTCGGAGAAGCTCGTGACCGCGAGGACCGGCCCGAAGATCTCCTCCTGGAAGATGCGCATCTTGTTGTTGCCCTCGAAGATGGTCGGCTGCACGTAATAGCCGCCGCTCAGGTCACCGCCGAGGTCGACACGCTCACCGCCGAGGGCGAGACGGGCGCCCTCCTGCTTGCCGATGTCGATGTAGGACAGGATCTTCTCGAGCTGGTCGTTGCTCGCCTGGGCCCCGACCTGGGTGTCGGTGTCGAGCGGGTTGCCCTGGATCGCCTTGCGGGTGCGCTCAATGGCGCTGCCGAGGAAGCTCTCGTAGATCGGCTTCTGCAGGAGCGCCCTGCTCGGTGCCGTGCAGACCTCGCCCTGGTTGAAGGCGAAGAGCACAAAACCTTCCTGGGCCTTGTCGTAGAAGCTGTCCTGCTCCTGGGCGACGTCGCTGAAGAAGATGTTCGCGCTCTTGCCGCCGAGTTCGACCGTGGCAGGGATGATGTTGGCGCTCGCGTACTGCAGGATGAGGCGGCCCGTCGTGGTCTCGCCCGTGAACGCGATCTTGCGGATCCGCGGGGAGGACGCAAGCGGCTTGCCCGCCTCGAGGCCGAACCCGTTGACGATGTTGAGCACGCCGGGCGGCAGGATGTCGCCGATCAGTTCGATCAGCACCATGATCGACACCGGGGTCTGCTCCGCCGGCTTCATCACGATCGCGTTCCCTGCCGCGAGGGCGGGGGCGAGCTTCCAGACGGCCATCAGGATGGGGAAGTTCCACGGGATGATCTGGCCGACGACGCCGAGCGGCTCGTGGAACTGGTACGAGACGGTGTCGTTGTCGAGTTCGGCGTGGTCGCCGTCCTGCGAGCGGATCGCAGCAGCGAAGTAGCGGAAGTGGTCGCTCGCGAGCGGCAGGTCGGCGTTCAGCGGTTCGCGGATCGGCTTGCCGTTGTCCCAGGTCTCTGCGACGGCGAGCAGTTCCTTGTTCGCGTCGATGACGTCGGCGATCTTGTTGAGCACGGCGGCGCGTTCCGTCGCCGTCGTCTTGCCCCAGGCCGGCGCGGCCCGGTGGGCGGCGTCGAGCGCGAGTTCGATGTCCTCCGCCGTTCCGCGGGCGACCTCGGCGAACGGCTTCCCGTTCACCGGAGAGATGTCTTCGAAGTACTGGCCCTTGACGGGCTTGACCCAGCCCCCGTTGATCCAGTTCTCATAGCGGGGCTTGAAGGTGACTTTGGCGCCCGGGGTCCCGGGGTTGGCATAGACGGTCATTTCTCTCCTCGTCGACGACGTTGTCGGTGGGGTCCGCCTGCTGCGGACCTGGCCCGAGCGTACGCGGAGGGACCGTTGCGTCAGGGTTGCGGGAGGTTGCGCCCGCCACCCGGGGCGCCGGTTTCGGCGAGGTCCGCCTCGATCTTCGCGAGGCGAGCGACGACGGATGCCCGTTTCGGCGACCGGGGCGGCAGCAGTTCCAGGCACGCGCGCCAGACCTCCTCGTCCCAGGCCGCCTCGTCGCTGCGGGCGTACTCGAGGAGCAGGTCGGGGCTCGCGTCGCTCAGCAGCGCCTGCCGCAGCCGGGAACTGATCTCCGAGCGGATCTCGACGATGCCGGGGGCGACGGAGGCGGGCAGCAGCGGCCCGCGGTAGGTGCCGAGCGCCACCCGGTGGGCGCCACGTTCGAGTAGGGCGAGCACGCGTTGCGCATCCAGCTCGACCGGCGAACCGAGACGGTACGGCCGGGAGGCGATCGAGATGGGCGGGGCCGTCCCGTCGAGGACCTTCCGCAAGCGAACCATCTCCGCGCGCAGGTTGTCGACGGAGTTCGACTGGTCGCTCAGCAGCTGGGACAGCCGGTCGGCGGTGAGGCCGTCCCGGTACCAGGCGAGCAGGGTCAGGATCTCGGCGTGCCGCGGACTCAGTTCGAAGGACCCGAGGCCGTTCTCGAGGAACCCGGTGTCGCGCCCGAGCACGGACACCCGCGCATTCGTCGGGCGTCTCTGGGTCGTGGGCGGCGGCGCCTGCGTGAATCCGGCGACACGCACGATCGCGCGATCGCGCGGGCCTCCGTGCCCTGGTCCGTTGTCGTTTCGATCGCGGAGCCGCTGGATGCGCAGTTCGGCCTCCATCGCCCAGGCCGCGGCCTCGACGAGCGGAAGGGTCTGCGGACCTACGGCGTCGTCCCCTCCCGTGACGTCGATGACGCCCAGGATGACGCCGGAATCGGGGTCGTGGATGGGCACGGCCGTGCAGCTCCACGAGTGCGCCAGCCGGTTGAAGTGCTCCGCCCGCTGGATCTGGATTCCGTGATCGAGCGCGAGCGCCGTCCCAGGGGCACTCGTCCCGACCCGGCGTTCCGACCAGTCGGCTCCCTCGACGAACAGCATGCCTTCCGCCTGGCGCCGCACGGTGCGGTCGCCGTCGATCCAGAGCAGCCTGCCCGACTCGTCTCCGATGGCGACGATGAGACCGGACTCGAGCGAATGCCGGATCAGGAGGTTCTGGACGACAGGAAGCACCGCGGAGAGCGGATGCCGGTCGCGCAGCTCCCTGAGCGCGTCGGACGACAGTTCCGGCTCGGGTGCCGGGCGGGCGGGATCGATCTGCAGTGACAGGGACCGTTCCCAGGATTCCTGGACGAGCCTGCGGACTCCGCCGCGGGCATCCGCGTGACTGGTCGAATCGGCGTGGGCTTCCGCGCCGAAGCGCGGAAAGAGGCGGGCCGGCCCCGCACCTGCTCCGGCACCGAATGCCGAGCCGAATGCGGACTCGTGCGCCCTGGCCAGTTTCAGCACGACATCCCGAACGGGTTCGCCTGTCGACCCCACGGTCCACTGGTTCACTGTCTGTCCTCCGATCGACTCTGGTCGGCGACCGGGTCGCTGCCCGCTCAGGGCATCATTCTAGGACCCATTCCTCGACGACGACGCTAGGAGCCGATTTCCTGGTACGCGGCGAAGAGCAGCGACGTGTCGGGGCCCTCGAGCACCGTCGGCTTGCCGATGTCGTCGAGAACGATGAAACGCAGCATTCCGCTGCGGGTCTTCTTGTCGCGTTGCATCGTCGCAAGCAGGGTGTTCCAGCGGCCGACCGGGTAGCTGGTCGGCAGGGTGAGCGATTCGAGGATGCTGCGGTGCCGGTCGGCCGCCTCGTCGGACAGCCGTCCGCTCAGCCGGGCGAGCTCCGCGGCGAACATCATGCCCACAGAGACCGCGGCGCCGTGCCGCCAGCCGTACCGTTCGGCGTGCTCGACGGCGTGGCCGAGGGTGTGCCCGTAGTTGAGGATCTCGCGCAGGCCGGATTCCTTGAAGTCAGCGCCGACGACGCGGGCCTTCATCTCGATCGCGAGTTCGAGCACGCGGCGGAACTGCGGCGTCTTCGGGTCGGTCACGGCCGCGACATCCGCTTCGACGATGTCGAGGATCTCGGGCACCTGGATGAAGCCTGCCTTCACGATCTCGGCGAAACCGGCGAGGATCTCGTTGCGGGGCAGGTCGTCGAGGGTGTCGAGGTCGCAGATCACGGCGGCGGGTGCGTAGAAGGTGCCGACCAGGTTCTTGCCTTCGGCAGTGTTGATGCCGTTCTTGCCGCCGACGGCGGCGTCGACCATGCCGAGCACGCTCGTCGGGAGCTGGACGAGGCGAACGCCGCGCAGCCAGGTCGCCGCGACGAAACCGGCGAGGTCGGTCGCGGCTCCGCCGCCGAAGCCGATCACGGCGTCCGTCCGGCTGAAGTCGGCCTGGCCCATCACCTGCCAGCAGAACGCGGCGACCTCGACCCGCTTGGCGGCCTCGGCATCCGGGACCTCGGCGATGAGCACCTCGTAGTGCGCGAGCAGGCCCTCGCGGAGGGCGACGGCGCGAGCGCCGAGCGTGGAGGTGTGCACGATGAGCACCTTGCCGACCTTCGGGCCGAGCTGTTCCGCGACCTCGGAGAGCAGTCCCCTGCCGATGATGACCGGGTAGCTGTCGGTTCCGGACACCGTGATGACGGTCGTCCCGGTCGTCCCGGTGGTCTCGGTGGTCTCGGTGGTGTTGTGAACGTCAGTCATGCGTGTTCTGCCCTCTCTGGGTCCAGGCCACGACATCGTCGGCGATGGAGTCCATCTGGCGATTCGAGGTGTCGATGTGGAGACCGGCAAGCTCTTCGTAGAGCGGGCGGCGAAGTTCGTAGATGCGGATCCAGTCGGAGAGCCCGCCAGCAAGCAGCGGTCGTTTGCCGCCCTTGATCCGGCCGGCGACGGCCTTCTCCGTCACGCTCAGGTAGACGACCCGGCACCGGGCGAGGTCGGCGCGGGTACCCGGATCGAGCACCGCTCCCCCACCGAGGGAGACGACGGCCCTGGTGGCGAGGGCCTGGCCGACGGCGATCCGTTCCAGCGCGCGGAAGTGTCCTTCGCCGTACCGGCTGAAGAGGTTCGCGATGGACCCGTGTCCGGAGACCACGAGCGCGTCGGTGTCCACGAACGGAACGCCGAGCACCCGCGCCACCCGCTTGCCGACCCTGGTCTTTCCGGCGGCCATCGGCCCGATCAGCACGAGCGGGAAGTCCGGGAGGTCACCGTCCCCTGCCGGTTCCGGCACGGCGGGCAGGTCCGCTGTCACAGTGCCGCCGGGATCACAGCGAGGCGTCGCTCGACGCGCCCGTCTTGAGGTTGCCGGGGATGTGTGCGAGGTAGGACTCCAGGTTCCGCCTGGTCTCGTCGATCGAGTCTCCGCCGAACTTCTCCAGCACCGAGTTGGCGAGAACGAGCGCGACCATGGCCTCGGCGACGACGCCTGCGGCAGGAACGGCGCAGACATCCGACCGCTGGTGGTGGGCGGGGGCCGCCTCGCTCGTCGTGACGTCGACGGTGCGCAGTGCCCGGGGGATCGTCGCGATCGGCTTCATGCCTGCCCGCACCCGCAGCACGGTTCCCGTGCTCATGCCGCCCTCCGTACCGCCTGCGCGGTCGCTGACCCGCTGGATGCGGCCGTCGGACTGCACGAGCTCATCGTGCGCGTGCGAACCGCGGCGGGTCGTGGTGAGGAAGCCGTCCCCGACCTCGACGCCCTTGATCGCCTGGATGCCCATCAGGGCCGCCGCGAGCTGGGAGTCCAGTCGCCGGTCCCAGTGCACGAACGAACCGAGACCGGGCGGCAGGTCGTATGCCAGCACCTCGACGACACCGCCGAGGGTGTCTCCGTCCTTGTGAGCCTGGTCGACCTCGGCCACCATCAGCGCGCTGGTCGCCGCGTCGAAGCAGCGCAGCGGGTCGGCGTCGAGCATCCCGACGTCGTCCGGGTGGGGCAGCGGAGCGTCTTCGGGCACGCGCACGGGCCCGATCGACAGGGTATGGCTGACCAGGCGGATGCCGAGCTCGGCGAGGAACGACCGTGCGACGGCACCGAGGGCCACCCGTGCGGCGGTCTCGCGAGCACTGGCCCGTTCGAGGACGGGCCTGGCTTCGTCGAAGCCGTACTTCTGCATGCCGACGAGGTCGGCGTGACCCGGCCTGGGCCGGGTGAGCGGGGCGCCGCGGCCGCGGGTGCTCTGGGCTTCGCCCGGCGCCGTCTCGACGGGGTCAGCGCTCATGACCTCTGACCACTTCGGCCACTCGGTGTTGCCGATCCGCAGCGCGACGGGCCCGCCGAGGGTGAACCCGTGCCGGACACCGCCGGAAATGGTGAGATCGTCCTGCTCGAACGTCATCCGGGCGCCCCGGCCGTAGCCGAGTTTGCGGCGCGCGAGATCGAGGCGGATCGAATCGAGTGTGACCGGGATCCCTGCGGGCAAACCCTCGACAATGGCGATGAGTTCGGGGCCGTGGGACTCTCCTGCGGTGAGCCAACGAAGCATGCCCACTATCCTTCCACAGGCTTTCCGTGGTTCTCGCGCTCAGGAAGCGGGGGTGTCGTGCGCTCAACCATATTCGGGGTGGTCCTTCATCCAGGCCTGCCATTGGGCGACACCGGCTTCGTGTTCGGCTGCGGTCGTCGAGAAGATGGTCTCGCCGGTGTCGAGGTTCCAGGTCACGAAATACAGCCAGGTCCCGTCTGCGGGGTGCAGGGCTGCGTTGATCGCGAGGTCCCCCGGGTTCGAGATCGGGCCGACCGGGAGTCCGGGGTGGACATAGGTGTTGTATGCGTTGCCCGCGTCGGCGCGTTCGGCATCCGTCGTCGTGACGACGTTCGTGTGGCCGGTGCCGTATGCCACCGTCGCGTCGGACTGCAGCAGCCCGCTCTCCCACTGAGCCGGGTCGAGCCGGTTGAGGAACACCCGGGCGACCTTGGGGTAGTCGGCGGCGAGGCCGGCCTCCCGCTGGATGAGTGCGGCGAGCACGATGGTCTTCCACCGGTCGGCGGGCGCGACCCCTGCGGAGTCGAGGGCCTGGAACTGGCGGTCAACGAGGGTCTTGAGCGCGTCCTTCGCGGTGATGCCCGGAGCGAAGGTGTACGTCGCGGGGAACAGGAAGCCCTCGAGGGTCGTGGCCTCTGCCGGAAGGCCGAAGGCCGCGACATCGGTGGACGCCGCCTGGAGGTCGGCGAGCGGGAGGTTCGTCCCCTCGCTGACCAGTTGGAGGATGTCCGCCTCCGCCGTTCCTTCCGGGATCACGACGGTCTGTTCGAGCTTGCTTGCAGGGTCCTGAAGTGCGGTGAGCGCGGCGCTCGCGCTCATCTTCGTCATGAGCTGGTACGCGCCTGGCTGGAAGACCGGAGCGGGCGTGACCTTCAACAGGAGCTTGTAGAAGGCGTCGTAGCTCTTGACGACATCCTGGGCCACCAGCGTGTTCGCCACGTCGGATCCGGTCTCACCGTCATGGATCATGACCACGACCTTCGTCTCGCCAGACCCGGAGTAGTCGGCGGGGCCGGCGAGGGTCGCCTGGAGCTGAGAGATCGGGCCCTGCAGGGCGAAGAAGGCCCCCGCCACGAGCGCCACCAGCACGACGAGGGCGATCAGACAGCCCCACGCGCCCTTGCGACGCCGCTTGGGCGGTCGCGGTGGCTCGGAGCCGAGTTGGGAGCGACGGCTCGATCGTGACGTCGACGGAGCCTGGGCGGTCGTGCGGAGCGACCGGCGGGTGGGGAAGTCACCGCCGTCGGCGGGGGCCCCTGCGTGGCCCGGCTCGCCGGACGCCGTCGTCCCGGCGTGCGGAGCCAGCAAAGATGCCCAGGGATTGACCGGGGTTTCCTCGCCGGGAGCAGGAGTCGGAGGAGTACCGTGCGCGTGGGGCGCCGCTGAGTTCCGGCCTGCCGGGTCGTCCCGGGGGTCGAGCGGTGGGTGGGACACGATCAGGACCCTTCGATCGGGGCGGCTGGCGACGGTGGCGTGGCGGGAACGGCCGGCACAACGGCAGAACCTGGCGGATGCCCGAGACCGCGTTCGGTGTCGAGAGCATGCTGGAGGATGATGGTGGCCGCTACCTGGTCAATGACCGGGCGCTGTGTCTTCGCCTTCCGGCCTGCCGTGCGGAGGACTCCCTGGGCGGCGACGGTCGAGAGCCGTTCGTCGACGAGGCGCACGGGAACGGGAACGGCCAGGGCGAGCACCTCCGCAAAGCCCACGGCGTCCTGTGTCGACGCGGTGTGGTTTCCGGACAGGGCGAGCGGGAGGCCGACGATGACCTCCATTGCGCCGAGATCGTGGACGACGGCGATGATGCGGGCGACATCGGTGACGCCGTTCCCGTCCCGGGGAACGGTTTCGACCGGGGTCGCGAGCATGCCGTGCGGGTCACTCATCGCGAGACCGATCCTGGCCTTGCCGACATCGACTCCGACCCGCACGCCATGCCGCATTCTTCAGCCCGCGATCGTGGTGCGGACGGCGACGAGGGCGCTCGCGATCTTGTCGACGTCGGTTCCACCGCCCTGGGCGAGGTCGTCCTTGCCGCCGCCCCCGCCGCCGAGGATGCCGGCGACGAGCTTCGCGAGGGCCCCGGCGCGCTGGCCCGTCTCCCGCGCTGCAGCGTTGGTGGCCACGATGATGACTGGCTTGTCGTCCACGACGGCCGCAAGCGCGACCACCGCAGGGTCGGAGCCGAGCTGCGCCCGGGTTGCCGTGACCAGCATCCGCACCTCATCGGGAGAGTGCAGGGTGCCGAGGTTCTCGGCGACAAGGCGTACTGCCCCTGCGCGCTGGGCGGTCGCGACGAGTGCGGGGACGCGCTCGGTCAGCGCTTTAGCCTCGAAAGCCGCGATCTTCTTCTCCGCGGCCTTGAGGCTCGTGAGCAGCTCGCCGATGCGTTCGGGCAGTTGTTCCTTGGGAGTCTTGAGGTTCGCGGTCAGCTGGGAGACGATCGCCCGCTCAGCAGCGAGGTCCCGGAAGGCCTCGAGGCCGACGAGGGACTCGACGCGGCGGTTCGTGGACCCGACCGAGGCCTCGCTGACGAGGTTGATCATTCCGATCTCGGCGCTCGAACCCACGTGGGTTCCCGCGCAGAGTTCCCGTGACCAGGGTCCGCCGATGTCGACGACGCGAACCCGGTCGCCGTACTTCTCGCTGAAGAGCGCCATGGCCCCGAGTGCCTTCGCCTCGGCGAGGGGAAGCTCACGGGTGACGACGGGCAGGTTGTCGCGGATCGCGTTGTTGGAGATCTCCTCGATCTCGCTGCGGGTCGCGGCAGAGAGCGCCTGGTTCCAGGAGAAGTCGAGACGGAAGAATCCGGCCTTGTTGTACGAGCCGGACTGGTGCGCGTTCGGGCCGAGGACCTGGCGCAGTGCCGCGTGCAGCACGTGGGTTCCGGAGTGCGCCTGCCGGGCGCCGCGTCGCCAGTCGGGATCGACGACGCTCGTCGCAGGGTCTCCCACGCCGACCTCACCGCTTGTGACGTGCACCTTGTGGCTGATCAGGCCCTTGACGGGCTTCTGAACGTCGAGGACCTCGAGCTCGTAGCCGCGGCCGACGATGAGGCCGGCGTCGGCCTCCTGACCGCCGGACTCGGCGTAGAGCGCGGTCTCGGCGAGGATCACTTCTGCGATTTCGCCCGCGACCGCCTTCGTGACGGATGCGCCGTCCACGATGATCCCGAGCACGCTGGACTCGGTCTGCAGTTCCTCGTATCCGGTGAACACCGTCTCGCCTGACGCGCGGAAGGCGCTGTAGACGGAGAGGTCGGCGAGGTGGGTCTTCTTGGCCTTCGCGTCCGCCTTCGCCATCGAGCGCTGCTTGGCCATCAGGGCGTCGAATGCCGACCGGTTGACGCTCAGCCCGGCTTCTTCCGCCATCTCGAGGGTGATCTCGATCGGGAACCCGTAGGTGTCGTGCAGCAGGAACGCGGTGTCCCCCGGCAGTTCGGTCTTCTTCGCCTTGATCGTCTTCGCGACCGCGACGTCGAGGACCGTGCTGCCGCTCGCGAGGGTGCGGAGGAAGGTCTCCTCCTCGGCGTATGCGCCCTGGCTGATCCTGGCGTAGTCGCCGTGGACCTCGGGATACGCGCTCATCATGGCGTCCCGCGCGGCGGGGAACAGTTCGGGGAAGGTCGCGACGTCCACGCCGAGCAGGCGCATGGCGCGTACCGTGCGGCGCATCAGCCGCCGGAGGATGTAGCCGCGACCCTCGTTGGACGGCGTGACGCCGTCGCTCATCAGCATGAGCGAGGACCGCACGTGGTCTGCGACGATGCGCATGCGTACGTCGTCGTCGTGCACGGCGCCGTAGCGGCGTCCGGAGAGGGCGGCAGCGAGGTCGAGGACCGGACGGACCTGGTCGATCTCGTACATGTTCTCGACGCCCTGCTTGAGGAAGGCGACACGTTCGAGACCCATGCCGGTGTCGATGTTCTTCTTCGGGAGGTCGCCGAGGATGACGAAGTCGTTCTTGCCGGTCCCCTCGCCCCTGAGGTACTGCATGAAGACGAGGTTCCAGATTTCGACGTACCGGTCGTCGTCCGTCGCCGGGCCGCCGTCGGCACCGTACGCGGGGCCGCGGTCGAAGAAGATCTCGGAGCAGGGGCCCGCTGGGCCCGGTTGGCCGGTAGACCAGTAGTTGCTGTCCATTCCGAGGCGCTGGATGCGGTCCTCCGGCAGGCCGAGGGCGCGCCAGTAGCGGAACGCCTCGTCGTCGTCCTGGTAGACGGTGA
This sequence comes from Cryobacterium sp. MDB2-A-1, assembly GCF_004402675.1. NCBI lineage: Bacteria > Bacillati > Actinomycetota > Actinomycetes > Micrococcales > Microbacteriaceae > Cryobacterium > Cryobacterium sp. MDB2-A-1. Next base: position 46,326 of record NZ_SOFK01000012.1, on the reverse strand, counting down.
CCCAGAGGTCCTTCTCCTCGAATCCGTAGCCGCCGTCGGCCTCAGACGTCGTCAGGAGCTCCCAGGCGTAGCCGATGGCCTGTTCCTTGAAGTAGTCACCGAAGGAGAAGTTGCCGTTCATCTGGAAGAACGTGCCGTGGCGGGGTGTCTTGCCCACCTCTTCGATGTCGTTGGTCCTGATGCACTTCTGCACACTCGTCGCACGGGGATACGGCGCGGGGACGAGGCCGGTCAGATAGGGCACAAAGGGCACCATCCCGGCGACGGTGAACAGGAGGGTGGGGTCGTCGCTGACGAGTGACGCCGACGGTACGACGGTGTGTCCGCGGTCGGCAAAGAAGTCGAGCCAGCGCCCGCGAATTTCAGCAGTCTGCATGGGTTCCGTAGTTCGTTGAAAATGAATAGGCGAAAAAGTAGCGAGGGCTGAGCGGGCTCAGGGGCGGGTCGTTCCGCCGAGCGCATCCGTTCCGGCGTCGGCGACGTCGCCGAGCGCGTCGCGCAGCTCGGCTTCGCGCTTGCGGTAGCCATCGGAGATGGCCTCGCCGAACTCGCGGGCCTTGGTGTCGAGGTCACTGAAGAACAGCTTGCCCTGACGGGTGTTGTTGGCTTCATGCGCGATCAAGAATCCGATGCCGACCCCGATGACCAACCAGATGAAATTCTTCATGACAAATGCTCCCTGAACGGTGTGGAGACCCTGATAAGAAATGCGCGATGGCCGCGCGTGTGGTGCGGCCGGCGTATCCCGGACTCGACCAGCCTCTTTCCAGCGTAGCCGACTACCCGCGCCGACGGCCTGCGCGCGTCGGGGATGCGGCGCGGAAACCCGCCCTGACGGCGGCGGAGAAGCCTGCGAGTTTGATGAGCGGTCCGCCGACGGTCGCGGCGAACAGTGCGACGAGTGCCGAGACATTGCCCGTCACGTCCGCGACGTTTCCGGTGATCGTGTCGACCCTGGCCAGCTGTTTGTTGGTTTCTTGCAGGGTCGTCGTGGTTTCGGAGAGGAGCGGCGTGACGTTCTGGCTCAGCTCATGGATGGCCAGGGTCGTCTCATCGAACACCCGGCCGAGCTTCAGCAGCGGGACCGCGAGGAGCCCGACGAGAACGGCAAACACGACGGCGGCGGCGAGGCCCGCGATATCTCCACCTGACACTGGTGACTCCATCCATTCCGAGAGGGGCATGCATTGGCACCCGGCGTGCTGCACCGGTTAACGCACGAAGCGGACCACCCCGTAGGGGGTGATCCGCTCTCCAGCGTAGTTCAGATGCCGTCTGACGACGGGCAGGGGAACCTAGCGGGCTGCGTAGTACTCGACGACGAGCTGGACTTCACACGTCACGGGGATTTCGATGCGCTTCGGGCGACGCACGAGGCGGGCCTGCAGCTTGTCGATCTCAACCTCGAGGTACGGCGGGAGCTTCGGGAGCACGTCGACGTGTCCGCCGGCAGCGGCGACCTGGAACGGTTCCATGCCCTCGCTGCGAGCCTTGACGTGGATGAGCTGGCCCGGCTTCACGCGGAAGGAGGGGCGGTCGACGAGCTGGCCGTCGACGAGGATGTGACGGTGTACGACCATCTGGCGGGCCTGAGCTGTCGTGCGGGCGATTGCCGCGCGAACGAGGAGTGCGTCGAGGCGGGTCTCGAGGATCTCGACCAGGTTTTCACCGGTCAGGCCCTGGGCGCGACGAGCTTCTTCGAAGGCGATCTTGAGCTGGGCTTCGCGGATGCCGTACTGGGCCCTTAAGCGCTGCTTTTCGCGGAGACGCACGGCATAGTCGGAATCGGTCTTGCGCTTGGTGCGACCGTGCTCGCCCGGAGCGTACGGACGCTTCTCGAGGTAGCGGGCGGCCTTCGGGGTCAGGGCGATGCCCAGGGCCCGCGACAGGCGGGTCTTACTGCGGGTACGTGACTTGGTAGACACGGTGTCCTTTCAATGGAACGAGCAACAGAAAAGGTGGAATCCAGGGCGCCCGCACGTGAGCAGGCGTCATGGGAGATCAGAGGGGTGTGCCACGGGGTGCCCGGCTACAGGGCTCCCTCTCCAACCTGGAATCGGACACAGCCGCATACCGATGCCAGTTGTAGGCCTCAAAAGAATACCACACCGGACCCCGGCGGCCGTGCCGGTGCGGGACGGGGCGCGGGAGTGCATTCGGCCCTGTCGCGCGCGCCCGCCGTCAGTCGCCGCGGATGATCCGGCGCAGCTTGCCGAGGCGTGCCGAGACTTCGCGTTCGTTGCCGTGTTCGGTGGGTTGGTAGTAGCGGACCGCCTTGAGTTCGTCCGGCGGATACTGCTGCTGCACGACTCCGACGGTGTCGTCGTGCGGGTAGCGATAGCCCTTGCCGTGCCCGAGTCGTTTGGCGCCGGCATAGTGGGCATCGCGCAGGTGCTTCGGCACCCGGCCGGTTTTGCCGGCGCGGACGTCAGCGATCGCCGCGTCGAGCGCCATGTACGCGGCGTTGGACTTGGGTGCGGTCGCGAGGTGCACGACGGCCTGGGCGAGCGGGATCCGCCCTTCCGGCATCCCGATCAGCTGCACGGCGTCGGCTGCGGCGACCGCGATCACGAGGGACTGGGGGTCCGCCATGCCGATGTCCTCCGAGGCGAGGACGATGATGCGGCGCGCGATGAACCGCGGGTCTTCCCCCGCCTCGATCATCCTCGCGAGGTAGTGCAGGGATGCGTCGACATCCGATCCGCGTACCGACTTGATGAAGGCACTGATCACGTCGTAGTGTTCGTCGCCGTTGCGGTCGTAGCGCAGCAGCGCCCTGTCGACGGCGAGGGCGACTGTGTCGCTCGTGATGACCGGGCGAAGGTCCGGCTCCGGCGCTTCGGGATCGACACCGTCATCGTCATCGTTCACGGTGCCCGATGCTGACGTCCCTGACAATGCAGAGAAGGATGCCGCCTCGAGCGCCGTGAGCGCACGGCGGGCGTCGCCGGAGGCAAGCCTGATGATCGTGGCACGGGCGTCCGGTTCCAGCACGAAGCGATCGGCGAGACCCCGGGCATCCGTCACGGCCCTGTCGATGACGACCCCGAGGTCCTCGTCGCTGAGCGTTTCGAGGGTGAGCAGGAGGGACCGGGACAGCAAGGGCGCGATCACGGAGAAAGAGGGATTCTCGGTCGTCGCGGCGACGAGGATGATGACCCCGTTTTCGACCCCGGGCAGCAGTGCGTCCTGCTGGGCCTTGCTGAACCGGTGGATCTCGTCGAGGAAGAGCACGGTCGACAGTCCGTAGAGGTCGCGGCTCGTGCGCGCCTCCTCCATCACCTGCCGGACGTCGCGCACGCCGGCGGACACGGCGGAGAGTTCGACGAAACGACGGCCGGAGCTGTGCGCGATCGCCTGGGCGAGGGTCGTCTTCCCGGTGCCCGGCGGACCCCAGAGAATCACCGAAACCGCGCCGCGCTCCCCCGACTTGTCACTGGCCAGGCTGACCAGGGGCGAACCTGGGGTGAGAAGGTGCCGCTGGCCGGCGACTTCAGCGAGGGTCGTCGGGCGCATCCGTACCGCGAGGGGTGTTGCGCCGCTGCGCAGTCCGGGTTGTCCATCGACCATGCCTCAAGCGTAGTTCGCACCGCTGACACCGGCGTCCGAGCTGCGGTCCTCTCGTTGTAGAGTTCAAGCTGGTTGCGGAACGAGTCCGCGCGGATTCCCGGAGGACAGCCGTGGCAGCGAACAAGAAGCAGGATCGCGACGAGCGCGAGGCCCGCATCCGGGTTCGCGCATACCAGGCACGCCGGGCTGTTCACGAACACCAGCAGTCCCGCCGCCGCAGGGACAACATCGTGGCAGGCATCGCCGTCCTCGTCGTCGCCGTGCTCGCCGTCGTCGCCCAGGTCTACTTCTTCAACGGCGGTCCCGGCACCCCGGCGCCGAGCTCCTCCGCAACGGCAGCACCCACGGCCACACCGTCGGCGACCCCGACCGCTGCGGCCGGCGCGAACACCGGAACCGTCCCTCCGAGCACGCTCGCCGAGGGCCGCACCTGGACGGGCACCCTCGGCCTCAACGGCATCAACCTCGGGATCGAACTCGACGGCGCGGCGGCCCCGCAGGCGGTCTCGTCCACGATCAGCCTCGTCCAGTCCGACTTCTACTCCGACCTGACCTGCCACCGCCTGACGACCTCGGGCATCTACGTGCTCCAGTGCGGCGACCCGGCAGGCGACGGCTCAGGCGGCCCCGGATACAGCTATGGGCCCGTCGAGAACGCGCCGGCCGACAACGTCTACCCGGCGGGATCGATCGCGATGGCACGCCAGAGCGCCAATGGGTACAGTCAGGGCAGCCAGTTCTTCATCCTCTACGAAGACTCGACCATCCCGGCGGATGCCGCAGGCGGCTACACGGTGATCGGCCATGTCACGAGCGGGCTCGACCAGGTGAAGGCGCAGATCACGGACGCCGGAGTCGCAGACGGTTCGACGGACGGCGCCCCCAAGGTCACCACGTTAATCAGCGCCTTCAGCGTCCAGTAGTTCCAGCCGTCCGGGCCTTGCAATAGGCTTGACCGGGTATTGGCCCAGTGTGGGCACACACACATCGACATCTAAGGTGAGACTCTTGACTACGACAGATCAGCAACCATGGGGTCGCGTAGACGAATCCGGCACGGTTTTCGTGCGCGAAGCGTCGGGCGAACGCGCGGTTGGCCAGTATCCTGACGCGACGCCGGAGGAGGCCCTGGCCTACTTCGAGCGCAAGTACGTCGAACTCAACGGACAGGTCACCCTTCTGGAACAGCGCGCCAAGGGCGGCGCACCGGCTGCGGACATCGCAAAATCGGTCTCGCACCTCGCGAAGACCGTTGCGACCGCCAACGCCGTCGGCAACCTCGCGGCCCTCGTGGAGCGTCTCGGCGCCCTCGGCGGCGCCGTCAGCGAACTCACGGAGCAGCAGGGTGCCGAATCGAAGGCCGCCGCAGTGGCCGCCGTCGCCGAACGCGCCGCGATCGTCGAGGAGGCCGAGGCGCTCGCAGCAGAAGACCCGGCCAAGACGCAGTGGAAGCAGACGAGCGCAGCGCTCGACGCACTGTTCGCCAAGTGGCAGGCGCACCAGCACGATGCCCCTCGCATCCCCAAGGGTGAGGCCAACGAGCTCTGGAAGCGTTTCCGCGCTGCACGCACGACCATTGAGCAGAACCGTAAGGCATTCTTCGCCGAGCTCGACACGGCGCACAAGGACGTCCGTAACCGCAAGCAGCAGCTCATCGAGCAGGCGGAGGCCCTCGCGCCGAAGGGCGCAGACGGGATCCCCGCCTATCGCACGCTGCTCGACGAGTGGAAGCTCGCCGGCCGCAGCGGCAAGAAGCAGGACGACGCCATGTGGGCGAAGTTCAAGGCCGCCGGCGACGTGCTGTACTCCGTCAAGTCTGAGATCGACGCCCAGGACGACGAGGAATTCGCCGGGAACCTCGTCGAGAAGCTCGCGCTCCTCACCGAAGCCGAAGCGCTCCTCACCGAAACCGACCGCACCATGGCCCGCACCGCGCTCAGCTCCGTGCAGCGCCGCTGGGACGCGATCGGCAAGGTTCCCCGCGACTCGGTCAAGGTCGTCGAAGATCGCATGCGCAAGGTCGAAGCGGCCGTCCGCAAGCTCGATGACGATCACTGGGTTCGGAACAACCCGGAGACCAAGGCGCGTACGGAGGGCCTCGCCGGCCAGCTGCACGACGCGATCGCCAAGCTCGAGGCCGAACTCGCGACCGCAGAGGCAGGAACCGATGCCCGCGCGATCACGGACGCCCGCGAGGCGCTCGAGGCCCGCAAGGCGTGGCTGAAGGCCATCGGTCAGTAAGCCGCAACCCGCGGAGTCCGTCCACAAGCGACGGGGCTCCGGCAGCTGTCCACAGATGCCGGAGCCCCGTCGCTTTCGTGCACTCCCGGGGCGCACCCTGTCCAGGTGCGCATCCGACTCCCCGACGTCCTTTCCCCGGGCGATCTCCCCCTCGCAGAGCTCTCGAGCCTGTGCCTGGACGGAGAGCTGTTCCGCGTCGGCGATTTCTGGAGCCCGGTGGACCTCGCGGAAGACCGGGACCAACGGGCGCGGTCCCTCGCCCTCCTGGTGCCGGCCAGGGCGATCGCGGAACGGCTGACCGCCGCGTGGATCTACGGCCTCGCTCCCGAGCCGGGGCGCCACCAGTTCTGCGTGCCCATCACGGCGCGGGCGTACTTCCCACCGTCACCGCGTTTCGGCGTCCGCGAGGTTGTCTGTGACCTCGAGAACACGATCCGGGTCGGCGCCCGCACCGTGCGCAGGGACGGTATCCTGCCGGGCGGCCTTCTCGTCACCCGGCCGCTGCGCACCGCACTCGACCTCGCGCGCTGGCCTCCCCCGGAGTCTCCCGCCCCGTCAGCCCTGATCGCGGCACTGCTCCGCCTGGCCGGCCACCCGGACACCTCGGCGGCGAGGCGCGCCTGCGCCATCGACCGCCTCCCGTACACCCACAGGGCGCTCGTTCAGCTCGACGCCGCGGAAACGGCCATGCAGGCGCTCGGGGACCCTACCCGTCGTTGACGCGATAGACGTCGTAGACGGCGTCGATGCGACGCACGGCGTTGAGTACCCGGTCCAGGTGGGTCGTGTCGCCCATCTCGAAGACGAAACGGCTGATCGCCAGCCGATCGCTCGAGGTGTGCACGGTCGCGGAGAGGATGTTGACGTGATGCTCGGAGAGCACCCTGGTCACGTCCGACAGGAGTCCTGAGCGGTCGAGGGCCTCGATCTGGATCTGGACCAGGAACAGGCTCTTCGACGTGGGGGCCCAGTCGACCTCGATCATCCGCTCCGGCTCCTTGAGCAGCGACTGCACATTGCGACAGGATGCCTGGTGCACGGAGACTCCGGCGCCGCGAGTGATGAAGCCGACGACCTTGTCTCCCGGAACCGGGGTGCAGCAACGGGCGAGTTTGACCAGGATGTCCGGCGCGCCGCGGACGAGGATCCCGGAGTCGCTGTTGCGCAGCGTCTGGGTGCGTCCGTTCGGCGCGAACGGCAGATCGGTCGCATCGCTCTCCTCGACGCTCTGCAGGGTCGCGACGACCTTCTCGAGCACCGACTGCGTGCTGATGTGCCCCTCGCCGACGGCGGCGTAGAGCGCGGAGACGTCCTCGTACTTCATCACCGCTGCGACCTCGGCGAAGGAGTCCTGGTTCATCAGCTTCTGCAGGGGAAGGTTCTGCTTGCGCATCGCGCGGGCGATGGCGTCCCTGCCCTGTTCGATGGCCTCGTCGCGGCGTTCCTTGGTGAACCACTGCCGGATCTTGTTTCGGGCCCTCGGGCTCTTGACGAAGTTGAGCCAGTCCTTGCTCGGCCCCGAGTCCGGGTTCTTCGAGGTGAAGACCTCGACGACGTCACCGGTGACCAATGGGCTCTCGAGGGGTACCAGCCGCCCGTTGACCTTGGCACCCATGGTGCGGTGGCCGACCTCCGTGTGCACGGCGTAAGCGAAGTCGACGGGGGTCGCTCCCGTCGGCAGGCCGATCACCCGGCCCTTCGGGGTGAAGACGTAAACCTCTTTGGCGCCGATTTCGTAGCGCAGCGAGTCCAGGAACTCGCCGGGGTCCGCGGTCTCGGCCTGCCAGTCGGAGATGTGCGCGAGCCAGGCCATGTCGGTGTCGCTCTGCGGGCCGGGCCCCGAGCTCTTGCCCGTGGTCTGTTCCTTGTACTTCCAGTGCGACGCGACGCCGAACTCGGCACGCTGGTGCATCTCCTGGGTGCGGATCTGGATCTCGACGGCGCGACCGCTCGGGCCGAGCACCGTCGTGTGCAGGGACTGGTAGAGGTTGAATTTGGGTGTGGCGATGTAGTCCTTGAACCGGCCGGGCAGCGGCGTCCAACGGGCGTGGATCGCACCGAGCACGGCGTAGCAGTCCCGAACCGAGTTCACGAGGACACGGATGCCGACGAGGTCGTAGATCTCGTCGAATTCGCGTCCCCGCACGACCATCTTCTGGTAGATCGAGTAGTACTGCTTGGGCCGTCCGGCGACCTTGCCGCGGATGCGCGCGGCCTTGAGGTCTTCGACGATCGCGTCGATGACGTGCTGCACGAACTCCTCGCGCTGTGGGGTGCGCTGCTTGACGAGGCTTTCGATCTCGGCGTAGAGCTTCGGATACAGGACCGCGAAGGACAGGTCTTCGAGCTCCCACTTGATGGTCTGGATCCCGAGGCGGTGCGCGAGCGGGGCGTAGATCTCGAGCGTCTCCGTCGCCTTGCGCACCGCGGACTCTGCGGGAACGAATCCCCAGGTGCGCGCGTTGTGGAGCCGGTCTGCGAGCTTGATGATCAGTACCCGGATGTCCTTGGACATCGCGACGATCATCTTGCGAACGGTCTCGGCCTGGGTGCTGTCGCCGTACTTGACCTTGTCGAGCTTCGTCACGCCGTCGACGAGCATCGCGATCTCGTCGCCGAAGTCGGCGCGCAACTGGTCGAGGGTGTACTCGGTGTCTTCGACGGTGTCGTGCAGCAGGGCGGCGGCAACGGTCTTCGGACCGATGCCGAGGTCTGCGAGAATCTGGGCGACGGCGACCGGATGGGTGATGTACGGTTCTCCGCTGCGGCGCACCTGCCCCTCGTGGGCGCGTTCCGCCGCGGTATACGCGCGCTCGATGATCGACAGGTCGACCTTCGGGTGGTGCATCCGCACGGTCCGCAGCAGGGTGTCCACGGCGCCGACCGGCTGGGCGCGGGAGAAGATCCGCGGAACGAGGCGTCGGAGGGAAGCGGCGGGCAGCGGCGCGTTCGGTGGCGGTGTCGTCGTTTCCGTCATCTCACACCTCGTTCGCGAGCGCCCGGCCATTCCCGGGCATCCAGCAATTATCGCGCCTTTTTCGACCGCTCCGTGCCGCTCCCCTCGAATTCGCCGGGGAGCGGCGCTATTGGCGGTGATCCGGTGCGGCTAGACGGTGACGCGCACGTCCGTCTTCGGCGCGGAGGACGCCTTGGCGCGCAGGGCGAGCGCCTTCTTGTCACGCTTGCGCACTCCGGGTTCCATCGTGCGGAGCTGGGCGTACAGCGGAGATGCGATGAAGATGGTCGAGTACGCGCCGGCGATGATACCGATCAGGAGCGCGAGCGAGATGTCGCGCAGCGTTCCCGCCCCGAGCACGAACGCGCCGATGAAGAGGATCGAGCCGACCGGGAGGATCGCGACGACGGAGGTGTTGATGGAACGCACGAGCGTCTGGTTCACCGCGAGGTTGACAGAGTCTGCGAAGGTCCTGCGCGATTCCGGTCCGTCTTCGCGGGTGTTCTCTCGGATCTTGTCGAACACCACGACGGTGTCGTAGAGCGAGTAACCGAGAATCGTCAGGAACCCGATCACCGCGGCCGGGGTGATCTCGAACCCGGTGATCCCGTAGAACCCGGCCGTGATGATGAGGTCGTGCAGCAGCGCGACCATCGCGGCGAGGGACATCTTCCAGGTCCTGAAGTACAGGGCCATGCCGATCGCGGCGAGGACGAGGAAGATCCCGAGGCCCCTGAGTGCCTGACCGGTGATGTCAGCACCCCACGACGGGCCGATGAACGATGCCGTGACCTGCTCGGCGGGCACGCCGTACGCGTCGGCGAGTGCTGTGCGCATCTGCCGGGTCGCGTCGCTCGACAGCTGGTCCGTCTGAATGCGGATGCCGGTGGTGCTGACGTTCGACACCTTCGGGACCGCGGAGGGCTCGATGCTCGTCACGGCCTTGACCGCGAGCGACTGGTCCTGGGTCGCGACGTCGCTCACGACGAATTCGGAGCCGCCGGTGAATTCGATACCGAAGACGAAGCCGCCGCGAAGCTGGGGCACCACGAGCGCGATCAGGATGGCGATACCGGCCAGGGAATACCAGACCTTGCGACGCCCGATGATGTTGAAGGAGCGCTTGCCGGTGTGCAGGTCGTTGCCGAACTGGGAAAAGCTCGCCATTAGGAATCCTTCCCGTCGGTCGACCGATCCGAGGAGGATCCGACGAGTTCTGATGCTTTCCGCTCGGCGATGGTCTGGCGCTTCGCGGCCTCACGGCTCGCGGACGACAACTTGGCGGAGGCGACCTCGTCTGAGGGCCGGAACTTCGCCCTCCCCCGGTAGGTGGCTCCGAGAGCCCTCGGGTCCAGGCCGCTGAACCGGTGGCCCTCGTTGAAGAAGCGGGTCTGGGCGAGCAGCTGCAGGACCGGGTGGGTGAAGAGCGCAACGACGACGACGTCGACGATCGTCGTGAGCCCGAGCGTCAGGGCGAAGCCCTTCACGTTTCCGACGGCGACGATGAAGAGCACGCCCGCGGCGAGGAAGTTGACCGCGTCGGAGGCGAGGACCGTGCGGATGGCGCGCTTCCAGCCCGCTTCCACGGCCGATTCCAGCCCGCGGCCGTCGCGCAACTCGTCGCGCACTCGTTCGAAGTACACGATGAACGAGTCCGCCGTGATTCCGATGGCGACGATCAACCCCGCGACACCGGCGAGGGAGAGCCGGTAGCCCTCACGCCAGGACAGGATCGTGATCAGCAGGTAGGTGATGACGGCGGCGACGACGAGCGACGCAACCGTGACGAAACCGAGCAGTCGGTACTGCAGGAGCGAGTACAGGACGACCAGGATGAGTCCGATCAGGCCGGCGATGAGGCCGCTCACGAGCTGGGTCGAACCGAGGGTCGCCGAGATCGTGTCCTGGCTCTGCACGGTGAAGCTCAGCGGCAGGGCTCCGAACTTCAGCTGGTCCGCGAGAACCTTCGACGATGCCTGATCGAAACTGCCGCTGATCTGGGCGTTGCCGTCCGTGATCACGGCGAGGGTGCGTGGCGCGGAGATGACCTTGCCGTCGAGCACGATCGCGAACTGGTTCTGCACGCCGGTGAGGCCGCTCAGCCGGGTGCTGACCGTCGCGAAGTCCTTGGTGCCCTGATCGTCGAACTTGATGTTGACGACCCACTCGCCGGTGGTGGCACCGGACTGGGTCGTCTTCTGGCCGTTGGTGGCGTCGGAGACGTTCTCGCCGCTGACCTCCACCGGCCCGAGGATGTACTTGACCGAACCGTCTGTCTCACAGGTCACGAGCGGCTGGTCGGCCGGTGCGACGTTGGAGGTGTCGATGGTCGAGCAGTCGAAGGCGTCGTACTGCGCCTGGAGCGCCGGGGTCACCCAGCTGAGATCGCTGCCGTTCGTCGGTACGGCCGTCGGCGTGCTCGACAGGCTCGGGTCGACCGTGGCTACCGGAGTCGGCGTTGCGGTGCCGTCGGCGCCGACAGCTGCCGTCGACGGGGCGGCGGCGACCAGGACCGGGCGGAACTCGAGCTTCGCGGACGATTCGATCCGGTTGATGGTTGCGTCGTCCGGGATTCCCGGGATCGACACGACGATGTTCTGGCCGCTCGTGTTGATCTCCGCCTCGGAGACACCGGAGGAGTCGATGCGCTGCCGGATGATCGACACCGCCTGGTTCAGCTGCTCCTGGGAGACGGACTGACCGGACTCGAGCTTCGGCGCGAGGATGATCTGCGTGCCACCCTCGAGGTCCAGGGCCAGCTTGGGCGCCCAGGACCCTCCGGCGGTGAGGACACCGAAGAGGTTGACTGCGACCAGGCCGATGACGATCACCCCCAGCCACGTCAGGGAACGCCAGGCCTTCTTGGCCGGAGTCGACTTTGCCACCTTGGAACTCAGCTTTCTATACGCGTGCGGGCGCCACAAGGACGCGAGCCGGGCGAGGGTTGGTTACGCGTCGCCCTTGGTGGGGTCGCTCTTGGTCGAATCGGTTGAGGGGGCCTCGTCGGCGATGCGCTCACCGAACTCTGGTTCGCCCAGGAGGATCGCGTCGTCTTCATTGAGCCGGGCCGCGCGGGCGTCGTCGGTCGACGACTCGAGTTCGGCATCGGCTTCGTCGGCGGACTCGTCGGTGACGGCGGGCTCGACGACGCGGGAGATCGCCTGGCGGTGCATCTGGACGACGGTTCCGGGAGCAATCTCGAGCTCGACCTTGTTTGCTTCCTCGTCGATCGACAGAATGGTTCCGTACATACCGAAGTTGGTCATGACGTTCGCGCCCGCGACCATCTGCGACTGCAGCGACGCCTGTTCCTTCTGGCGCTTGCGGCCGTTGCGGAACATAAAGAACACCAGCAGCGCCAGTACGGCGAGCATGACGAGAGTCAACGGATCCATAGTGCAGCAAAGCCTTTCAGTTGCGGCGCGGTGGCCGAAGCGTGTGCGTACATGCGGCTCGGAGCGAACCACATCGAATTATAGGTCATCAAGCGGAAGGGCGGGTTGGCGGCCGACGTCGTTCGGATCGGCGAGCCCGAAGTGCCGCCAGGCGGCTGCCGTGGCCACGCGGCCACGCGGGGTGCGCGTGAGGAAGCCTATCCGTACCAGGAACGGCTCAACGACCGACTCGACGGTCTCGGCTTCTTCCCCCACCGAGACGGCGAGGGTGTTCAGTCCGACCGGCCCACCCCCAAAACGGGTAAGGATGATGTTCATGACCTCGCGGTCGAGCCTGTCGAGGCCGATCGGGTCGACGTCGTAGAGCTCGAGGGCCGCGTGGACGGCCGCCAGGTCGGCGGCACCGCCATGGACGAGGGCGTAGTCGCGCACCCTGCGCAAGAGCCGGTTCGCGATACGCGGCGTTCCCCTGCAGCGACCGGCGATCTCCGCGATGGCCTCCCTGTCGATGTCGAGGTCGAGCATGGTCGCCGCGCGGGCGAGGACCTGTTCCAGCTCCTGGCTGGCATAGAACTCGAGGTGCGCCGTGAACCCGAACCGGTCGCGAAGCGGGTTCGGGAGCATCCCGGACCGTGTCGTCGCGCCGACGAGGGTGAACGGGGCGAGGTCGAGCGGCACGGACGTGGCGCCTGCGCCCTTGCCCACCATGATGTCGATGCGGAAGTCCTCCATTGCGAGGTAGAGCATCTCCTCTGCGGACCTCGCCATCCGGTGGATCTCGTCGATGAAGAGCACTTCCCCTGGCACGAGGGAGGACAGCACCGCTGCCAGGTCGCCGGCGTGCTGGATGGCCGGACCGCTCGACATGCGCAGCGGGCGGTTGCCCTCGTAGGCGATGATCATGGCGAGCGTTGTCTTGCCGAGGCCGGGAGGGCCGGCGAGCAGGATGTGGTCTGGTGTGCGATTCTGCATCGTTGCGGCGGTGAGCATGAGCTGCAACTGGCCGCGCACCTTCTGCTGGCCGACGAATTCCGCGAGGCTCCGCGGGCGGAGCGCGCCCTCGAATGCCAGCTCGGCCTCACCCTCGAGCAGTGGGCTCGTGAGCTCGACCCCGGGGTCCGGCGTCGCCGCGAACTGGTCCGATGTCACTGCCGGTCCTCCGAAGCCTGGTGCGCCGGTCCGAGCCGGGCGAGGACGAGCCTCAGCAGGGCGGCGACACCGATCAGGTCGGGTTCGGCGGCCTCGGCGAGGGTCTCCCTGACGGCTTCCTCCGCGACGCGCTCGGACCAGCCGAGGCCGATCAGGGCGGCCTGGACGCTCGCTGCGGGGCTTGCCACGGCAGGACGCCTGGTGCGGGGTGCGCCGTCGACGGCCGAAACCACGACCTTGCCGGCCAGGGACAGGATGATGAGCTTCGCGGTCTTCGGCCCGATGCCGCTGACCTTGCGGAAGACGGCGTCGTCTTCACCTGCGACGGCCTGGGCCACCTGGTTCGGGGTGAGCACGGCGAGTACGCCGAGCGCGGACTTCGGGCCGACCCCTGTGACGCCGATGAGAAGTTCGAAGACGGACAGCTCGTCGGCGGTCGCGAAACCGTAGAGGGTGAGCGAGTCCTCCCTGACCAGCAGGGTTGTCAGCAGGCGCGCCTCGCTGCCGTGCCGGAGGCCGAGGGCGGTCGTCGGCGTCACCTGCACGGCGAGCCCGACTCCCCCGACCTCGAGCACCGCCGTCGAGCCAACGGCGGTGAGGACGAGTCCACGTACGGAAGAGATCATCGCTTAAGCCTACGGGGCACCGCCGACGCTGCCGCTCCGCGCTCCGCGGCGCGCCACGCAGCCTGTGCCGGCGTGAGTGCGCCGCCCGCGAGTCCGTCCGTCGTCGGAAGGGTGCCTCCTGATGCCCCGGTTCGCCAGGCGTGGCAGATGGCCAGTGCGAGTGCGTCCGCGGCATCCGCCGGTTTCGGGACCTCGCTGAGGCCGAGCACGCGGGCGACCATGGCGCCGACCTGGGCCTTGTCGGCCGAGCCGTAGCCGGTGATCGCCGCCTTGACCTCGCTCGGGGTATGCAGGGTGACCGTGAGGCCGCGCTGGGCGGCGAGCAGGAGGGCGACCCCGCTGATCTGGGCGGTGCCCATCACCGTGCGCACGTTGTGCTGGGCGAAGACGCGCTCGATCGCGACGAAGGCCGGCTTATGCCGGTCCATCATCTCCTCGAGTCCTCGGCTCAGCAGCAGCAGGCGCTGCTCGAGTGGCAGGTCGGGCGAACTGCGCAACACGGTGACGTCGACGAGGGTAGCCGTGCGGTTCGGCGCGACGTCGACGACACCGACGCCGCAACGGGTGAGCCCGGGGTCGATTCCGAGCACCCGCACGGCCACCGTTGACTACTCGTTCTCGGCTTCGAGCTCAGCGGAGACTGCGGCAGACACGGCGTAGTTGCTGTAGATGTTCTGCACGTCGTCGAGTTCCTCGAGTGCGTCGATGAGCTTGAACACCTTGCGAGCGGTCTCCGCGTCGACGTCGATCGTGAGCTGCGGGACGAAGGCGATATCGGCCGAGTTGTAGTCGATTCCGGCGGCCTGCAGTGCCGTACGGGTCGCCACGAGGTCCTGGACCTCGCTGAAGACCTCGAAGGTCTCCCCCTCGTCGACGACTTCTTCGGCACCCGCGTCGAGGACCGCGCCGAGAACGTCGTCTTCGGTCACGCCGTTCGCCTTGGAGACGACGACGATTCCCTTGCGGTGGAAGTTGTAGGCAACACTGCCCGGGTCGGCCATGTTGCCGCCGTTGCGGCTGACCGTCGTGCGGACTTCAGCCGCAGCGCGGTTCTTGTTGTCGGTGAGACACTCGATCATGATGGCGACGCCGTTTGCGGCGTAGCCCTCGTACATGATCGTGGTGTAATCGACGACGACGCCGGCGAGGCCGGCTCCGCGCTTGACCGCACGGTCGATGTTCTCGTTGGGGACCGAAGTCTTCTTGGCCTTCTGGATCGCATCCACAAGCGTCGGGTTACCCGACAGGTCGGCGCCGCCCATCCGAGCGGCGACCTCGATGTTCTTGATCAGCTTGGCGAAGGCCTTGGCCCTCCGTGAGTCGGTGACCGCCTTCTGGTGCTTGGTAGTCGCCCACTTGGAATGTCCGGACATGAATCTCCCGTTGTCGTGCTTGGCTGTCTGATTGTGGTGCCGGCCGTCTGCCGCCAGTGGCAGAAAAGCGAATTCGTCGCACCAATGCGCTGTTGGCCAGTCTAACCCGAGGTGCCCGATCCGCCCCGCCGGAGCCGTCCGGCAGGCGTGGCGGACGCCCTGACGAAGCAGGGAGGATCAGAGCGTGATGATCTTCTGCAGGGTGTTCAGGTTGCGGGTCGTCGTCGTGGCGCGGTATTTCACCTTGGCGCTCTTCTTGCTGAAGGCGCTCTTGATTCCGACGGCACGCCGGACCTCCCAGTAGAGGACGCCGTGGCCGAGTTCGATCCGCTCGTCCGCCTGGTCGAGCTCCCTGGCATGGCCGGCGAGCTCCGCGAGGTGGGAGGGGTCAGAACCGAACATGACGTAGGCGTGCCAGCCCTCCCGTTCCGGGAACGGGTAGGACCGCACCTCGCGGGCGAGTTCTGCCTCGTCGATCAGCACAATCCAGGCCTCGTAATCGAAGCGCTCCGACAACGCCGCCTCGATCCGGCTCTTGATCGCGTCCGGTGAAGCCTCGGCCGCCTCGTCGACTGTGAAGACGACGTTGCCGCTCGCGACCACCGTCTTGACGTCCGAGTAGCCGAGGCCCTCGACGGTCTTCACGAGATCATTCATGGCCACGGTTATGCCGTTGACATTGATTCCCCTGAGCAGGGCTACATATCTCATCATCGTTGACTCATGCCAGAACCCTAGTCCCGCAGCCGGCAGGCGGGAAACCCCGGCCGGATCAGCCGAGGAAGCGGGCGGCCGCGACCGTTCCGAGGAAGTACTCGTGGAAGCGGTGCTCCCCCGTGATCTCCGGGTGGAACGAGGTGCCGAGCAGGCGCCCCTGCTCGACCGCGACGCAGCGGCCGTCGGCGAGCCGCGCGAGGGCCCTTGCCTTCGGACCGACGGTATCGACGACCGGGGCGCGGATGAACACCGCGTGCACCGGCGCATCGCCGAGCACCGGTACCTCCAGATCGGTCTCGAAGGACTGCGTCTGGGAGCCGAAGGCATTGCGCCGGACGCTGATGTCGAGGCCGCCGATGCTCTCCTGGCCGCGAATGCCGTCGACGACGGTGTCCGCGAGCATGATCAGTCCCGCGCAGGTCCCGTAGACCGGGAGGCCGGCCCTGACGGCGGCGCGCAAGGGATCGGCGAGGCCGAAGGCCCGCGCGAGCTTGTCCATCACGCTGGATTCGCCGCCCGGAATCACGAGCCCGTCGACGCGGGCGAGTTCTTCTGGTCGGCGCACCAGGACGACGTCCGCTCCGAGGGTGCGCAACACCTGCGCATGCTCGCGGAAGTCGCCCTGGAGGGCGAGTACTCCTACCGTCACCTGTTCGAGCTACCAGCCGCGCTCGGAGAGGCGGTGCGGTGCCGCGAGGTCGGACACGTTGATGCCGACCATGGCTTCGCCGAGGCCGCGAGAAACTTCGGCGACGATCTTGGCGTCGTCGAAGAAGGTGACGGCCTTGACGATCGCGTTGGCGCGCTGCTCCGGGTTGCCGGACTTGAAGATTCCGGAGCCGACGAAGACGCCGTCCGCGCCGAGCTGCATCATCATCGCGGCGTCTGCAGGGGTGGCCACGCCGCCCGCGGTGAAGAGCACGACGGGGAGCTTGCCGGTCGCGGCGATCTCGACGACGAGCTCGTACGGCGCCTGCAGGTCCTTGGCCGCCACGTAGAGCTCGTCCTTGCTGAGCGAAGCGAGGCGCTTGATCTCGGCGTTGATGGTGCGGATGTGCTTGGTCGCCTCCGAGACGTCGCCGGTGCCGGCCTCGCCCTTCGACCGGATCATCGCGGCACCCTCGTTGATGCGGCGGAGCGCCTCACCGAGGTTGGTCGCGCCGCACACGAACGGCACGTCGAACTTCCACTTGTCGATGTGGTTCACATAGTCGGCCGGGCTGAGGACCTCGGACTCGTCGATGTAATCGACGCCGAGCGCCTGCAGGACCTGCGCCTCGACGAAGTGACCGATGCGGGCCTTCGCCATCACGGGGATGGAGACCTCGGCGATGATGCTGTCGATCAGGTCCGGGTCACTCATCCGCGCGACGCCGCCCTGGGAGCGGATGTCCGCGGGAACGCGCTCGAGCGCCATGACGGCGACGGCTCCGGCATCTTCGGCAATGCGGGCCTGGGCTGCAGTGACGACGTCCATGATGACGCCGCCCTTCATC
The DNA here is from genome assembly GCF_004402675.1 of Cryobacterium sp. MDB2-A-1. Classification (NCBI taxonomy): domain Bacteria; kingdom Bacillati; phylum Actinomycetota; class Actinomycetes; order Micrococcales; family Microbacteriaceae; genus Cryobacterium; species Cryobacterium sp. MDB2-A-1. Next base: position 28,803 of record NZ_SOFK01000012.1, on the reverse strand, counting down.
ATGTCGGCGAGTCCGCGCTTGACGCGGCTCGAACCAAACTGCTCGATGGATGTTGTTTCAGTCATAACGTGAATTCTATTCCTTGCGTCTGGTGGGAACTCCGCGAGCAGCGGCTGCGGGAGCGGGAATGGTAGGGATGGGTGGAGCTAGTCCTCGTCGCGCGGCCAGCCGTCCGCGACCATCCGGCGGACGTCGCCGAGCAGCTGCGGAATGGCCTTGGTCTTCGCGATGATCGGGAAGAAGTTCGAGTCTGTGGCCCAGCGCGGAACGATGTGCTGGTGCAGGTGTTCGGCGATGCCCGCTCCGGCGACCCTGCCCTGGTTCATCCCGATGTTGAAGCCGTCGCAGTTGGAGGTCACGGCGAGCACGCGCATCGCCACCTGGGTCAGACTACCGATCTCGGCGACTTCCTCTGGCGTTGCTTCGTCATAGGTCGCAATGTGGCGGTACGGGCAGACGAGCAGGTGGCCGCTGTTGTACGGGAACAGGTTGAGGAGCACGTACGCGTGCGTGCCGCGGGCGACGATGAGCGCCTTCTCGTCGGTCATCGCCGGGGCGAGGCAGAACGGGCAGGCGTCGGCGTGCGGCTGCGTGCCGTCCTGGATGTAGACCATCCGGTGCGGCGTCCACAACCGTTGGAAGGCATCCGGTACGGCCGCGAAGTCGCTGGACGATTCGATCGTCTCGTCTCCGGCGTCCATCTCAGACCTGCGCCTTCGTTGCGATCGCGTCGACGATACGGGCGATCGCATCCACGACGGGGATGCCGTTCTCCTGGGTACCGTCCCTGAAGCGGAAGCTCACCGATCCGGCCGCCCGGTCGTCTTCGCCTGCGATCAGCTGGAACGGCACCTTCGCCTTGGTGTGGGTGCGGATCTTCTTGGGCATCCGGTCGCTCGAGGTGTCGAGTTCGGCGCGCACCCCGAGTGCCTTCAGCTGCCGGATGACATCACCGAGATAGTCCTCGTACGCTTCGGCGACGGGGATGCCGACGACCTGGACCGGGGACAGCCAGACCGGGAAGGCGCCGGCATAGTGCTCGAGGAGGATAGCGAAGAAGCGCTCGATGGAGCCGAGCAGGGCACGGTGGATCATCACCGGCTGCTGGCGGGTCCCGTCGGAGGCGGTGTACTCCAGGTCGAAGAGTTCCGGCTGGTTGAAGTCGAGCTGGACCGTGGAGAGCTGCCAGGTCCTGCCGATCGCGTCTCTGGCCTGCACGGAGATCTTCGGGCCGTAGAACGCCGCTCCGCCCGGGTCGCTGACCAGTTCGAGCCCGGACTCGACGGCGACCTGCCTGAGGGTCTCGGTTGCCTCGTCCCACTGCTCGTCGGTGCCGACGAACTTCACCGGGTCCTTGGTGGAGAGTTCGAGGTAGAAATCGGTGAGCCCGTATCCCCGCAGCGTCTCGAAGACGAACTCGAGCTGGCTGGCGACTTCCGCCTTCACCTGGCTCGCGGTGACGTAGATGTGGGCATCGTCCTGGGTGAGCCCGCGCACCCGGGTGAGGCCGGACAGCGTTCCGCTCTTCTCGTACCGGTAGACGGTTCCGAATTCGGCCAGACGCAGCGGAAGTTCGCGGTAGCTGCGGCCCCGCGCCTTGAAGATGAGGTTGTGCATCGGGCAGTTCATCGGTTTGAGGTAGTAGTCCTGGCCCTGCCGGGTGATGTTCCCCTCCGCGTCGACCTCTTCATCGAGGTGCATCGGCGGGAACATGCCGTCCTTGTACCACTGCAGGTGCCCGCTGGTCTCGAACAGGTGCGCCTTGGTGATGTGCGGGGTGTTGACGAGGTCGTAGCCGTTCGCGAGCAGCTGCTCGCGCATGTAGTTCTCGATCTCCGCGCGGATGATCCCGCCCTTGGGGTGGAAGACCGCCAGTCCGGAACCGATTTCCTCCGGGAAGGAGAACAGGTCGAGTTCCTGGCCGAGCTTGCGGTGGTCGCGCTTGGCGGCTTCCTCCTGGCGAGCCTGGAAGGCGCGCAGCTCGTCCTTGGTCGGCCAGGCGGTCCCGTAGATGCGCTGCAGCTGCGGGTTCTTCTCCGAGCCGCGCCAGTATGCGGCGGCGAGTCTGGTCAGCGAGTATCCGTTGCCGATCATGCGGGTGTTCGGCAGGTGCGGGCCACGGCAGAGGTCTTTCCAGACCGTCTCGCCCGTCTTCGGGTCGACGTTGTCGTAGATGGTGAGCTCGGCGCCGCCGACCTCGACCGATTCGTTGTCCGCGGTGGCCGCGACGGCGCCGCCCTTCAGCCCGATCAGCTCGAGCTTGTACGGTTCCGCGGCGAATTCGGCCCTGGCGTCGTCATCGGTCACGACGCGCCGCACGAAACGCTGGCCCTGGCGGATGATGCGGTCCATGGCCTTCTCGAGCGCCTTGATGTCTTCTGGCGTGAACGGCACCTCGACATCGAAGTCGTAGTAGAAGCCGTCCGTCACGGGCGGACCGATCCCCAGGCGCGCCGCCGGGTTGACGTTCTGCACCGCCTGGGCGAGCACGTGCGCTGCCGAGTGGCGGAGGATGTTCAGGCCATCCGGCGACGAAATCGTCACGGGTTCCACGACATCCGTCTGGGTCAGCGTTGCGGCGAGATCCTTGAGCTCACCGTTGACGCGCATTGCGACAACAGACCGGTCGGTGAAAAGCTCAAAGCCGTCAGCCACGTGTAGTACTCCTCAGTATTGTGCGAACCCCTCCAACTTTAGCGGCGCGGTCGCGACCGGGATTCCCGTGCGGCTCGGGCGGCTGCCAGGCTCAGGCCACGAGGACGGTGTCGTGCGCACGCAACGGCACGGGTGCCCCCTGCGGCAGCCGGCGGAAGAGATGCCCGATGACGTCCGGTGAACAGGCGATCACCTTGACGAGCCCTGGCCGGTCACGGGCGAGAGTCGGATCGGATGCGAGGGTGACCGCCAGGAGCCCCGCTCCGCCGTCGAGGAGCGGGGAGAGCCCGGCGGCGATCCGCGGGCTGACGTGGCCGACCGGGCGCCCGGTCGCAGCGTGGACGGCGATCCCACGGGGGCCGGACCCGTGCGCCTGCTCGCGGACGAGCGCGACGACCGAACCGGGCTGGAGGAGTCCCTCCCGTGCGACGATCGTGCGCTGGTCGACATTGTGCAGCCAGAAGCTCCAGATGCCGAGGCCGCGCAGGTGGCTGTTGCCGAGCGCGACGACCCGGCCGGTGCTGGGCTCCGTCAGCCACAATTCACCGGCGTCGGCGGCGAGGTACAGGGTGGGCAGTCCTTGCGCATCGGCGATGAGCAGGCGGTCCCAGTCCTGCGGCGGCAGGTACCTGCTTGCCGGCACCCCGCGACGGGGGGCCCTGCTGGCGCCCGGGCGGTCGGTGACGTCAGCGCCGACGACGGCCGGGAAGTCGGTCGCCCGGCGGCCGAACCGGATGCCGTGCGGCACCGTGTGCGAATTCATGGCGAACCTCCCCCTTGAGAGTGCTGCACCAGACTCCGGACCGGTATCCCCATTCCGGTGGACGTTAAACGAAAAAACCCCCGGGGTAACCGGGGGTTTATCTGTGGGCGATACTGGGATCGAACCAGTGACCTCTTCCGTGTCAGGGAAGCGCGCTACCGCTGCGCCAATCGCCCAAATCTAGTGCTTCAAGAACTTCGTTCTCCAAGACTGGAGGTGGATACGGGATTCGAACCCGTGTATACGGCTTTGCAGGCCGCTGCCTCGCCTCTCGGCCAATCCACCGTATTCGGGTTCATACCAAAGAGAATCGGCCTTTCGGCCGATTCAATTCGAGCGGATGACGAGATTCGAACTCGCGACCCTCACCTTGGCAAGGTGATGCGCTACCACTGCGCCACATCCGCAACTGCGCGCATTTCTGCGTGCTTTGAAGACTGTACCGGTACTTTTCCGGATATACAAACCGAGCGGAACTTGAGCGTGCGGTGGCGCGTCGGTGCACGACAGACGCCCGGTCTGGGCTAGTATCGAGAGTCGCGGTCGAACAAAATTCGCTCGCCGCGGGCGATTGGCGCAGTTGGTAGCGCGCTTCCTTCACACGGAAGAGGTCATCGGTTCGAGTCCGGTATCGCCCACCAGGTAAACATCAGGTCAAAAGCCCTTTCCGAATCAAATCGGAAGGGGCCTTTTCTTCTTCCACAAACATTTCACAAGCGTTTTGATGCGGGAGACACTGACGCAACCCACCCCTCTGCGGCCTTCCCGAGAGCATCCGCCACGCCGTCGAGGTCATCCTCAAACAGGTCGGCGTAGATGTCCAAGGTCATGGCGGCGCTCGCATGGCCGAGCATTCGCTGTACAGATTTCACGTTTGCGCCGGCATGAATGGCGAGGCTCGCCGCTGCGTGGCGAAGGTCATGCGGGGTGACCTTTGGGAAGGGCTCGACTGGCATCCCGTTGGCTGCATCGACGCGTGCCGCGTTCACTGTGGCCACTGCGACGTTGAAGGTGCGGGGCCGCCAATTGTTCAGCCGGATGGGGCCACCGGATCTCCCGGCAAAGACCAGCTCTGACTTGAGCCGGCCGGCGGCTTGCGAGCTTACGAGCTCGGCGATGAAGCCTGGCATCGGCACGCTACGGTCCCGATTGCTCTTGGTCGGACCGCCCTCCATTACCCCGAGGACCTCGGTTACCGAAGCTCGAACGTTGACCCGTCTGCGCGGCAAGTCCAGATCCCCGATGGTCAAGGCGGCTGCCTCGCCGAAGCGCAACCCGGTGTAAGCCAAAAAAAGGACGAGGCTCCTGGACTCAGGACGGACGGCGGCCGCCAGCTCGAATACATCGCCATGTGTGAGGTAGATGTTCTTCCGCTTCCGCGCCCGCGGAAGGGCGAGCTGACGCGCCGCGTTAGCTGGCACGAGACGCGCCGTCACGGCGATACTCAACGCACCGCGGAGTATCCCGACGGCTTTCTCAATCGTGGCGCTCCCTGCGCCGCCATCACTCATGTCCTGGACCCAAGCCTGGACATCAGCGTTACCAATGTCCCCGACCGCCCAGCCCTGCCATTTGGGCATAGTCCACTTCGACGCATGGAATCCACGGTTAGCGGCCGTGCTGGGCTTCACGGCAGCGGTCCGAGCAAGGTGTTCGGTGATGAGCTCCCCCACTTTCTTGCGCCGAGCTGACTCCGAGATGAAGTTCCCAGAGTTCTTGTCGATGAGGGTGGCCGCAGCCCATGTCGTCGCGTCTCGCTTCGTCTTGAAGCCGCGCTTCTCCGTACTCTTCCCGGTCGGCTTGCGGTACCGGACCATCCACCTGTCGCCAGCTTGGGTGGAATATTTCGCGAAGGATGCCATACGGCTCAGCCTATGAGCGCTTCCGGTGGCGCTTGTACCAACGAATGTCCCACCTTTTGGGGGCGCTCCATACATGGCGGCATGACGACTTTGACTGCCCCGCTGAATTCCCGCCGCAGGGGAATAGGTATGACACCTTCCCCAACCCCCACTCCCCTACTCAACGCCAAGCAAACTGCCGCTTGGCTGGCCACCTCCGAGGCCGCTCTCTCCCAGCTTCGCTATCGGCACGAGGGCCCTGCTTATGTCCGCCTGGGCCGCGCCGTGCGGTACCGCCAAGCCGACGTTGAAGACTTCATCACCGCTGCCATCGTGCGCACCTCGCGGTAGCCCCAGAAACGACGAACGGCCCCGTCCTCCGAGCCGGAGAGCGGGCGACGGTCCTACGCGGGAGTGGGTCCGCGGACCTCACGATGAGGACGCCGGCGATTCGAAGAATGAGACCATTTACCCGCCCGTGTCACACGTCCACCTGACACCCCAGCCCTCGCCAGGAAGCTCGTAGGTGGTGACGCTCAAATCGTTGGCAGGCGGCTGCAATATGCTTTCAAAGCTAACCTCTTGGCTTCCTCCAGCGCCCAAGCAGGGACCGCCTCCAGCATGGGACCTCCACGTCGTCTGCCTCGGAAAGCACAGGAGGTAGGCGTTTCTTGATTGCGTGGTCGAGACCACCGGTGTCGAACACGTCGCGAATTGCGAGAACGACCCTCTTTCAGTCCTCGCGGCGTCGGCCGCCAAGTCGGCAGGCCGGTTGATTCGGAGGACATTCCAAACTCCGAAGGTTGTGCTGCACCAAAGCCAGTGGAGCAATCCGAAGTCCCTTTGAGAGTGCGTTTCTTGCTTTCGCACACAGGGCACCCTCCTACTCGAATCTGACGCCGTCTTCCTCACGAATGCCCGTGTGGCGACTAGCGCTTGTGGGTAGCGCGAGTCCGGGCAGGCGGTAGCAAAATTCCGGGAACTCGGTAGCGCTTGGGTCTGTGGGCTGCTTTCCTTTTGATGACGCCAATTTCGACATCCGGTACATCATCGTGGGGCGGGCCCAAGGACGCCGCGTCATTGCCCGCGGGGATCCTCGAGCGGCCACCACCCGGATGGCCTGAAGTTCCAATGAATCGCTGGGTCGAGACCCACGAACGTGCCGACGTCTGCCCGATTCCCGGCCGTTGCTATGCTTCGGCCCATGGACTTCTTCCGGCGTATACGGCGAAGCCGCGCCACGCTCATCCCCAGCACCGGTCATTCCCAGGACGACCAGCTCCTGGGGATCATCGGGGGCACCGTCGGCGGGCTGGTGTCTCCCCGCGAATGGATCCACTACGTCTACTGTGATAGCGCCGACGGAGCCGCTACCCTCGAAGCCGCGGCCATCGTTGATGGCTGGGAGGTTCGCCGAGTAAGTCAGGGCGAGGGCATCATCGCGACGCGCATGGACCTTCCGGTCAACCCGATCACCGTGCCTGAAGTACGGAAGTTCTTCATGGAGGCCGCGTCTCGCGTGAAAGGTGGAGAATACGACGGGTGGGAAGCGGCCACATAACTCAACATATGAACGCTGCTGCTCATCCAGTCTGGGCCCCATCCTCCGGCTTCGGACCGCCGCAGGCCACCGCCCAAGCAGCGCCGTGGCAGAACCGGCGAACGAGTCAGAACAGCGCCCTGCGCAACTGCGATCATGCTCGTTAGGAGGACCCTGAACGGTTCTGCCTACGGACAGTGAATCTCGCCGTAGGCGACGAGTGTTGTACGAGGCAGAACCGGCGCTTCGGAATCCTGGCTCACCGAGCGCAACGGAGGCTCGTTTCTCGACATGCGATCATTCTGCCTGAACCGGCCCAGGAAACCGCTGGACTAACCCTTACTCCGAGACCCCGAGCGGAGTCGCGCTCATCTCAGCGCCCATCCTGACGCTGAGGTCCACACCGTGACGGCACCGACGATAAGAGATCCCAGCGCCCATCCGGCGGCCCAACCCTTCGCCGTCATCGTCGCCGTCAACGCCGCGCTGGAGGCGAGAGCCATCGCCAGAATACCGACACCGATGAGCACGATGGTCCGGGCCAGGAGGGAGCTCGCTAATCCAAAAACGGCAAACCCAGAAATCGCATAGGCGCCGCCGACACTCGTGATCACGAATAGGACCCAGAGAATACTCGTCGAGACGAAAAGAGGAGAACGATCCTTTTCCGGATACTCTTCCCTGAGCTGCGCCCGAAACCGGTTCCGGTAGACGGCCGTCGGTCCCTGCAATAATTCCTTCACGGATTCGGGTACTCGGCTGTCGGGTAGCACGAGGAAACGGGCCGCTTGGGATTCGTCGATCCCCGACGCTGCTAAGAGCCGTGCCAGGCGGTCCCGTTCGACGTCCGTGGTCCAGCCGTCGAGAGTAATGCCCCATCGGCCGGCTTGGTCCGGTTTGCCCATCTCTCTGTACCGGTCTGCAAGGACTCGACGAACAGAGCCAAGGGACGGATCAAGACGGATGGCGTCCTTCAATAGGCGCAACGCGTCGGATTGCTGACCGTGCGACCACGCCTCGGCGGCTCGCCCCAACAGTTGCTCATCATCCACGCGTGACAGTCTGACGCAGAAGACGCTGAAACCGAGGAAGGTGGCTGCCTCGACTTCAATATCAGCGTGAACGCGAGTCACGGGGTAGATGCCAAGGCAGAAGTTGAGGGACGCTGCAATGCGGCAACAGATGCTGATTTCCGCCTCTGTTACGACCGCTGCGCATACACGTCGCCACCGCCTGGAGCGCTGCCGGACGCGAGGGGTGCCGAATCCGGGTCAGGGTCGGCCGGGTGACCGCAAAAGGGACGGTCGGCGCGACTTCCGCACCTCGTCTTCGGCTATTCCATGTCCAGGTTGAAGGCGAAAAGTGTCCATGGCTCGAAGCTATGCGCATTGAGCCGTGAAGGTGACATCTTCTGGCTACCGAATTCGTGCTGAACGTAGTCGAGCAGATCATCGCCGTAGATGATCACGTCGGTTTGGTACACCGAGAACACTGGTGCGGAAGGCCCGATGGGATCAGCCGGCAAATACCGGTGACCGTACAAGGGAACAAGCTTCGGCCATTTGGCGATCTGGTCCGAGGCGATCACCCGCCGCAACTCGGTAGTCGCGGGGCGCTGCCCCCAGGACACCGGCCAGAACGCGTCGTTCACGACATCGAACAGCACGCCATCGGTTAGCCAGTTGAGGGCGCTCCGGAGTAGGTCGTCGTTTTCGTTGCGCCAGTCGAACCATCCCTCACCGTGGGGCTGGACTTTCGAAAGAAACTCACGGTGATCGCCTCCGAACCGAAAGCCGAATCGATTCTCAACCCGCGCAATGTCGCGTTCGCTCAGCCCGTCTCCAAGCGAAACTCCGCGGGAACGGAGATAGGCGATGCTCTTATCAACAATCACGAAATCAGACTACGGCGGCGACGCTCAACCCCTACCGCTCAGCTCATGATCTGGCGCCCGCAAGCCGGACGGCTATCGACGCGGTTCTTGAGCAATTCTGGCCGAGCGATCAGGATCCTACTTGCAGCATGAGTGGCCGCGGTTCTCGGCGCCGTTCGTCTCTAGGACGCTAGGGCGCGGATCTGGCTGGCGCCGAAAGGACCGACCCAGGAGCGTTCCCCAATGAAGGGGCATCTAAGGGAGTACGGTGTGGCGGCCCGTTGCCTCATAAGGTTGTCCCTGTGTGTTCTGAATACCAGTTGGAGGCAGGGTGCTCACTTCGCGGGAGATCGCATCGCTGATCCTGATCGGCATCGCAGTTGTCGCTGTGTTTACCGTGCCAAAGTTTCGGGCTCACATGGCACCGTCGATTCGGGCGGTCATGACGGTTGCGTTTGTCCCACGCCTCGTGTTGCTCTACGTCGTCGTGGTGATCATGTCTGTCACGTCGACTGCCGTCGCGTGGCTGATCGGGCTGTGGGACGCGAGTCTGTTGAAGGACGCGGTGATCATCACCGCGACGGTGGTTTTCCCGATGACGTTCCGTTCCCTCTCCTTCAAGTCTGGGGGTGAACTCACTCACAAGCTCGTCCGCGACACCCTCGCCCTCGCCGCGCTGCTCACCGTCTACCTGGACGCGGCTCCTCTGCCGCTGGGGTGGGAGATCGTTTACCAGCTGGCGGCGATCTTCTTCATCACCGTGCAGGCCTTCGCCTCAACCAAGCCCGAGTTCGCGCCTGCGAAGAAGGTGTCCGATGTCTTGGTCTTTCTCCTAGGCGCTTTCCTGCTCACCTGGACCACTGCATCGCTAATTCAGACGGCGCCGGACTGGTCAGAGTTCTTTCAGTCGTTGTTCTTCGGATTTTGGCTGCCGCTATCCCTCCTACCGTTCTTCTACCTGTTCGGATGTTTTGCCGTGACCGAGAAGACCCTGGCCCGATTTCGTGCCTTCAGGAAGCCACTTTCGCCAGAAGTCACAACCGCAGTGATGATCGGCAGTCGTCTGCGTCTTAGCCTGCTCACTCGATTGACCGGACGCTACAACGCCGTTGCGGAGGCAACCGGCTTTCGGGATGGCCTCATAAAAATGGGTCAGTTTCGCGCTGACCTCGACCGCCGCGACGCGGAAGAGGCCGAAAGACTCCGCCAGCTCTCAGACGGCGCTGGAGCGACTGGCGTAGACGACGACGGACTCCATCGCGACCGACGTGAGTTTGAGGTGACGAAGAAGCGTCTCGACTGGATCTGGACATGCCAGAACGGCCAGTACGACCGACAAGGCGGACGGTATTGGGATCACCTGACGGATTTGGTCGTCGATGCCGAAAAGCACGGCCTCCCGGCCGATCACGGCTTCATCGTGGAGACCTCTGAAGACGGCCAGACATGGCGGTCATGGCGTCGTACGCCTGGCGGTGCGGTCCTCGCCGTCGGCGGTCGAGCGCCACGCAGCATGTTCTATTTTCAGGACGACGAGCCGCCCGACACCTGGCCTTCGGAAGGCGTCGGTGGGTGGCGCGACGCCGCGCGCGAAGAGTGGCCCCCAGATTGGAACCGCAACGACGGAACGAGGCTTTGACCTCGATTCATGATCCCTGTCATCGCTGACTGAAATCTGCGGGTGCTCTTGACACGCGGTCCATCATTGACAGACGGCCCTCCCGCCCGCAAGCCGGTCCTTCCGTCCTCGCTCAACTCGACCGATAGACTCCGTCTGCGCGATTCCCGAATACCCCGCCCGGTAGAAATCCCCGGAAAGGTACCTCATATGCAACAAAGTTGAGACACCGGCAGGCCGCTGCACAGCCACACACTCCGTGGCCGGAAGTGGACTCGACTTCTTCGCCCTCAAGGTTCGCGGGCCCGCAACGAGTACCTCTTGCGCCGGAGGGAAACCTCGCGAGCGGCTCGCGCTGCCCATGGAGTCAAGTCGCCAGTCAAGGACGCTGCGTTGAGATCGCCGAAAACTCTCATCTTTTAGTTTGGGTGACAAGGCAACACTTGGCCAATTTCCATGTCCCAAACCGCTACCGACTCCGCAGAACTCTGCTACCAAAACCGTGGACTAGCGCTACCAACAATGCCTACTCCCCACCCGTGGACCGGAACGGGCTCGGCGTACGAGACTGAAAAGCGCTGGCTAGGGGACAAGTCAGGACTGGATCTTTGTCGGACTGGTTGGTCTGTTCGCCGGTAGCCTGAGTGTGAGTTTCGACATGGTGAAGGAGGAATGGATATTGTGACTGTGCTGAGCACCCTCTTGGCAAGCCTCCCGACACTGATCACCGCGGTTGCAGGCGTAGGGGCCTACTTTTTGGGCGGTCTGAATGAGCGAAAACGCGATGAGCGCGCAATGGCTCGGGAGGAGGCCGCTAGACAGGGGAAGCGTGCGGAGGACCTAGAGAGAGAACGCCATGAGTTCCAGCTGGCCAACCTCTTGAAGTTGCAGGAGTCATTGCGAAAAGTGACCCGTTCAGCAGTCCTCAGCGTGATTGCCGATCAACGCAGCGTGGCCGCGACCGGAACCTTCACTTTTGCTCCGTCTGAGATCGACGTAGGCGCGTTTGAGAACACCATCCGTTTCATTCGATTGGTCGAGCGCGTGACAAACGACGAGCTTAGGCAGACGTTGAACGAATTTGGATCGCATCTCGGAACGTTGTCGCTGCCTCCCATGAACTGGGCTGATCTAACAAAGGAAGCGTCCGAGAGGATTTTGAACGCTCGCTTCTCTGGGCTGGCTCCGAGATCAAAACACATTGCCGAGTTACTCGGATTGCACCTCCGGGAAGAACTCAATCGGCGCGACAGCAGGTAACGAGCGGCGAGCATTAGCACTTCATACCGACGTAGCCAACTGGAAAGAGTCTTTTCCGTTCGCCACAACTGGAATTCTCGTGAGTAACGAGTGAGCGGCGGGTTTCTACGTGGAGTCAAATCCCGCACCGAGGACATAGAACCCCTAATAAAACTGTATTTCTTGGTGCACCCCCCGGGACTTGGACCCGGAACCCACTGATTAAGAGTCAGTTGCTTTTGGCGCGAAATACATGGGTTATGGCAAACATTTCCATCAGTCTCAACGGCGATTCGGGCTCAAAGCGCTGGCAAACCGCGGGCAAAGTCCCTGACCCCAAAGTGCGTGCATCATTGGCACAACTGAACGGAGCAGCCGTTACCTCGAGATCGCCACGACAAGAGATGCGCCAGCAACCAGCAGTGAGACCACAGCAATTCCAGCCAAGCTCCACGCCATACGGCGAGAAAATCTATCCGATGCCGCCGACGCTTCGACTGCTTGGCGCGCGAGCCCAATATTGGCTTCAGTCAGTTCGACGAGGTGGGCAATCGCCGCGTGGGTATCTTTCGCAACACTGACTTGGGCCCCTGCAAGATCCGGCAGCGGACTCCTCACGAGCAGTCGAGCAGGATCACGATGCAGCACACCGAATACCGTTTCGGGACTAACCTCCTGGTGATGCTCCACTTCCTCCCAACTTTTCATGTTTGAAAGCATGTCCGCACCAATCGTCTTCACAGCCTCCCTAGCAGCCCCAATAGCTCCATCGCCAATCAGTGGACGCTCATCGTGTTTCAAAGTCTTCACCCTCCGGAATTCCCTATACCGTCATCTTCCCATCCAGCATCGTTGGGCGGGCGAGGAATCCATCCGGGCCCCATTACCCTGCCTCGCGCGCCTCAGAAACGCGCCATTCCAAGGATGCAGCTCCGATTGGCTACCACCCCGTGTCGCAAGTCCAGGTGACACCCCAGCCGTAGCCAGGAATCTCGTAGGTGGTCACGCTGAATGCAGTTGAAGGCGGATTCAGCGTACTGCCGTAGCTGACCTGCTGGCCTCCTCCGGCCCCTTGGCAGTCACTGCTGCCCGCGTGGATCTGCAGGGGCCACCAGGGGGATGCCGCACTATTCGATGAACTGCTGTCGGCGCCTGAGGGCCCACCTACTGAGTTACCCCCACTAGAAGAACTGCCGCCGGACGAACTGCCGCCCAAGACCGAGGAGGAGACGCTGCCACTGGACGGCCTAGTCCCTCCGGATAACTTGGAGCCGCTCCCCGAAGTGGAGCTGCTGCCGAATGAGGAACTGGACTTGGCTGCAGCGTCGGCTGCGGCCTGAGCGGCTGCGGCCTGAGCTGCGGCTGCTGCCGCGGCTTCGGCGGCCTTCTGGGCTTCGACCGCGTTGTGTGACGTGGTGGCCGCGCTGGCCGCCTGCGTGTAGGCCCAGAGGGTGTCGAGGATGGTGCCGTCGTCCTTGACTGCGGCGATGGCTGCGGTCAGGGCGTCGCGTTCGGGAGCGCCGGCGGACGGGGTGGCGTCCAGGCGGGCCTGGCCGGATGCCGGGACCGAGTTGACGACGGGGGTGAACGCGGCGGTGACAGCCTTGGTGACCTTGTCGAGGGTTGCCGCCAGGTAGGCGTTGCCCCGGGCGGAACCGGTGGTGTCTGCGGTCAGCTTGGTGATGCTCGACGTGGCTGCGGTGATCGCGTCGGTCTCTGCATTCGCTGAGATACCAGTCACGGTTGTGGCCGCGATGGCGTTCGTGAGGGAGAGGCCGGTCGCCAGGTCCAGGTGACGGTCGGCGGCGATGCTCGCTACCGTGTCGCCCAGGCTCTTGCGCGCTGCCTCGAGCGCCGCCTGGGCGCCCGGGTCGGCGAGGCCGGCTGCGGCTCCCACCAGTGCGGTGACCTTGGTGCTCAGGGTCGTGCCGGCGACCAGGTCGTCGACCAGCGTCTTGCTGGCCGCGGCGTCCCGGGTGCGGGCATCGGTCAGGGCCGTGACTGCTTCGGTGTTGGCGGTGAATGCGCTGGCGTGCGTTGCCGCGTTGGCTGCGGTGACGACGCCGAACCCGCCGGCGGTGGCACCGGTGATGAGCAGGGCGGCGAGGCCGGCGGCCAGGCCGATTCGAGCGGTCTTGGGGAGAGCCCTAAAACGATCTCGTAACCTCTGAGCAGAGAGTCCGAGCCTGCCGGTGCGCTCAAACTCGCGGAAAATCGAATCCCCCATTGCAAGCCCCTTTTTGGGACTGAGCCTACTGTACGACCGTACAAGAAAGGAGGTAGAGAATTCCCAATGGAACCCTCGTCAAGCAAAACCCGAGGCGGTCAGAGGAATCGTTCTGGATGCACCACGCCAAGCGCGGGGAGGGCGCGCGCAAGCATTTCTTCAATTCGCTCGGGGAGGTCATCGCGGTCGGTGAGCCGGTTGGAGACCTCCTGCACGCCGGAAAAGTAGGCCACGAGATGCCAGGCCTCGAGGTCATGGTCCAGGCCGGTCGGAATCTCCCCGGCTGCCTCCGCCTCACGGAGCAGCATTCCAATGCGCGCGACCCAGCCAAGATAGGGCGTGGGAAGGGCGACCGGAATGAGGTGGTACTCGCGAACGAGGCGCACCGCCGCTCGAACACTCACGTCGTCCCGGAATGCGCCCGCGACACCGCGAATCGAGGCCACTATCGCTTCCATCCCGCGAACCGTAGGGCCATCGTCAATCACGTTCGCGAACGGCGCGCGGGAGAACGACGAGCGCACGAGTTCGAGGGCGATATCTGACTTGGCGCTGAAGTGGTACTGGACCTGGCCCTTGCCGGTCGCCGCCCTCTCAGCGATGAGGCCAATCGAGGTGCCCGCATAACCGCGGTCGGCGAAATCAATTGCCGCGGCAGCCAGGATCCGGTCCCGCATCGCCGCCGACCGGGAATCATTTCGAGCCACCGTGCCTCCTGCGCTTCCCGAGCCTCAGCACGACGCGGCCTATTGCCGGAGCCCTGAACGACGACAGGCGCCGAAGGGAAAATCCGCGTGTAGCCACCTTCCACATTAGCCATCACCCTCGAAAGTCCACGCCACAAAGTGTTGTACGCTCGTACAAGTTCCGGTGAGACTCAAATCTCGACGGACAGTGGGGATTCCGGGGGGTCCGGGACTGTATGGCTGCTCCAGTCAGATTCGACTCTGGCCGGGGCAGCCTTCCTCGAAGGCTTCACGAGCCGGCATGAAGAAAGCCTCAGATGCACGCACCACTGCAGTTGCGCCGCCGGTTCCCCATCGTCGGCGGGGCCCTCATCGTGGCCCTCCTCGCAGGCATTTGGGCAACGGACACCGCAGCCATCGCCTCCGCAGCCCAAATGCAGACCGCTGAGACGGCGTACTCCGAGGCCCTCAGCACCGTGCTCGCGGCGCGCACCACCGCCGTCACCCAGGTGACCGCAGCTCGAGCGGACCTCACGACCGCGACAGGCAGCCTGGCCAGCAGCGCCGGTAAAGTCCTGAGCCCCGACGCTCCCAACGCCCTCAGCGCCGCCGTGGCCGCAGCTGAACCTCTTGTGGCCAATGCCGAAGGGGCGCTGGCCACCGGCGCGAGTGCGCTCACCCTCATTCTGACCACCCCGAAGGACAGCCCCGCCGCCTACGAGGCGGGTAAAGCTGCCCTTCAACAGCTCCACCCCACAGGTGTGAACGTGGACCTCGAGACGCCTACCCAAGCCATCACCGTTGCCATCCGCGCGTGGCAAGACGACCATGATAGACAGGTCGCTGCTCAGGCCGCTGCGGCGGCCAAAGCCACTGCGGCGGTTCAGGCCGCTGCGGCCAAGGCCGCAGCAAGAAAAGCCGCTACGAACACATCAACAACACCATCCGGGGCCGCGACGCAGCGCACCCTTATCGGCCCAGGCCCGAGCCTTGCCGCCCCGCGATCCCCCGTGGTCGCGCAGACTACCTGGCACGTATGGACCACCGGAAAGCAAGCAGAGGTGGACATGTGCAAGGGGGCAGTGGACGTCACCGACTGGTACGGCGGCAAGCCAGTCGTCTTGGAACACTGGGGCTGCGGCGGTAGCGCCTTCCCGCAAACATCTGGGGCCACGGTCACTCTCACTGGCCTACACGCCGGAACCTGGCGAGTAGACGGGATAGTCGCAACACTCTCCTTTGGGGTTGAGAACACCGGTTCCATCCCAGATGGCCACGAGCTCATTTTTCAGACCTGCAACAACAACGACTCGGCGACCATGATCTTCATCGCGTTGACAAAGGTTGGCTAGTTGCCCGATCCGACCGAGCCAACGGACCGAAGAAACAATCTGAGATGACTATCTGGACGCCAAGGTTTCGACCCGGGACGCACCTCTTCGACCCAACGGCAATTGAACAGTGATTCAAGGGTTTCGCTAATTCAATTTGGTGCCGCTGACGCACGCTTCTTGAGTCCCGTCTAAATGCAGTGATCGCTCTGAATATCTCCTCTTCGAGTGGCGTCACGGTCAAATCACGCCTGTGGGAGACGTGTCCTCGTGAGCATGGATTGGCCTGCTTCTGTCCGGCTAACCACGAGACAAATGATAGGTACGCTCGCGAGGTGCACTGACGGACGTTCCAACGAAAGCGCTACCAAAACAATCGATATCTCCGCCGCGAATCCGGGGAGTGGCAACCGGGCAAACACGATTTCAGCATCGGGGCCGCGCCTCCTGGCCGGGTCGAGCAGGCCCGGTACTTGTAATCTGTACCTGTGCCAACAAACATAACGCCTCCCGAAAAGCTGGTTAAATCACGGCGACGTGTCGCGGAGCATGGTGAGGTTTTCACCCCGGCGTGGCTGGTTCAAGAAATGCTCGACCTCGTCAAGTCGGAGACAGAGCGCATCGACTCACGCTTCCTCGAGCCGGCCTGCGGCTCCGGTAACTTCCTTATTCCGATTCTCGAACGGAAGCTAGCGGTCGTGCAGACTCGCTACGGCAGCAGCGAGTTCGAGCGCCGTCACTACGCATTGCTTGCCCTGATGTGCGTCTATGGCATCGAGTTGCTCCCCGACAACGCGGCGGAGTGCCGGTCGAGGCTGTTGAGCACTTTCGCAACCTTCCTCAACCTCGAACGCGCCGATGCTTGGTGGCGCTGTGCAGAACGTGTGCTCGCGCTCAACATCATTGAGGGCAACGCCTTGACCGTGACCGCTAGCGATGGCGAGCACATTACGTTCCCCCAGTGGAGCTACCTGGGCCGAGGCAAGTTCCAGCGACGAGACTTTCGCTATGACGCGCTCTCGCAGCAATCGTCCACGCAGGGGACCCTCATGGAAGACTTTATTGATCACGAGGTCTTCGTTCCCGTCGCCACCTTCGCGCCGATGACCGTGCAGAAGCTCGCGGCATGAGCACCCTCTCGGCGAAGGCAGAATTCACGCTCAAGGGTCACAACCCTGACGTACTCACGTGCATTGCGAGTCTTTCCAACGACGAGGTATTTACCCCGCCCGTTCTCGCGAACCGGGTGCTCGACACGCTCGAGCTAGCTTGGGCTGAAACGAACGACGGCAAGAGCATCTGGGCAGACCCGACGGTTACCTTCATCGACCCGTTCACGAAGTCAGGCGTCTTCCTTCGTGAGATCGTCGAACGGCTCAACCGCGGTCTGGTGGATGAGATTCCGGATCTAAGTGAGCGCGTCGACCACATCCTCACCAAGCAGGTCTTCGGAATCGGGATCACGGCACTCACGAGCCTGATCGCCCGCCGCAGCGTCTATTGTTCGAAGGATGCGACTGGTGAGCACTCCGTCGCACAGTCGTTCGACCGCGATTGGGGCAACATCTGGTTCGAACGCACCGAGCACACCTGGGCGGCCGATAGGTGCGCATACTGCGGCGCTCCGAGATCAGAGTATGCCCGCTCTAAAGACCTCGAAACACACGCCTACCCCTTCATCCACGCGACCGACATCAAGGCGCAGTTCAAGCAAATGTTCGGAGCCGAAGTGCAATTCGATGTAGTCATCGGGAACCCGCCATATCAACTCGAGGATGGCGGCGCTGGCGCAAGCGCAATGCCGATCTATCAGAAGTTCGTCGATGCTGCCAAGGCGCTCGAACCCAGATTCCTTACCATGGTCATTCCATCTCGATGGTTCGCTGGCGGTCGCGGTCTCGCGGCCTTCCGCTCTGAGATGCTGTCCGACGACCGGGTGCGAGTGATTGCAGACTTCCTAGACAGCAGAGACGTGTTTCCCGGAGTGGACGTCGCCGGCGGAGTGTGTTACTTCCTGTGGAATCGCGAAAGCCGCGGCGAATGCCTCGTTAGTTCGCACCGGAAAGGTGGCACCAGCGAGGTCGTGCGCCCACTTCTCGAGCCTGGAGCCGATGTCTTCATCCGCCATAACGAAGGCATCTCGATTCTGAAGAAGATCGTGGCAATTGAATCAGGGGCAGCCACCGCGAGTCTCGCGCTGCCTGAAGGACACCGGTTCGCTGATCAGGTCAGTGGGCAGAAGCCGTTCGGCCTTCGGACCTTCTTCCGCGGTTCAAAAGTCAAGAGCAACATCGATGACGTACTGGTGCTCCAAAGCGGCGGACGGAGTTGGGCCAAGCGATCAGAACTGACTGAGGCGACACACCTGATCGACAGGTGGAAGGTATTCACGTCAAAGTCCTCGTCGGAGCATGCCGGGCAGGCGGACAAGGATGGCCGCCGCCGGGTGCTCTCTTTGACAGGGATCTTAGAGCCAGGATCAGTCGTCACTGAAACCTACGTACTGCTCGGAGATTTCGACTCCGAAGCGGAGGCGCGAAATTGCTTGAGCTATGTCACGACGAGATTCTTCCGGGTTCTGATCGTGTTGAGGGCTTCCGGCCAGGACATCTCGCGAGCTGCATATGCATTCATTCCCACGCAGGACTTCTCCAAACCGTGGACCGATGAAGAGCTCTATGCGAAGTACGGCCTGAACGACGAAGAGGTCGCGTTCATCGAGAGCATCGTCCGACCGATGAGTCTCAATGTCTAAGTCCATCGACGATCTTCTCCCGCCGAAGCCCGACGTCCGACTTCGCCTATATGCATGGTCGAGCCCCGAGGTTGCTGAGCGGTGGCGCGGATGTCTCAAGGTCGGGCAGACGACGCAGCCCGTGAACGACCGTATTCGTCAGTCCCAAGGTCAAGCAAGGGTTCAGTACTCAATCGAGGTGGATGAGTCTGCTGAGCGCGCTGACGGCAGTGCGATCACTGATACCGAGGTACGGTCGCGACTCGTCGCTAAGGGCTTTGAGAACGTCGTGTTCGAGTCGAGCCGCGAATGGGTGCGCTGCACCGCCGCCGATGTACTCACCGTGGTGCAGGAGTTACGCGAAAATCGTGAGTACAGCGGGACCCATCATCATGATTTCAGGATGCGCTCAGAACAAACGAATGCTGTTGAGAAGACGCTCGCCTACTTCGACTCCATATGGGCACAAGACGCCGACGCAGTGCCCGAGTTCCTGTGGAATGCGAAGATGCGTTTCGGCAAAACTTTCACCGCCTATCAACTTGCCAAATCCATGGAGGCGAAGCGCGTACTCGTCGTCACGTTCAAGCCTGCAGTCGAAGATGCGTGGAAGTCAGATCTCGAGTCGCACGTCGACTTTGATAACTGGCAGTACCTCTCCCGTCAGACGGGCACCGATCCAGCCGATGCCGACCCAGATCGCCCACTCGTGTACTTTGGCTCCTTCCAGGATCTCTTGGGCCGCGACGGCGCTGGCAATTTTAAGGCCAAACACCGGTGGCTGACCGAATTGCCATGGGACCTAGTCGTGTTCGACGAATACCACTTTGGCGCTTGGCGGGACGCGGCAAGGGAGCTCTTCGAGGGGGAGGATGACTCGGCTAGGAAGAGGGAACTGGAACTGGAGTTTGGCAGCGACCTCGAGATTTTCGCCCACGAGATCGAGGAACTCGGCAGCGCCGAAGATACCTTTGTTCCAATCCGCGCCGGTGCATACCTCTACCTCTCCGGGACACCGTTCAAGGCGCTCGCCACAGGACGCTTCATCGAAGAGCAGATTTTCAACTGGACGTATACCGACGAACAACGCGCGAAGGCCGAGTTCGCGGATCAGCGGCCGGCCGAACGCAATCCGTATGCGGCGCTACCCGAGATGCGGCTCCTCACTTACCAAATGCCTGACGAACTCGTCGCGGTAGCGAACCAGGGTGAGTTCGACGAGTTCGATCTCAATGCCTTCTTCGAAGCCACTGGAGCATCATCGGAGGCAGCATTCATTCACAAAGACGACGTGCAGAAATGGCTCAACATCATCCGCGGGTCGCACCTCCCGACGCAGGTCGACGCTATGAAGGCTGGCACACGGCCACCCTTCCCTTACTCCGATACTCGTTTGCTTCCCTACCTTCGGCACTCGCTTTGGATGCTGCCAAGGGTAACGTCCTGTGCCGCAATGGCGAATTTGCTGGCTGAGCCTCAAAACGCGTCTTGGCATGACTACGCGGTCGTGAATGTATCGGCTCCTGGAATCGGCGATGGTCTGGATGCGCTTCCTCCCGTGCGCCAAGCGATTGGCAACGGCTACGACACGAAGACCATCACTCTGACCGTCGGAAAACTCACTACTGGTGTCACGGTGCCGCCTTGGTCGTCGATACTCATGCTGCGCAACCTTAAGTCGCCCGAAACTTACTTTCAGGCTGCCTTCCGAGTGCAATCGCCATGGACGATTCAGAACCCTAACGGCGACGATCCAAAATCCGAACAGATCTTGAAGCCTGTATGTTTCGTGTTTGACTTTGCACCGACGCGGGCGCTTAAGCAGATTGCAGAATATGGAGCGGGGCTCTCCCCGGAGACACCAAATCCTGAACGAGCCATAGAGGAACTTGTTAATTTCCTCCCTGTGCTGGCATACGACGGGTCGAACATGACCCAGGTCGACGCAGCTGGCATCCTCGACATTGTGATGGCCGGGACCTCGGCAACTTTGCTAGCCCGTAAATGGGAGTCTGCGATCCTCGTGAACGTCGACAATGACACCTTGCGTAGGATCATGGGATCGCAGGCCGCCATGGATGCCGTGATGAACATTGAGGGATTCCGCGCCCTTGGCTCGTCAATCTTTGAAACCGTCGTCAATAAGTCGGAAGCGGTCAAAAATACCAAGAAGGCGGCGGGCGACGGCATGACCACCTCGGAGAAGAAGGAGCTCTCGGCAGAGGAGAAGGAATACAAGTCGAAGCGAAAGCAGATCCAGGAAAAGCTGATCAAGTTCGCAACCCGCATTCCCGCTTTTATGTATCTCACCGATTTTCGGGAGAACACACTTCACGATGTCATCACCAAGCTTGAGCCGGAACTCTTCAAAGCGGTTACCGGACTCACGGTCGAGGACTTTGACTTGCTCGTGTCGCTCGGTGTATTCAATTCGGCTCACATGAATCAGGCCGTCTTCGCCTTCCGTCGTTACGAGGATGCATCCCTTTCGTACACTGGAATCGACTCGCACGTGGAGCTTCGCCGCTATGGCCTGTATGACACCGTTGTGGCACTTGATGGCCGGAACTAGGGGCGCCTTTTAGAAGCCCAACTGCCGATGACTCCTGTCGTTGTACTGGCATCTTCGTATCGCCAAGCCAAGCGCAATTTCTCGAAGTCACAGGGTCACGGCGGGTTTAGTGGGCTAGTTTCATCACCCCTTGTTGTGCTTCGGTGGGCGTGCCGATCACGCCGGGTCGCCGCTGGCGAGGAACCGGGGGCCAAGGATGATGCTGAAACGTTGCTAGTTCCGGGTGAGTGCAGTGGCCAAGGCCGAGGCAGGCCCGATTCCTGTGCCGGCCACGAGGTTATACGGGACGTCAGCGGGCGTGCTCAGCCCGCTGCCGCAGGTGTGATTGTTGCCCTCCACGATGGTGTTCATGGATCGTCGGGCCTCACGAGAGCTAGGAAGCGGTCCGGGAATACCGGCGGGGGATCCGTCGTACGCATGCAAGGAGAGCCGCGGCCACCGTACTGACGGCCCTCTTTCGGCGATAACCAACATCTCGAGGGTTAGACCCCGGATTATCTAGCCTGCGCAAAGCCGTCCGACCGGGCCTCTTCCGCGCACCGAGGTCGCAGCCGCCATCCCGCGGCTCGTCACAGGACCGTGAGGTGAGCGACCGGCGCGGCATCGCGGCGGAAATGTTCGGGGGATGTCCGCCAAAACCGTCCCGGAAACGATCCATAGGGCGTCTGTCGGCGACTTCCACGGACCGTGGCAGGGCGCTGGGAGCTCGCCCGGCCGGTTGAGATGGACCCGCGGGGCACCTATGCGGTCGACCGGGAAGATTTGGGGAACAAGTTTCCAAATTTGGGGAGGTTTCGAGGAACATTTTCGGCCCGATGAGGGCCAACTCCTCCGTCTTTCCGGGGTCTCGAGGAACAAAGGAATGGAAGGAACATTTTACGAGAACTTCTCATACAGCTATTAGAAACACACCTCGCTTCTTTGGACTTATGGATCCGCCCGAAAGCGTTCCTTTTGTCCTTTTGTTCCTGGATTGCCGAAAGAGCACGGCACGAGGCCCCAGACAAACTGCGTGCAGAGAACGATTTTTGGACTCCTTTGCCCATCTGCCCACGGGTCGCGCACCGCCCGTCAACTCTTGGGATAGACGGCTTCCTGTGGAGGCACCTGAGGTTGCCCCGGTGGATTCCTTGAACGCTTCCGCGGCCCGAATCTGAGCGGGCATCCTCGGTTCCTTGCGCTTATCAATTCGATCCGTCATGACCTAGATCAGCAACACCGTTCACAGACCATCTGACGCCATCCCGCCCGGATATTCGCAGGTGGAAGGGGCCCACCGAATCGGGCACAAAAAGAATTGTTTCGGATTGCCCCAGTCTTGCCCCGCTCGCGCATCTGAAAGGTGAGGAACAAACTGCACCGCACCAAACATCGCCGCACCTAACTGACATACATACACAGCACCGAGGCTGTCATGGAGGATTCCCTCCCTGGCCTAAAGCGCCGCATCACGCGGCCCCCTTGGTTAGGAACCAAACAATGAGCGCCACCGTAACCACTTCAACACCGGTCATCATCCGGCCCAGTACCGAGCCCATCGACGTCACCATGCTCGACGCCGGCTCGGCCGCACCAGAGCTCGACGCGAAGCACGCGGCCTACCTCGCCACCCGCGGCGTGTCCCCTCTGGTCGCCCAGGCCCGCGGGTACTTCTCCTGCACTCCGCTCCCGCTGCCGGAGGATTCACCCACGACCGGCCCCATCCAGGAGTTCGGTTGGTCGCGTCTCCAGAACGAGGCATTCTGCGAGGCCGACCCCGAGACCGGCCGCTATGTTCGCGCCCTCGTCATCCCGCTCTACGCGGGCCGTGACCTGTACGCTAACGTCCAGGTCCGCCTGGATAGCCCGCGCCGTGTCATCGACTTGGAGGCCACCAAGAAGGCCAACCCCGTCAAGCTCGACGCCGACGGTATCGAGGTCCCGGTCAACAAAAAGCACGTGACTAAGTTCACGTCAATCAAGTTCGAGGTCCCGGCGTTCGAGTCCTGGGAGGCTGCACTCCCCGGGGCCAACGGTCAGCCCACCCGGCGCGGCTCCGAGGACTACATGCTGCCCGCCGATATCCACCCGCTCGCCGCGGGCTGGGTCGACGACACTACGGTCCCGGTGCTGCTGACCGAGGGAATCCCCAAGGCCGACGCGGTTCTCTCCGAGGCGCTGCGCACCGGAGTCAAGCTCGTCCCCATTGCCCTGACCGGTGTCACCATGGGGTACCGCGCCGCCGGCTCCCCCGAGAACCCGAGCGACAACCCGGTGCTGGTCGCCGAGACCCTAGGCCTCATCCCGTGGGCGGGCCGCACCGTCTACATGGCGTTCGATGCTGACTGGGCAACCAACCGCATGATCAAGCGGGCACTCGCGACCACGGCCGCGCTGCTCACCGCTCAGGGCGCCAGCGTCAGCATGGTCTGTGTCCCCGCCACCGAAGCCGACCCGAAGCGCGGCATCGACGACTTCCTGGCCGCCGCCCGCGCCGGTGGTGCACCCGCCCCGCTCACCGAGCTCCTCAACGAGCGGACTCTGAACCCGGCGCAGGCCGAAGCACTCACCCGCTACTACTCTGCGGACGACGTGGGCCGCGGCGACCGTTTCGCCGCCGAATGCCTCGCCGAGAAGGACGCCGTCTGGAACATCGACGGAAAGGAATGGATGCGCTGGAACGGCAGCATTTGGGACCGCCGGGCAACCGCCCCGCTGCTCCGTCGCGCCATGGCGCTCACCGAGCGTGACACCGATAACCAGGAGAGCTACAAGGCGGGCCGCGGCGTCCGGGCCCTGGAAGCGGCGCTCAAGGTTGGTGCTACACACCCAGACCTCGCGGTCAATGAACTCGACTTCGACCTCGAGCCGAACGTGCTGAACGTAGCCAACGGGATGGTGGACCTCCTCACTGGCAATCTCAAGCCTCACGACCGCCGTCTGCTCCAGACAAAGCGGTCCGGGACCAGTTACTCCCCCACGGCCAAGGCACCCCGCTGGGAGCAGTTCCTCGGGGAGACGTTCGGTCAGGACGCCGAGCTCATCGCCTATGTCCAGCGCGCGTTCGGGAGCGCCCTCTTCGGTGACGTCCGCGATGAGTTCGCCATCTTCTGCACCGGGGCCGGGCAGAACGGCAAGGGTGTCTTCATCGACGCGATCTCCTTCGCCATGGGCAATGACTTCGTCGTCCCGCTGAGCCCCGATATCCTGCTCGGCCACCCGTCGGACGAGCAGCTCGCTGAGCTCCACGGCAAGCGGCTCGCCATCATGCAGGAGAGCAATGCGGGGCAGCAGTTGGACTCCGCGGCCCTCAAACGCATCGCATCGAAGGACGCGATCTCCGCGCGGAAACTGTTCAAGGACCGGTTCAGTTTCCGGCCGTCGCACACCCCGGTGTTCATCACGAATCACTTGCCCCGCGTGACCGAGCAGGACCGCGGTTCATGGCGCCGAATCAAAGCGGTCCCGTTCGACAACCAGGTGACAGAGGAGGCCAAGGACGTCAATCTGCCCGACACGCTCCAGCTGGAAGCCGAAGGCATCCTGGCCTGGCTCGTCCGTGGTGCGCTCGCTTTCCGCGAGCACGGCCTGGGCACCGCGGCGGCCGTCGAGCGCCTCACCGCCGCGTACCGCAAGTCGGGAGACACGCTCGGCCAGTTCCTCGAGGAATACTGCATCGTGGAGCCGACGGCCAACGCCAACCGTGCCATCACCTACCGAGCCTTCACAGCGTTCTGCGTCGAGTCCGGCATCCGCCCCTGGTCGCAGCGCGCCCTCGTCGGGGCACTCGGCGAACGCGGTGTCATCGACCGCATGGAACCCGCACACAAGAACGCGGGTGTCTGGTACTGGGCCGGCTTCAAGCTCAACCCGGAAGCCCCCGCCAACGCCCAGTTCTTCAAGAACTTTTAACCCGCTGCAGGGTAACTACTGAAGGCGGCCAGCACACCCGCTGGCCGCCCCGCACCACCCCTAACTGTCCAGAGAGGACACGCAATGTACAGCCCCATCACTATCAAGGCCCGCATCACGAGCTCCCCCCTCTACGGAATCGTCCTGGTCGCCAAGGTCACTACGAACACGACGCTGGACTACGACGACGAGCACACCGCCCAGCTTGAGCGCGCCGCCGTCAAGCTGGGCACCGCCACCGTATCCGACGCGTTCGCCGAGGCGCTCCGCACCGTCACCGGGCTCGTCGGCGACATCGAGGTGCGCGGCCGGCAGCGAGATGGAGTCCTGCTCATCGCCGAGCAGCTCGACGAGCACATCGTCATGGGTATCGACGCCGCCGCGGTCGCAGCGGTCGCCGCCGATCTCATCGAACGGACCGGATTTGTCAAGGTCTGGATGGACCGCTCCCTCTAGCGTCACAGGCGGCTGGCATCGTCGGCGGCCGCCTTCACCCTGCGCGGCAACCAGTCCTCGAGAGGACAACGAATCATGCAAGACACCACGTCACCACAAATCGAAATCGAAGCCACGCCCGGCGGTGTCGCCGCGCACCGCCGGCACCGAACTCACGTGTCCTCTGCACCGCTTCCTTCGAGCGGGGGGTCGCCCTCTTGACCGGAGTGGGTTCGCTCGCGGCGTTCACCGCCCTGCACGGCACGCCTGCGATGGGCGGCAAGGAGGCAAAGCTCCTCAGCGTCCCGGGCAGCGGGTCTTCCCGCCCGCCGCTCTTGGTGCTGGCGGTAGCCGCCGTCAACCAAATCTTGAAGACACTGGCGAATCTGAACCGAGAATAGGCCCATATTATGAGCGGCCCAGCGCCGCCGGCAACCGTGCGGACACGCTGCACACGGGCAGGTGGCATCGTGGCGCCGCGCGCCGGCCCGACACGTCTGGGAGTTACCGGTACGGTCGGCACCCAGACGCTGTGGATTGGCGAACGCTTGCCGGCTTTCGCCGCCGCACACTCGTCGGAGCACATTGACTTCTTGATCCACCCCCTCGCTGAGATCCGCTCGTTAATTGGCTCCGTCGAGCTTCGCTTCCCCGGCACCACCCGCGCCTCTTACTCCGAATTTCCCACGTGGCCTGAGGAGCGGCCGGGTAGCTATCTGGGAGCCGACAGGCACCGCCGCCCCACGACAATTCGTGAACGCTGCGACGAGGGTCTGTCGGCCACATGGACGCGAATCTCGGCCATGGCGGGCGCTCGGATCAAATCGACGAGCGGGCACCGGGTTGCAGCCATCAAGCGGAGCCTGGCCCGGAGCCCAATGCGGAGGACGCAGACTGACGACCTCCTCACACGGCGCCACCGACGGGGACCCGAACTCGCAGAGTCGCTTCACGGCAGCGCCCAAAAGCATCAGGGTGG
Organism: Cryobacterium sp. MDB2-A-1; assembly: GCF_004402675.1. Classification (NCBI taxonomy): domain Bacteria; kingdom Bacillati; phylum Actinomycetota; class Actinomycetes; order Micrococcales; family Microbacteriaceae; genus Cryobacterium; species Cryobacterium sp. MDB2-A-1. The sequence goes on along the minus strand of NZ_SOFK01000012.1, from coordinate 2,419 downwards.
AGTGCAAGCTTGGGCCGCCGCAGGATGGGCGGTAATGGGGTCACTTTGAATCGGAAATTCGCGTGAAATTCGTCGAATGCTCATGGGTCTATTTCGGTCCCGGTGACGTTTCATTTTCCAAGATATCCTCGTGCTTTCACCGCAAGAACGAAGTCCAAATTCGCGTCGATGACTCCGCATAGCCGTCGTCTGAGCAAGCCAGCGGGTGGCCGACAACCACACCACGGAACATGATGCTGACGGAGCACTCACCGCGTTTCGGGTGCAGCCCTTCGGTCAATCGCATCCATTCACAATCTCGCGAAGCTGCCCAACCAATTACCGACGCGACTACGCTCCGGTAATCCCAACCGCCAGGGAATCGCACATAATGTTGGAGAGCTGCGCCCTGCAGGGATCGCTCAGCTCGCCCGGCCACTGCCGCCAGCGCCACGACCGTGAGAGCTCTATCGGAGCGGAATCGCACCTCGACGGTCGCCAAGGGCGCACGCGTTTCGTCGCGTCGTATCGCTCGCCGGGCATGCCGGGGAGGACACTCTGGGGCAGCGGTGCCCGCCCTGGAGAATCACCATCATGCTGGCCGCCGAGGACACCACCTGGGGTGTAGACGCGCTCGAATGCTTGCACGCGGTCGTCGCCCAGCAGGCCGAACTCCTCGGGCTGGAAGCCACGTTCGCGTCAAGCCGGGGCGGCCGGCTGGCGACAGTTTGGCTGGAGGCCACCGACCTGCCGGAAGGCGACGGAGTGTTCGACCTCGAGATGGACTTCTCCTCCACCGCATCGCCCGTCGGGCCGCTCGGCCTGACCGCTCGCGTCGAGGCTGTCCTCGCCGGCCTAAGCGCCGACCTTGAGGCAATACCGGCCAGCCTGCCGGTGTCTGGTGAGGAAGCCGAGCGGCGGCAATCGCTGCACGACTAGGGGCATAAGAGTCCCGGTGACCCTCGAGTCACCGGGCCTTTTGCGCGCACTGCGCATAGAGAAAGGCGAGGGCCGTTGGCCCAGAGGAGGTCACTATGGACCAGCAGGAAGAAGTCACCGAGCTGACCGGCACCGAAGGCGCCCGCTGGCGCGTCTGGACCCAGGGAAGTTCGCACCTCATCGACCTCGACGCCATGACCGCCCAGCGCGTCCCGGGCCCGGGACGCCCCGCGACTTTCAATGACCGACCGCGGCCGCTACGAAGCCTCGAGGAATGTCAGGTCGGCGCCTCCGGTCGCTGGACAATGCACTCCGATGACCCAACGGTGGAGTTCTTCTGGCACGTCACCTCGACGGTTCGCCGCATCGAACGGGTCGCCGAGCCGGAGTAAACTCACCGCCATGAGGCCCCTCGCCAGCCTGCCCGTGCCCGACGGTGACGAACCCGTCGCTCTGACTGGCGAGGAGCCATGGCTCACCACCGAGGACCGCCCCACTATCTCGCGGCCACCGTGACTCAGAGTCCCAGCGCTCCAGCTGAGGAGTCCTGAATCACTCCCGCCGACCGAATATATCCCAGGGCCACGGCCACTGAGGCGTGGCGGGAAGTCCGCATGATCTGCTCAAGAGGAACGCCGGCGCGGCTCGCCTCCGTGATGTGGCTGGCTCTCAGGGAATGGGCCGACACCCCGTCGAGCTCCACCCTCGCAGCAGCCGCTCTATTTTGCAGAATGACATTGACACTTTGCCCCGTCAACCCGCCCGCCAGTACCACCCCGGTCCGGCTCACTCGGGCGAAGACGAGGTCACTCTTCGACCCGCTGCGCACGCTAAGCCATTGCCGCATCGCCCGCAGCGGGTCCGTCGCCATGTGGTGCCCAGCCGGCACGCCGATGACCGCGCCGGCACCATCCTGATCTGCTTTCGAGCGGCGAATGGTGATGCGGATCCCCTCGGCCGAGAGCGCCAAGTCGGCGCGGGTTAGGGCCGCGAGCTCACTGCGCCGCATCGCAGAAGCGAAGGCCAGGAGGATGAGCGCAGCGTCCCGCTTGCCTGCGGGGGTGGCTCGGTCAAAGGCGAGAATCCGCTTGAGCTCGGGCACATCGAAGGCCCTCGACTGGTGGAGTGGTGCGGTCCCGAGCCTGCGCCGTAATCCGGACATCACTGTCTTCACGCCGCGGGATCCGGTCGGGTCTCTATGCCCGCCAGCCAAGTGAGCATCCCGGATTGCCGCGACCGCGACAGTGATGGTAGACATCGACTTCGTCTCGGCGAGCTCGACGAGGAACGCCGCGCAAACCGCGGGATTTGACGGTAGCGAGGGCTGGTCGTTGGCTTGGCACCAAGTGGCAAACCCACGCATCGCCGAAGCGTAGGTCCGCCGCGTATTGGGCGCCTGGGATGGCGAGTAGCCCTTGTTGGTACTTCCAGTCCACGTAGTCGGTACCCCTTGTTCTGGGTAGTTGGTACGGCCTGACCTCTTCCGATTCTCTAGTCGAAG
>NZ_SOFK01000003.1:0-52928 GCF_004402675.1 Cryobacterium sp. MDB2-A-1 | reverse complement strand
TGGCGATCAGTCAGGCCCTGGTCGAGATCATGGGGGGCCGGATCGAGGTGACGAGTACCGTCGGGGTCGGCTCCACCTTCGCATTCACCATCGCCTGGCCGCTCGCCGCTCGCCCGGAGCGGCGAGCGGCGACCGGCGTCGACTGGCTGAGCAGCGGTCGCCCCGAGCGCCGACGCCGGGATGACGCCGCGACCCACGAGAGTGCCGGGCGGGAACGCCCGGGGTCCGGGCCGGCAGACCCGTCCACTCTGCCCGGTCGATCCTCGCCGATTCCCCCCACCCCGGGGCTGCGCATCCTGCTCGCCGAGGACAACGTCATCAACCAGAAGGTCGCTCAGTTGATGCTCGCGCGCGGCGGCCACCGCGTCGACACCGTGAGCGACGGGCTCGAGGCCGTGCAGGCCGTCGGAGCCGTCGCGTACGACGTCGTGCTGATGGACGTGCACATGCCCGTCATGGACGGCCTCGAGGCCGCGCGCCGGATCCGGGGTCTCGGTGACAGCATCCGCCAGCCCGTGATCATCGCTCTCACCGCGAGTGCGACCACGGAGGCGAGGCAGGCGTGCCTCGAGGCGGGCATGGACCTCTACCTCACCAAGCCGATCCGGCCGGCCGAACTCGCGGAGACGCTGGCAACGGTGACGGGGGCGGGAACCGTTCTCGGCGACTGCCCGGATGCAGCCCCCATCGCTTCCCGTCCTGACGATGCCGTGATCGACTACGAAGTCCTCGGCTATCTCGACGACGTCGGCGCGGAAACCAAGGGCTGGCTGCTCCGGAGCTTCGCCGGCCAGGGCGAGAGCAGGCTGCGCGCGATCAGCGCCGGGATCGAAGCCCTCGACCACGAGCACGTGGTGGAGCTGGCGCACCGCCTCCGCGGGAGCAGCGCGACGGTCGGCGCGAGCGCCCTCGCCGCCGTCTGCGCCGAGATCGAGGTGGCGGCGACGCGGCAGGAGCCGATCACCGCGGGGCAGGTCGCCCGGCTCGGCACGGCGATGGACCGCACGCTCTCGGCCCTTGAACCGTTCATGCACCCCGTCCGTGAGCCAGAGCCCGAGCCGGAATCGGCCTGAGCCGAGCCGTCAGCCCGTGCCGATCAGCCCCTGCCGATCAGGCCGCGCCGATCAGCGCGCACTGCTCCTGCAGGCGCGAACGGATGCCGGCGTCGGCGCACAGCGCGATCGCCCGTTGGTAGGCGACCCGGGCATCCCTCACCCGGCCGGCCTGGGCGAGCAGGTGTGCGCGGGTCGCCCAGGCCGGTTGGAAACGATCGGCGCCCGGCAGCACGGCGACGGAATCGAGAGCGGCCAGTCCGGCCGCTGATCCCTCGACCGCGCCGACGGTCGCCGCGAGCGCCACCCGGGCGCCGAGGGTGGGCGCGATCCGCACGAGCGCGCCGTAGAGGGCCAGAAGCGCCGGCCGGTCGGTCTCGCCCGAGCGAGCCCGGTCGCAGTGCACCGACTCGATGGCCGCCTCCACCTGGAATCGTCCGATCCGGTCGAAACCGTGGGCCCGCCGGAGCAGCATTTCCCCCTGCCGGATCAGCTCGCGATCCCACCTGGCCGGATCCTGGTCGTCGAGGGCGATCGTTGATCCGTCCGGTGCGGCGCGTGCCGGTGCCCGGGACAGCGAGAACGACAGCAGCGCGGCAAGGCCGAGCACCTCGGGCTCGCGCGGAAGCAGGGCCGCGAGCACGGTCGCGAGGTACAGCGACTCCGCCGCAAGCGACTCACGCACACTCGGCCCGGCTACACCCTGCCAGTCGATCGCATAGGCGCCGTAGATCGCCTCGAGCACCGCGGAGAGCCGCCCGGAGAGTTCGCTCAGCCCCGGCACGGTGAAGGGGATCCGCGCGTCCCGAATCCGCCGCTTCGCGCGCACGAGGCGCTGCGCCATCGTGGATTCGGGCAGCGAGAAGGCCACCGCGATCCGGGCCGCGTCGAAACCGAGCACCGTCTGCAGCATCAGGGGCGTGCGAATACCGGGATCAATCGCCGGGTGCGCGCAGACGAAAAGCAGTTCGAGGCGCTTGTCGGGGATCTCATCGGGGTCGACGTCGTCGAGCGAGAGCGGTGCGGGCGGATCGAGCGACCCAGAGAGTCCGAACAGCACGGTCGGGTCGAGCGGCACGGTCCGGCGCACGGCGGTGGACTTCCAGCGGTCGCGGAGACGATTGCGCGCCACCGTGAGCAGCCACCCCTCGGGGTTGCCGGGAATGCCGGCCGCCGGCCACCGGGTCAGCGCCTCGAGGAAGGCATCCGCGAGGGCATCTTCGGCGGTCGGGATGTCGCCGCCCGGCGCCGCGAGCAGCGCGAGCAGCCGGCCGTAGGACTCCCGGGCGACGGATTCCGCCCGCGCCCTGGCCGTGTCCCTGGCTGCGTCCGTGGCTGCGCCCGCGGCGGCTGCGTCGTGCGGGCCCGCTGCGGTCATTCCTGGCCGCGCCATGCTCCGTCCCGGAAGATGATTGCCGACGGACGGATCTCGACAGCCCCGTACTGGGCGGCGGGGCACTGTTCGGCCCATGCGATTGCCGCATCGAGGTCTGGCACCTCGATCACGAAGGTGCCGTTGAGGCGCTCCTTGGTGTCCGCGAACGGGCCGTCCTGCACCCGGAGCGCGCTGTCGCGCACGGTGACGGTCGTCGACGCGGACACGGGCTGCAGGATGTCGGCCGAGATGAGTACCCCTGCGGCGTCGAGCGACTTCCCATAGGCATCGAAGGCCGCGCGTCCCCATTCCATCATCTCGTCGCTGATGTTGGCGTCTTCGGCTTCCTTACTGATCACGAGCAATGAGTAACGCATCAGACTTCCCTTCGTCGTTGTGATACTGACACCACAATGACGAGCGAGCACGCCCCGAATCGACATCTCAGCGGGCGCGCAACCCGATCGACGTCGTGATCGCCTCATGCTGGCCACCGGAATGCACAAGATGCAGGCCGTCGCCGGTGACCGTGAGCTGGCTCCGGTAGCAGCGCAGGGCGGCCGTCGTCACGGCGCGACGGGCCTCGAGGTCGAGCCATTCGGCATCCGCTGCCGGTTCGAGCACGATCTCGGCGAAGGGGGTCTGCCCGGCGAGGCATGCCGCACGGGCCGCCTCGTGCATGCGCACGTGGTCGGGGTGGCCGTAACCGCCGCCGTGGTCGTAGCTGATCACGAGGGCGGGCCGCACGTGCCCGATGAGCGCCACGACATCGGCCGTGACCTCGTCGAGGGGAGCGACATAGAGGGCATCGGCGTCGGCGTCCGCGGCCGGACCGGCGAGTCCCTCCCGGATCCAGCTCATGCCCGAGTCACGGTAGCGGCGCGGCGGCCGTCCTTCGGCGCGCGCGGGAGCCTGGCCGAGCCAGAACCGGTCGGCGATCCCGAGGACCTGGGTGGCTCTGTTCAGCTCGTCTTCGCGAACGCGTGCGAGCGCCGCGGTGCCCTCGAGCCCGGACAGCGGCCCGGCGACGACTTCGCCGCGCTCGCCACGGGAGGCGGTCAGGAGCGACACCCGGGTGCCGCGCGCGACGAGTTCTGCTGCGAGGGCTCCGGTGGTGAGGGTTTCGTCGTCGGGGTGCGCGTGCACGAGCAGGACGACCGGGAGGCCGTCGAGGATGCTCACGCGATCCGCAGCCCGCGTCGGTCGTCGTACTCGTCCGCGGAGCACGGCTCGAGCAAGCCCCGGTACACGTCCAGAAGACCCCGCGCGCTGCGCGGCCAGTCGAGGCGTTCGGCGCGGGCGCGGGCGTCGACGGACAGCCGGCGGGCGAGGTCGGGATCGCCGAGCAGGGTCGTGATCGCCGCGCCCCAGGCCTGCGGGTCGCGGGAGCCGAGCACGATCCCGGTGTCGCCGTCGAGCACGGCTTCGCGGAGGCCCCCTGACGCGGAGGCGACGACGGGCACTCCGCTCGCTGCCGCCTCGAGGGCGACCAGACCGAAAGTCTCCGAGTGGGAGGGGATCAACACGACCCTGGCGTCGCGGAACAGCGCCGCGAGATCGGCGCGGGTCTGCGGGCCGAGGAATCGTACGGTGTCGGCGATCCCGTTCCGTTCGGCGAGGTCACGGAGGCCATCGATATAGCCGTCGAAGTCGCCGGAGGCGTCGCCCGCGATGATGAGCTCCGGCCGGAGTGCCGCAGGGACCGCCGCTATCGCCTCGACCGCGAGGTCGAGTCCCTTGAGCGGCTGCAGGCGGGCGGCGACGATCGCGTAGCCGGGGTCCTGCTCGGCAGTGCGGATGCCCGGCGCCGGGTGGAAGAGCTCGGCGTCGACCCCGGGGGAGACGACGAAGATCCGCTCGGGCGAGCCGCCGAGCCTGGTCACGATCGTGTCGGCCTCGGCGTTGCTGATCGCGACGAGGGCGTCGGATTCGCGGGCGAGCCAGGCTTCGCCGCGCATCCGCCCCGGTGACTCCGGCCGTTCGCCGGCCGAGAGCGGCGTCGAGGGGTCTGCGGCGATGCTGTGGAAGCTCTGCACGTGCGGGATGCCGCGGCCCTGGGCGAGCGGGAGCGCGGCCATGCCGGAGAACCAGTGGTGCGAGTGGATCACGTCGTAGTCGCCGAGGGCGGCCAGGCCGACCCGGAATTCGTCGATGACCGCCTCGTGCGCCCCCTTGCTGATGGGTTTCGCCGGCCCGGCCTGAAGGAAGCGGAGGGTGAGGCGCGGTGCGAGGACGACGGCGTCGGGAAGTGTGGCCGAGGACCGGCGGGTCACGATGTCGACGGTGTGGCCGGCAGCGGCCATGGCCTCCGCCTGCTGGCGCACCACGACGTTCATGCCGCCGGCGTCCCCGGATCCAGGCTCGTCACCCGGCGAGGTGTGCAGGGAGACGAGGGCGATGCGGAGGCGGGAGGCTGCGGGGGACACCCGTGAATCTTAACGCAGTCGCCTGAACCCGCCCTGCCGAACTCCGTTGAATGGGTCAGCGGGCGAGGGCCGGCACAGATCGCGGCCGCACGAGCCACCACAGGGCCGCGCTCGCGAAGCCGGCGCAGGCGAGCATGACCGCTCCCATTCCGAGTGCGTCACCGGTGATGAACACCCCGACCAGCGGAGTGACGATTCCCGCGACGGTGAAGTTCATCGCGCCGAGCAGCGACGCCGCGAGTCCGGACTCCGCCCCGTGGGGTGCGAGGGCGAGGCCCTGCACGCAGGGAATGCAGACCCCCACGGCCATGATCGAGAACCAGAGCGGGATGACGACGAGCGGAAGCCCCCAGCCCCAGACGGCTGCGGTGCAGATCACCAGGGCGGACACCACGAGCACGGTCGTGCTGAGGGCCAGTAGCCACTGCGGGGCCAGCCTGCCGGCAAGGCGCGCCCCGAGCTGGGTGCCGAGCACGAAGCCGAGGGCGTTCACCGAGAACAACAGCCCGTACTGCGCGACCGAGAACGCGTAGACGCCCTGGAACAGAAACGGTGAACCGGCGAGGTAGGCGAACTCGCCTCCCCAGACGAAACCGCCGACCAGGGCGAGTCCGAGGTAGCGGCGGTCCCGGAGCAGCCTGCCCATCCGACCCGGCAGCGCACGGATGCCCGACTGGATCCGGTTCTCGATCGGCAGGGTTTCCCGGATGCCGATCACCGAAGCGAGGGCGATCACCGCACCGTATGCGGCGAGCACCACAAAAATGCCCCGCCAGTCGATCCACTGCAGCAACTGCGAACCCAGGATCGGCGCGACGATCGGGGCGAGCCCGTTGACCATGCCGAGCCGGGACAGCATCCTGAGCATCGGGATTCCGGAGAAGAGGTCACGCACGAGCGCGAGCGACACGACGCCGCCGGCCGCCGCCGCCGCACCCATCAGGAACCGGAAGGCCGTCAGCGCCTCGACGTTCGGGGCGAACGCGCAGGCAAGAGACGCGAGGACGTGGACGAGGGTCGCGACGATGAGCGGCCGGCGCCGACCGATGACGTCGCTCCAGGGGCCGACAACGAGCTGGCCGACGGCGAGGCCGATGGTCGTGGCCGCGAGGGTGATCTGCACGGCCGACTCGGAGGTGTGCAGTGCCGCCGCGACCGCGGGGAAGGCGGGCAGGTACAGGTCGATCGTGAACGGCCCGAGCGCGGTCAGGGCGCCGAGGATGAACACGTACCGCAGGCGGTGACCCCGGCTGAGCAGTTCGCCCGGGTGCGCGGACGCGGTCATGCCCACTCGTAGTACGACTCGTCGACGCGACGGCCGACCGAGAGAGAGTCGATGGTCGCCATGTCTTCTGCGTCGAGTTCGAAGCTGAGGATGTCGATGTTCTCCCTGATCCGGCTGGCGGACGCCGACTTGGGCAGGGGAACGGTACCGAGCTGCAGGTGCCAGCGCAGGATCGCCTGCGCCTCCGTGACCCCGTGCGCCCGCGCGATCGAGGCGATCTCGGATGTGCCGAGGGCGAGGCCGCGGCCGAGCGGCGACCAGGCCTGGGTCACGATGCCTCGCTCGGCGTGGAAGGCGCGCAGCTCCGGCTGTGAGTGCAGGGGGTGCAGTTCGATCTGGTTCACGCTCGGGACCGTCCCGCCGAGCGCGATCACCTCCTCGACCTGCTCCCGCGAGAAGTTGGAGACGCCGATCGACCGCGCGGCACCGGAGCGGTTGACGTCTTCGAGGCCGTCCCAGGCCCGCAGGTGCGTTCCGGCGGAGGACACCGGCCAGTGCACCAGGTACAGGTCGACGTAGTCGAGTCCGAGGCGATCGAGGCTGTTCCTGGCTTCCTCGCCCGCGGTCAGGTGGTGCGTGTTCCAGAGTTTCGTCGTGACGAAGAGCTCCCCGCGGGGAATACCGCTCCGGCGGATGCCGATACCGACGCCGCGCTCGTTGAGATAGACGGCGGCCGTGTCGATCGAGCGGTACCCGGCGGCGATGGCCGCTTCGACCGCACGAGCGGTCGCCTCGTCGTCCATCGCGAAGACGCCGAAACCGAGTTGCGGGGTCGTCGCCCCGGTATTGAGAGTGATCCTGGGGGGTCGGGTCGGCGGCATGGGGCGCTCCGTTCGGTCGCATTATTATCGGACGAGCGTCCAATATAAAGCGAGCCTAGCGTCTTGCCGCGTGGGCTCAGGCCCGGATGCGGGCAATCAGGTCGTCGGCGAGCTGCTTCTGAAGCTCCGGAGTCATCAGGTCGGGGAACAGTACCGACTGCAGCGAGATCCCGTCGATGAACACCAGGATCTGGTCGACGAGCAGTCCGAGATTCGTGTCGACGGCCAGGTGCCCGCCCGCCGCGGTCGACGTCAGCACCCCGAGCCACCAGTCCCGAGCGACCTGCGCGGACTCCTGCCGGACCAGCTTGAGGCGGGGATCGTTGAGTGCCCTGCCGATGTAGCTGATGTCGATGACGGCCTCGATCCGCCGGTTCTCGTCCATCGGCAGCGTCTCATACAGCGTGGCCCTGAGTGCCTCGATCCCGGTTGACCGGCCGATCTTCTCCTCGACGCGGCGGAAGACCCGGTCATAGGCCAGGCGGTGGGCCTGAACGAGGATGTCGTCCTTGTCTGCGAAATAGTGGGCGAGCACGCCGCTCGAAACGCCGGCTTCCTTCGCGATCTGGCGCACCGTGGCCGCGTCAAGTCCGCGGGTCGCGATCACCCGCCAGGTGGCCTCGAGCACCTCAGCGCGCCGTTCCTCGTGGTCGACAATCTTCGGCATGTGTTGTGTCTCTTCCTCGTTCGCCCCAGTCGACTGCGGGAACCCATCGGCGAGTCCCCGGTTTTTGGACGCATGAGTTAATTTACTCGCTTGTAACAGGGCAGAAACTTATTTCGGACGCGTGTCATAAAAACTGTGAGGACAGCACAGACGAGGAAGTGAGCCAGGGATGACCATCACAGCACCACAACAGATCGAACTGCCCCTTGACGCCGCCCTGCGAGCCCGCGCGGGGAAGGTCATCCCAAGCGGGATGTACGGGCACATGAACGTGACCCTGATGCCGTCGGGGTTCCCCCAGTTCTATGCGGAGGGCAAGGGCAACCGCCTCTGGGACGTCGACGGAAACGAATATCTCGACTTCATGTGTTCCTTCGGCCCGATGATCTCCGGCTACGCGAACCCGGTCGTCGACGCGGCAGCGCTGGCCCAGCAGAAGCGCGGCGACGCCCTCGGTGGCCCGACCGCACGCATGGTCGAGCTCGCCGAACTGATGGTCGACACCGTCGCACACGCCGACTGGGCCATGTTCGCCAAGAACGGCACCGACGCCACGAGTCTCGCGGTCACGATCGCCCGGGCGGCGACGGGTCGGAAGAAGCTGCTCAAGGGCGGCACGGCCTACCACGGCGCGAATGCCTGGTTCAATCCGAACCCGCTCGGCAGCACGCCGGAGGACCGCGCAAACATCATCGACTTCGAGTTCAACGACCTCGCCTCGCTCGAGGCTGCCGCAGCCGAAGCCGGCGGTGATGCCGCGGCGATCATCCTCTCTCCATTCCGGCACGACGCCCCCGGCTCCACAGACCAGTACATCGTCGACCCGGCCTTCGCCAGGGGAGTGCGGGCGCTGGCCGACCGGATCGGCGCCGTGCTGATCATGGACGAGGTCCGTACCGGCTTCCGACTGCACACCGGCGGCGCGTGGGAACCGCTCGGCATCGATCCAGACCTCACCGCCTTCAGCAAGGCAATGGCGAACGGCTACGCGATTTCGTCGGTCGTCGGCATCGACTCCCTCCGGCAGTCGGCCGCCGACATCTTCGCGACCGGATCGTTCTGGTACGCGGGTGCAGCGATGGCGGCCGCGATCGCCAACATCGGCCTGCTCAAGGCGACCGACACCCCCGCCCAGATGAACCGGGTCGGCCAGCTCCTGCGCGACGGACTTCAGAGCCAGGCCGCCGCGCACGGCTTCACGGTCTTCCAGAGCGGGCCGCCCGTGATGCCGTTCCTGCGCTTCGAGGACGACGAAAGCCTCGCGACAGCCGCGGCCTTCACCGACGCGGCGGTCCGGCGCGGCGTGCTGCTGCACCCCGCGCACAACTGGTTCCTCTCCACCGCGCACACCGAAACGGATGTCGCGTGGGCGCTCGAGCGCACCGACGACGCGTTCGCCGAGACGCGCGCCCTGTTCGGCTGACCCGTTCGACTGACCCGTTCAGCTGCCACCATCGCCACCCTTCCACCATCAGCACCCAGGCTCCGACGCTGCAGCCACCTTGAGAACCGGCGGGACGGCCGGGTCCGCAACCAACAGAGGAGACTCACGTGCACACGAAACAACGCTCCACCCGCTTCAAATGGCGCTCCCTCGTCGCGATGGCCGCGACCGCAACCCTGCTGCTGACCGGCTGCAGCGTCGGAGCGGCCACGACGGCTGTCGCGAAACACGATCTCGTGATCGCGAGGGCGATGGACCTGACGACCCTCGACCCCGACCGCGGCTACTGCGACACCTGCCAGATCGTCTTCACGGCACTCTACGACCGGCTCGTGATCGTGAGTCCAGAGGACTCGAAGACCCTTCAGCCCGGGCTGGCCTCGACCTTCACCGCGAACGCCGACAACACCCAGTTCACCTTCGGACTCGACCCAGCGGCGACCTTCTCGGACGCCTCGCCCGTCGAGCCGAAGGACGTCAAGTGGAGCCTGGAGCGCCTCGCCAACATCAAGGGCAGCGCCTCCTACCTGCTCGCGGGCATGTCCTCGATCGACACCCCCGACGCGAAGACCGTGGTAGTCAACTTCGCGGCGCCGAACTCCGCGTTCCTCGCGATCGTCGCGGCGTCGTACCTGGGCATCGTGAACAGTGACGTCGCCAGCGAGCACGGTGCATCCGCCGCGGCCGACGCGTCGACTGCGGACACCGCAGAAGACTGGTTCCTCTCCAACTCCGCGGGAAGCGGCCCGTACATCCTCGACAGCTACACGGCCAACAGTGCCGTGAAGCTCACGGCGAACCCGAACTACTGGCGCACCAAGCCGACCTTCGACACCGTGACGCTCAAGGAGGTCACCGACTCGAGCTCGCAGCTCCAGCAACTTCAGCAAGGTGACGTCGACATTGCCATGCAGATCAGCCCAGACGCCCTGGACCAGCTCAAGAACACCCCGACGGTCACGACGGCGGCCGTCGATTCGTTCAACTACACATACATCGCCCTGATGCCAGGTGCAGAGGGCGGGGCTCCCCTCGCCGATGTCCGGGTGCGGGAGGCGATCAAGGACGCCATCGACTACGACAACATCGTCAAGACCCTCGTCGCAGGCTACGGGAAGCTGCAGGGCTCTCCGATCCCGAACGGCTTCGAGGGCAGTGAGAAGGTCGCCCTGCCGAGCTACGACGTCACGAAGGCGAAGGCGCTGCTCGCAGAGGCCGGCTACCCGGACGGCTTCACGATCAGCTCGACGTACCCGAAGATCGTTGCATACGGCGTCGACCTCGACCTGCAGATGCAGGCCATCCAGCAGAACCTCGCTTCGGTCGGCATCACGCTCGAACTGACGCCGGTCGACTTCAGCCAGTGGGCCGACGTCATCGGCGGCAAAGGAACCCCGATCACGGCCGTGTACTTCGCCCCTGACCACACGGACTCGAGCCAGTACGTGCAGTACTTCGGCCTGATCCCGAACGGCGGATACGTCGCCAACTTCGCCTCTCTGGCCGGCAAGACGGTCAACCACGCCGAGGTCGACGGGCTCACGACTGCGCTCGCCCAGACCGGAGCGGAGCGCACGGCGAGCTACCAGGCGCTCGCCCAACTGATGGCCGACGACGTCAATATCCTGCCGATCGTCAATCCGCAGTTGATCATGGCCCACGCGAGCGACATCACGGGGGTGACGTACAGCCCGTGCTGCAACGTCGACCTCGGGGCGCTCGGGCTCACGAAGTAAGCCACTGCCCAGCGACAGTGCGGGGCGCGGACCCGGTCCACGCCCCGCACTGTCGCCCTGTACCGTCGCCCCGCACTGTACCGTCGCCCCGCACTTTACGGAGTTCCAGATGCTTCGCTTCATCCTCAAACGGATCGCCATCCTGCCGCTGCTCCTGCTCGGCATCGTGACGATCGCTTTCGTGATCTCGCGGCTGTTGCCGGCGAATCCGATCGCCTCGCTCGTCGGCGAACGCAACCTCAACAATCCCGAGATCGTCGCCGCCGCCAAGGCGCGCTGGGGCCTCGACCAGGACCTCTTCACGCAGTACCTGACCTATCTCGGTCACCTTTTCCAGGGCGACCTCGGCACCTCCTTCAGCACCAAATCGAGCGTGACGAGCGACCTGCTCAGCCGTCTTCCGGCCACGATGGAGCTCACGATCGTCGCCCTCCTGATCGGCACACTCGGCGGCATCGCCCTCGGCGTGATATCGGCGAGCCGGAAGGACCGCTTCGCCGACCACCTGAGCCGGTTCTTCTCCCTGCTCGGATCGTCCCTCCCGGTCTTCTGGACCGGCCTCGTCTTCCTCTTCGTCTTCTACGCCCAGCTCGGCGTTCTCCCCGGCCCCGGCCGGCTTTCGGCCAGGATCGAACCTCCCGCGAACGTCACGGGCTTCTACACGGTGGACTCACTGCTCGCCGGCAATATTCCGCTCTTCCTCGACGCGGTCAGCCACCTGATCCTCCCGGCGTTCATCCTGGGCTGGGGGCTGGTCGGCACGATCAGCAGGCTGGTCCGCGCCTCGATGCTCGATGAGATGCACGCGGACTACGTGCGCACCGTGCGCGCGAAGGGCCTCAGTGACGGGTTCGTGATGCGGCATCATGTGCTGCGCAACTCGCTCACCCCGGTCGTCACCATCGTCGGCTTCGCGTTCGGCGCGCTGCTCACCGGTGCCGTGCTCGTGGAGCAGATCTTCTCCTGGAACGGGATCGGCTCGTACGCCGTCGGCGCCACCCGCACCCTCGACTACCCCGCCATCAACGGGGTCACCCTCGTCGGCGGTGCCATCTTCCTCCTGGCCAGCCTGGCCACCGACATCGTGTACGCCGTCGTCGACCCGAGAGTGAGGCTCGCATGACCGCGATCTCGTTGCCCAGCCTGGCCGGAAACGCCCGCGACCTGTGGAAGCGCGGGTCGGCATCCGCCTGGCTGCGCCCACCGATGATCTTCGGCTACGTCGTGCTCGCCTTCTGGATCGTCGCCGCCGTCGGCGTGCAGTGGATCGCGCCGTACGACCCGATCAAACAGGTGGGCGAACGGCTGCTCGCGCCCAGCGGGACGCACTGGTTCGGCACGGATGCGCTCGGTCGCGACGTTTTCAGCCGCACCCTCTACGGTGCCCGCTATTCGCTCCCGATCGCCGCGGTCGCGATCGTCGTCTCGGTGACGATCGGCAGCGTGCTCGGCGCCGTGGCCGGCTACTTCGGCGGCTGGGTGGATGCCGTGATCATGCGCATCGCGGACATGACGATGGCGTTCCCCGCGATCCTGCTCGCGATGGCGGTCGCCGCCTCGCTCGGCCCCGGCCTGAACAACGCGTTGATCGCGATCGTGATCGTCTGGTGGCCGATCTATGCCCGGCTGATGCGCGGTCAGGTGCTCTCGATCAAGCAGCGGGAGCACGTCGAATCGGCCGTGGCGATCGGGGCGAGCGGTCCGCGGATCCTGTTCCGGCACATCGTGCCGCAGTCGCTGACGCCGATCCTGGTCAACGCGACCATGGACCTCGGCCAGGTCATCCTGCTGGTCGCCTCGCTGAGTTTCCTCGGCCTCGGCGCCCTGCCGCCCACGCCGGAGTGGGGTGCGATGATCACCGACGGCGCCAAGAACTTCTATCAGCCGTGGATCGCCGCGGCCCCCGGGTTCGCGATGCTCACGATCGTGCTCGCGATCAACTTCATCGGCGACGGCCTGCGGGACGCCCTCGACGTGAAGGCCACCCGCCGCTGAGTCGCCGGCAGCACAACAGGAAGCGGCGCCCGGACTGTGTCCGGGCGCCGCTTCGTTGGTCCGGCGGGGGTCAGCTCGCGATGCGGGCGCCGGGGATCGCGGCGAGCAGCTCCCGCGTGTACGACTCCCGGGGCGAGTCGAAGATCTCCTCCGGGGTGCCGCTCTCCACGATGACGCCGTTCCGCATCACGTGCACGAAGTCGCTGATCTGCCGCACGACGGCGAGGTCGTGGCTGATGAACAGGTAGCTCAGGCCGAATTCATGCTGGAGTCGCATCAGCAGGTCGAGGATCTGCGCCTGCACGAGAACATCGAGGGCGGACACCGCCTCGTCGAGCACGATGAGTTCCGGCCGCAGCGCGAGCGCGCGTGCGATGGCGACGCGCTGGCGCTGGCCACCGGAGAGTTCGTGCGGGTAGCGGTCTGCGGTGTCTGCGGGGAGGGCGACCGCGTCGAGCAGTTCGAGCAGCCGGACAGCCCGGGATTCCTTCGTGCCCCAACCGTGGACGACGAGGGGTTCGACGATGGTCGCGCCGACAGTGAAGAGTGCGTCGAGCGAGGCGAACGGGTTCTGGAACACCGGCTGGACCCGGCGACGGAAGTCGAGGAGTTCCTTCTTCGTGAAGCCGCTCGTCTCGGCGCCTTCGAAGGTGATCGACCCGGAGGTCGGTGCGTCGAGCCCGAGCACGAGTCTCGTCGTCGTCGACTTACCCGAGCCGGACTCGCCGACGATCGCGACGGTGCTGCCGCGGGGGATGCTGAAGGTCGAGCCGGCGAGGGCGACGAACCGCTGCGGGCGCGACAGGAACCCGCTGCGCACGACGAACTCCTTGCGTACCTCGGAGAGCTCGATGATGTTATCGACATGGCCCGTTCCTGCGGCCTGATGCGTCGCGTACGGCGTCGCCGCCCGCGTCTCCCCGCGGCGCACGGCGAGGCTCGGCGCCGCCAGGAGCAGGCGCTTCGTGTATTCGTGCTGGGGATCCTCCAGGATCTGGCGTGCCGGGCCATGCTCGACGATGCTGCCACGGAACATGACGAGCACCTCGTCGGCACGCTCGGCCGCGAGGGCGAGGTCGTGCGTGATCATGAAGAGCGCTGTGCCCATCTCCTCCGTCAGTGCCGAGAGCTGGTCGAGGACCTGCCGCTGCACGGTGACGTCGAGGGCACTCGTCGGCTCATCAGCAATGAGGAGCTGTGGGCGGCAGGCGAGCCCGATCGCAATGAGCACGCGCTGACGCATGCCGCCGCTGAATTCGTGCGGGAACTGCCGGAAGCGGCGTTCGGGCTCGGGGATTCCGACCATCCTGAGCAGCTCGATCGCCCGGATGCGTGCGGCGGAAGGCGTTGCGCCATGCGCCTCGAGGGCCTCGGTGATCTGGTGGCCGATCCGGTAGACCGGGTCGAGGTTCGACATCGGGTCCTGCGGCACGAGGCCGATGCCGGCCCCGCGCACCCCGGTCATCTGCGCCTCGGAGGCGTGGGCGAGGTCGACGCCGTTGAAGAGGATTTTCCCGGAGGTGATGGTCGCGTTCGGGGCGAGCAGGCGGTTGATCGCCGCGGACATCGTCGACTTGCCCGAGCCCGACTCGCCGACGACGGCGAGCGTGGACCGTGCGGACAGCTCGAGGTTCGCATCGGAGACCGCGGTGAACACCCCCTGGGCGGTCCGGAAGGAGATGGACAGGTTCTGGATCGAGAGCAGCGGCCGCCCGATGGCGGTTTCCGGGGCTGCAGTCGCCGTGGCAGTTTTATCGGACATGCGTCCAACATAAACGCGCCGCATTTCGGCGAGTCAATGCAGTGTTTCGGACAGGTTTAATCTGGAAGAGAGGCCGGCGCGGGGTTCTGGTGACTGAAACCGTCATTCAGCGGAAACATCCTCGCCACGCGACCTCCCTAGATTTAGGCGCATCCGAATCCGCACCTAGTCGCGGAGCAGCATGCCGTAGCAAAGGGGTATTCATGAGTGGAAACAGCGCCCGCCGTCAAGCGATCAGGGATGTAAGGGCTTATGTTCCTCCGGCCCCGAGCTATACGGCGACTGAGACGCCGGGAGAGATCTTCGGCGAAAACGTCTTCAACAAGGTCGTCATGCAGAAGCGGTTGCCGAAATCCGTCTATAAGTCCGTGATGGCGACGATCGAAAACGGCGCCAGGCTCGATCCGCTCGTAGCGGATGCCGTCGCATCCGCGATGAAGGACTGGGCGCTCGAAAAGGGTGCGACCCATTACGCCCACGTCTTCTACCCGCTCACCGGGCTGACAGCGGAGAAGCACGACAGCTTCTTCGAGCCCGTCGGCGATGGCACGGCGCTCGCCGAATTCGCGGGCAAGACCCTCGTGCAGGGCGAGCCCGACGCATCGAGCTTCCCCAACGGCGGCCTGCGCAACACCTTCGAGGCTCGCGGGTACACCGGCTGGGACGTGACGAGCCCGGCATACGTGCTCGAGAACCCGAACGGCAACACCCTCTGCATCCCGACTGTCTTCGTCTCGATGACCGGCGAAGCGCTCGACCACAAGACCCCGCTGCTGCGCTCGCAGCAGGCGATGGGCGAACATGCCGAACGCATCCTGCGCCTCTTCGGGCACACCGATCCTGCCCGCGTCGTCTCGTTCTGCGGCCCCGAGCAGGAGTACTTCCTCGTCGACCGGCACTTCTTCCTCGCCCGCCCCGACCTGCTCAACTCCGGCCGTACCCTGTTCGGCGCCAAGCCGCCCAAGGGCCAGGAGTTCGACGACCACTACTTCGGCGCCATCCCCGAGCGAGTGCTCGGCTTCATGATGGACACCGAGCGGGAGCTCTTCAAGCTCGGGATCCCCGCGAAGACCCGGCACAACGAGGTCGCCCCCGGCCAGTTCGAGATCGCGCCGATGTTCGAGCGCGGAAACATCGCCGCCGACCACCAGCAGCTGCTCATGACGACTTTCAAGTCCGTCGCCAAGAAGCACGGGATGGCCTGCCTGTTCCACGAGAAGCCCTTCCAGGGCGTCAACGGCTCGGGCAAGCACGTCAACTTCTCGCTCGGCAACAACGAGCTCGGCAGCCTTCTCGTCCCGGGAGACAACCCGCACGACAACGCCCAGTTCCTGGTGTTCTGCGCCGCCGTCATCCGCGCGGTGCACAAGTACGCCGGACTTCTCCGCGCCTCGGTCGCCTCCGCGACCAACGACCACCGCCTCGGCGCCAACGAGGCCCCGCCGGCGATCATCTCGATCTTCCTCGGCGACCAGCTCGCCGACGTCTTCGAGCAGATCGCCCAGGGCCCGGCAACCTCGTCCAAGGACAAGGGCTCGATGGTGATCGGCGTCGACACGCTCCCGGTGCTGCCGACCGACCCGGGCGACCGCAACCGTACGAGCCCGTTCGCGTTCACCGGGAACCGGTTCGAGTTCCGTGCCCCCGGTTCGATGCAGACCGTCGCCGGCCCGATGGTGACGATCAACACGATCATGGCCGAGTCGCTCGACTACGCAGCGACCGAGCTCGAGGCCGCCGTCGCCGGTGGCACCGACTTCGACACCGCCGTGCAGAGCCTGCTCACCCAGATCATCACCGACCACGGCGCCGTCGTGTTCAACGGCGACGGGTACTCGGATGCCTGGCCGATCGAGGCGGAGAAGCGCGGGCTCGCAAACCTGCGCACGACCCTCGACGCGCTGCCCGAACTCATCACCGAGTCGGCAATGGACCTGTTCGACAAGTACAGGGTCTTCAACCACCGCGAGATGCACAGCCGTTATGAGATCGGCCTCGAACAGTACGCTCTCACCATCGGTGTCGAGGCGCGCCTCACGCTCGAGATGGGGGCGACGGTCATCCTCCCCGCCGCCGTGCGTCACCAGACCGAACTCGCGATCAACATCGGCGCCCTCACGGCCGCCGGCGTTGAACCCGACCACGCCGCACTGAGCGAGGTGTCCGCCCCGATCACCAAGCTCCGGTCCGCGCTCGCCGTGCTCCGGGACGCGCTGGCCGGCGGATCGGAAGAGACCGCACTCGGCGAGGCCGAGCACGCTCGCGACGCGCTGCTTCCGGCGATGTCCGCGGTCCGCGCCGCCGCAGATGCCCTCGAAGAGATCGTCGCGGACGACCTGTGGCCGCTCCCGACCTACCAGGAGATGCTCTTCATCCTGTAACCGCAGAGCACGTACGTCCTCCGCCCGGTCAGCCTGTTTCTGCTGGCCGGGCGGATGCGCGTTCTGACCCGATCAGATGAACAGCGTCGTCGTCGACTCGGCCGCCTCCCCGAGGAAGGTCGCGACGCCGCCGAGTTCGACGCCGTCCATCAGGTCGGTCGGAGCGATCCCGAGCAGGTCCATCGTCATCGTGCACGCGATCAGGCGCGCCCCGCCGGCCTGCGCGGACGTGATGAGATCGGGCAGCGACGAGACCGAGTTGTCCCGCATGACCTTCTTGATCAGTGCCGCACCGGCACCGAGCATATTCATCTGCGACAGCGGCATGCTGCCCGCGCTCGAGGGCATCATGGTGGCGAACATCTTGTCCATCAGTTTGCGCTCCCGCTTGGGCGGGTCCGTGCGGCGCAGGGAGTTGAGCCCCCAGAACGTGAAGAACATCGAGACCTCTTCGCCCATCGCGATCGCCCCGTTGGCGATGATGAAGGCGGCCAGCACCTTGTCGAGGTCGCCGGAGAACACCACGAAGGAGGTCTTGTTGGGTGTCGGCGAGCTCACGATGCCGACGGATGCCGCCGGCCGGCTCGCCAGAGCGGCCCCGCCCTTCCGCATGGTCGCGACGTAGCCAGGGCCCTCCGGCGAAATGGCGACGAGCTCGTGTCCGTTCCGCCTGGCCCAGGCGGGAGCGTCACTGGCGAACCCGGGGTCGGACACGTGCACGACAACCTCGTCGCCGGCATCCAGCGTCTTCATCTTCTCGGACAGCTTCATGATCGGGCCGGGGCAGGCGAGTCCGGAGCAGTCCAGGTCGACCTGCACGCCGGTGCCGTTGGCGAGCAGGGCGGCCTGCGCGGCGGCCTTCGTTGCAGCGGCCGTGAACTCGGCTGCTTCGGCGTAGGTGGTCATCGGCAGCGGGGGTTCGTCGCTTTCGGGCTCGACCTCGTGCCACGACCGGAAGGTGTCCGACCCGCCGGAGAGAGTGGCGACATCCGTGAACCCGCGTTGCACGAGCGCGCGGTAGGCGAGGTAACTGCGGAACCCGACAGCGCAGTACAGGCGCAGCGGCCCGGTGCGGTCCCAGAGCTCGCATTCGAGGCGGATGCTTCCGAGCGGCACGTTCTCGGCGCCCGGCAGGTGCCAGATCGAGAATTCCTCCGGGGTGCGCACGTCGATGAGCCGAGCCCCGGCAGTCGCTTCCGGGTAGTCCTGGGCGTACCAGAGGGTGAGGTCGCCGCGGAGCACGTTGCTCGCGACGAAGCCGGCCATGTTCACCGGGTCCTTCGCGGAACCGAACGGGGGAGCGTACGCGAGCTCGAGCTCCTCGAGGTCGTAGACGGTCTGGCCACCGCGGAGGGCGGTCGCGAGCACGTCGAGGCGCTTGTCGACGCCGTCGAAGCCGGCGGCCTGCGCGCCGAGGATGCGCCCGGTGTCGGGGGCGAAGAGGACCTTGAGCTGCATCATCGCGGTGCCGGGGTAGTAGCCGGCGTGGCCGGAGGGGTGCACGTGCACGGCCCGGTACGGGACCTCGGCGGCGAGGAGTTGCCGTTCGGTGGCGCCCGTTCCGCCGGCGACCATGTCGAAGATCTTCACGATCGAGGTGCCCTGGGTTGAGCGGTATTCGGTGTTGCGGCCGCAGATGTTCTCGGCGGCGACCCGGGCTTCGCGGTTCGCGGGTCCGGCGAGCGGGGCCAGCCAGCGCCCCGGCAGCACGGTGTGCGGCGTTTCGACGGAGTCGCCTGCTGCCCAGATGTGCGGGTCGGAGGTGCGCATGTGCGTGTCCACCGTGATCCCGCCGCGGGCGCCGAGCTCGAGCCCGGCCGCCTTCGCGAGCGTGGTGTTCGGGCGCACCCCGGCGGAGAGGATCACCAGGTCGGCCGCCAGGACGGTCGAGTCCGTGAGCTCGACGTTGAGACCGCCGTCGCGGCGGGCCGCGAATGCGGCGGCCGCAGTCGACAGGTGCAGGGTGATGCCGCGACTGCGGAGGTGGTGTTCGACGGGGACGGACATCTCGTGGTCGAGGGGCGGCAGGATCTGGTCGCTCATCTCGACGACGTCGACGAGGGCGCCGCGGTGCTTGAGGTTCTCGGCCATCTCGAGGCCGATGTAACCCGCGCCGATCACGACGGTGCGCACGGGTCCGCGGGCGCCCGTCGCGGCGAGGGCGATCGCGGCATCCAGTTGGGCCTTGATGGCGTCCATGTCGCCGATCCGGCGCAGCACGTGCACGCTGGGCAGGTCTATCCCCGGCAGGGGAGGACGGAGTGGTTCGGCGCCCGTGCAGAGCGCCAGTTCGTCATAAGGTTCCTCGTAGCTGCGGCCGCCGTCGACCTCGCGGACGGTGACGGTCTTCGCGGCACGGTCGATTCGCAGCACCTCGTGTCCGACCCGCACGTCGATGTCGAGGGATTCGCGCAGACTTTCCGGCGTTTGCAGGAGCAGGCGGCTGCGATCAGCAATCACTTCGCCCACATGGTATGGCAGACCGCAATTCGCAAACGAGACGTGATGACCGCGCTCGAGCACGACGATCTCAGCGAACTCGTCCAAACGGCGGGCGCGGGCGGCGACGGATGCGCCGGCTGCGACCCCGCCTACGACAACGATCTTCATGGGGTGCCTTTCGTCGGCCGGGACAGCGATTCGGCCAACCCGGCATATACCCCCGTGGGTAATTGGGGGACTGATTCTGACACTACACCCGCGGGATACCGCGGACCGTGCACTCTCAATACCCATGGGGGTATAGTGAGTGCTTTCACCCACGAAGGAGCTGCCGATGTGCCACGCCAAGACCTGTAAGACCTGCGGGAAGACCACCTGGGCCGGCTGTGGCCAACATGTCGACCAGGTCATGCGCGGAGTGCCGAAGTCGCAGCGCTGCCCCGGGCACGAGAACGAACAGGCGTCCGGTGGCTTCCTGTCCCGGCTCTTCGCGGGCCGCTGATCTGTGCCCCTGAGTTCGGCACACGCCTGACAGCGGAAGCGCGCCTGCGTCTCCCTCCTGCCTGCCGTCGCACATCACCCGATCACCGGAGGTCAGCACCTGATTCTTTCCGCTGACCTCGGTATCCTTTGTCGCCCTGCAGCGATTAGGGTCCAGAATAGGACCGCGGAGAAGCGGGGGCACGGTGGTGCCACAAACATTGGGGGATGGCCATGCGTGCTCTAACAGGTTCCGCTGCGTGTGCCGTGGCTTTGACAGTGCTGGTTCTGCTTTCCGGCTGTGCGGGGCCTGGGCCAACCGCGCCGGGCGCTGCTCCGGTCACTGAAATGTCAACCACGACTCCGACGCCGACCGCTTCCACAACAGTGCCCGCCGGGCAGACCCGACCGGTCGGTGTCTTCGGCGGCACGTGCGACGCACTCTTCACCGTCGACGAAGTCAGCGCGGCCGTTGGCGCGGTCGTGACGAGTTCGGAGAGGGCCAGGGCCGTCTCGCTTGTGTTGGATCCCTCCTGGGCAGCGGTGCCCGCACGCGGTGGTATCGACTGCCTCTGGTCCGAAAATGAGAGCCTCACGGGCGCGTACTTCAGTGCCGTCGTTTTGGCTGCTGCCTCGGTGACGACCGTTCACGCGGATGAGGTCTACTGCTATGGAGCCGACGTGGTCGACCCTGCGCAGTCCGGGTCCTGCCGGGTCAGTGCCACCGATGGTGGTTACTGGCTCAGCGCCGTCGTCTACACGGCGGTCGGAACGATCAATGACGACACCCGGACCGCAGTTGCAACGCTCCTCACCACGTTCTCGGGTCGCGCACGGGCCGCGGGCACGCCTGTAGCCGTCGTCACTCCGAGTGGCGCCTGGAAACGCGAGGATTGCGCCGCACTGTCGGATACTGCACACGTCACGGACGCCATTTCCAGTCCCGGACTCACTGTCTCTTCTGCTGACACTGCCAGCGGCGAAGCCGCCGAGGGACGTTACGCGGCCCTCGGGAGCGCAGGCGTATTCGCGTGCAGCTGGTCACAGTCACAGTCGCCGGCTCCGGCTGGCCAGATTGAATCCTTCAGTATCATCCTGTTACCGGGCGGATCCTGGGCGCAGGAGGATGTCGCGCGGGAGACCGGGGCCGAGACCGTGTCAATCCCCGGGGTTGACCTTGTGACTCGGATTCCGAATGAGGCTGGCGGCTATACCTTCGACGCATTCGACGGAGTCAACTGGCTGCGACTTTCGACGAATGCCTCGACAGAGTCGGATCTGGACCAGTTGACTCCAGCGATCCCGGCTCTCGTCAACGCTCTCAACGCCGCGTGAACGGATAGAGCGGAGGCGAGCCAGAACGGTCCGGTGAATCACGTGTTCATTCGCGGTTGGGTGGTCCGGTGAGTACCTGGTGGGCGCGGTGCCTGTTCGGCGGCCGCCAGAGTCGTAGTGGGTCGATCAGCCCCGGGGCCCGGACTTGTGGTGAGCCTTTCACCATGCGGATCTCCCACCCGGAGGTATCGATGCTGTGGTGGTGGAACCAGCACAGTAGGACACCGTTGTCGACGGTCGTGGGCCCGTCCTTCGCCCACGGCTTCACATGGTGCACTTCGGCCCAGTGCGCCGGCGCCTTGCACCCGGGAATGATGCACCCGCCGTCCCGGGCGGTAATCGCCCGGCGCTGCGACCGGTTGAAGTACCGCCGCTCCGGACCCAGCTTGAGCACCTCGTTGTGCTCGCCGAACAGGACCCCTTGGAAGCCGCCATCACAGATGCGCTGATGCACCGTCTTCAACGACACGGGGGCCTCGACCCCGTCGATCCACCCGACGCCGATCCCGGAGGCGAGGTCGGCGGCGTTCACGTGCACCATCACCGTCGGCGCCGACCCGCCCATCGACGGGGTGTCCGTGTCGCGGGCGGCGTGTTCGAACAACGCCCGGAGGATGTCGGCGCGTTTCTCCCCGCCCGTGCGGGTATCCGCGCGGCGCTCCCGGAGCTCTGCCTCGATCACGTCCAGATCCGGGCCCGTGTCGGCGTCGGTACCCGCGGTCTCGGCGCCGGGGATCATCTGCCCCGAATCCATCAGCGCCTGTTCCTCGGCGGTGGGGAACGCCGGGCGGGTGTGGAAGCTGAGGAAGGCGTCGAAGAGGGTGTTCATCACCCCGAACAGTTCCGGCGTGACTCCGCCCTTGACGGGGTAGAGCCCGTTCTTGAGTTGGCCGAAGCCGATGTTGGACTTCGCTTCGAACAGGTCCTCGGTTGGGAGGACCCCGTCGGGGTCCAGGGCCGCCTGCCACTGCGCGACCATGCCCCGGATCAGGTCCGTCGTCACCGGGACACCCGCCCCGGCCAGGTTCTCCGTCTCCGGGGTGATCAGGCCCGCCGCCGACGCGACCAGGGCCCGCTCCGCCGTGAGTAGGTCATCCGGCGCCAGCCGGTGACTGATCACCTGCAACCCGGCCACGATCAACTCCGCCGTCTCCACCCCGATCTCCCCCGCTGCCAGGGCGGCCCCGACCGTCGGGAACAAGGGCGGCAACCAGCTGCTCCCGCCGCACGGCCGCGGCAACACCGCGTCGCCAAGCTTCGTGCGCCGCTTCACTTCCCGGGCCGACACCCGCGTCACCCGGGTGAGGACATCCCACGGGCCCGTGCAGCCCATCCGCCAGGCCAGACCCTCCCGGCCGAGGACCCGGGCCCTCCGGTCCACATCCGTCGCCGTGCTCACCCGGGCCGCATCCACCGTGCGCCCGATCGCCTCCACGGTGCTCAGCGCCGTGACCGCTTCTGTGTCACTGAGCAGCCCGACCGGAATGGCGGCCAGGGCCTCGGCGAGAACCGCCTGGGCCTCGGCGAGCCGGGCGACAGCATCCGCATGCACCGACCCGGCCAAACCCTCCGCGCCCTCGACAACCGCGACCGGATGGGCCGACTTGACTCCTGCGGTGGGCTGATCACCCGCAGCCCCGGAACCGGGTGTCTGCGGGGTGTGTGACTGGGGATCCGAAGCTCCTGCCATACCCCGATTCTACCCCGAATCGAACACTAATGCGAGATCTGCTCACTTTATTTGGGCTATCGAGCTTTAATTTGCAGACTTAAATATGATGCTGAGCGCAAATTCGAGAGTCTCCTGAGTGGCCGGGAAAGTTTACTTGACGCTTCAAGTAATGCTGCTAGAGTATTGGTTGTCGGTTCAACTAAGCGGGTTGGGCATGACTTGTGAGCCCGACGCGACCGCAGGAGACGAACATGACACTGACCACTGACCTCACCGGATCCCGCGCCGCCACAGGCGACCTCCTCGCGGCGACGACAGGCATGGATGCCGTCACGCTGCGCGTCGGCGACCTCGCGTTGATGTCCTCCTACTATCGCGAGGCGTTGGCGCTCGACCCGATCAGCGCACAGGGCACCACCGTCGTGCTCGGTCGCGGCACGACCCCGCTCGTTGTGCTCGAGCACACCCCTGGCCTGCCGGTTCCCGCCCGCAGCCAGGCCGGACTCTTCCACACCGCCATCCTGTTCGACACGAGCGCCGGCCTGGCCGCGACCGTGCTCCAGGCCGCCCGTGACCAGCGTTCGAGCTTCGTCGGCAGTGCCGACCACATCGTCAGCAATGCCTTCTACTTCACCGACCCTGAGGGTAACGGGATCGAGCTCTACGTCGACAGGGACCGGTCGGAGTGGGTCTACAAGAACGGCCAGGTCCAGATGGACACGCTTGCGCTCGACCCGAGCGCCTTCCTGCAGAAGAATCTGCCCGCCGATGGGGGAGAAGCCGCCGTCGGTCCGGCCAAGGTCGGCCATGTTCACCTCCAGGTCGGTGACCTCGAGATGGCCCGGCGCTTCTACGTCGACGCCCTCGGCTTCGAAACGACCCTCGACTTCCCCGGCGCGCTGTTCGTGAGCGCCGGCGGCTACCACCACCACATGGCGATGAATGTCTGGAACAGCCGCGGCGTCGGTCCGCGTGCCGCGACCCTCGGCCTCGCCGACGTGGCGATCACCGTTCCCGGCCGCGCTGATCTCGATGCTGTGGCCGAACGACTCCGCCACCGCGCGATTCCGCTTCACGACGACGGCACCAGCATCCGCGTCGACGACCCCTGGAAGACCCGCGTCACCCTGACCGTCGGCGAGGCCTCGGCGTGAGCCCGCCATCGAGATCACGGCCCGCCGCGACGGCGTCGACCCCGCGCTCCCGTCGACCCGCCCGCTCCTGCTGCTTCTGCATGGTTACGGTTCGCACGAAGGCGACCTGCCGAGCCTCGCCGCCTACCTGCCCGACGCGTTCGACTGGGTGTCGCTGCGTGCGCCGCTCGGTCTGCCGACCGGCGGGTTCGCCTGGTTCCCGATCACTGTGCCGGGGCGCCCGGGCGCAGAGTCCGTCATCGAGGCAGCGGATGCCGTACTCGCGTGGCTGGACGCCCACGTGCACCCGGGCACGCCCGTCGTTCCCCTCGGCTTCTCGCAGGGCGGCCTCATGGTCACCCAGCTTCTCCGCCAGGCTCCCGGGCGATTCCCCGCCGGGGTCGTCCTCTCGGGATTCACCCTCGATGCCACGCTCCCAGGCGATGAGGTCCTTGCGGCTACACGCACGCCGGTGTTCTTCGGCCACGGAGATGCCGACCGGGTCATCTCCGCGGAGACGACAGCACGGGCGAGCGCCTGGCTGCCCGGCCACAGCACCCTGACCGAGAAGGTCTATGCCGGTCTGCCGCACTCGATCTCCGCAGAAGAACTCGACGACGTGTCGCGGTTCCTGACGGAGGCCCTCGTCTCAGTTGGCTGAACCACCGGCAACGGTGTATGACCACAGCTCGCTGCTCACACCGACCGGGCGCGCAGCGGGCTTCCCGTCCTGCGGGGCCTCGCTGCGGTGCCCGTGCGCGAAGGCTGGCGACGTGGACCACGCCTGGAAGGACTCCTCGTCGGCCCAGCGCGTGATGACCAGCCAGGTGGTGCGATCGTCGGTCGGCTGCAGCAGTTCGAAGCCTTCGAAGCCCGGGGCGTCGTCGACGGCCCCTGCGCGGGCGGCGAACCGGCGAGCCAGCTCATCGCCGTTGTCGGCTGGGACAGTAATCGCGTTGATCTTGATGATCGTCATTGGGCTTCCTTCTGTCGTGAATGCGGTGGTGACCGCGTCGTTCGCCCCATGCTGCCACCGCTGGCTGCATGAACCCTCGGTGGCTCGCCTGACTCCTAGATGATCGCGGCGCGCAGCTCCGCGGCCGAGGCGGCGGGGTCGGCGGCGCCGTAGATGGCGCCCCCGGCGACCGCAACGGTGGCGCCCGCGCGCTGGACTCCCCGAATCGTGGACAGGTTCACGCCACCTGCGACGGAGAAGGGAACCTTCGCGGTCTCGCCGTCGTTGAGGAGGGTCTGGAAGGTGAAGCCAGGCTCCGCCTGCTCGTCGAGACCGGCGTGCATCTCAACGAAGACCGCTCCGAGGCCGGTGACCTCACGGGCCCTGGTGACCTTGTCGGCCACACCGATCAGGTCGACGACGATGCCCTTGCCGTGAGCGGTGGCGGCCTTGACCGCACCGACGATCGTGCTGTCTCCGGCGGTGCCGAGCACGGTCACGTAGTCCGCTCCCGCGGTGAAGGCCAGGTCGGCCTCGAGCTCGCCGGCATCCATCGTCTTCAGATCGGCGAACACGAGCTTGTCGGGGTGCGCGTTCTTGATGGCGGTGACGGCGCGCAACCCTTCGCTCTTGATGAGCGGGGTGCCGAGTTCGATGATGTCGACGTGCGGCGCGACCTGGGCGGCGAGGGTGATGGCGGCGTCGAGAGTGGTGACGTCCATGGCGACCTGCAGTTTCATTACTGATTCCTTACTTCGGTTGTGCTGGGTTCTTCCTGGTGCACCGCGGTCGCGGCCCAGGGAGGCATTCGGTGGGTGTTATTCGAGGTTCGCGTGCCGGGGCCAGAGCTCTTCCGCCGTGGCGCCCGACATCTTCCAAAGCGCGTCGAAGAGCGCGTCTCCGACGAGGACCAGCGACTGCTCGAACAGTCCTCCGGAGTACTGGGTAGAGAGAACACCGGCGTGGTCCTGTTTCGTTGCGGCCGGGATCACGACGATCACGTCCGCGAGTTCCCCGAGAGGAGAGGTCCGGTCCGTTGTGATGGCGACGACGCCCGCTCCGACGCCTGCCGCGGTGGAAGCGGCGCGGACGATTCCGGCCGTCGTTCCCGAGCCGCTTGCGACCAGGAGCACGTCCTGGCCAGTGATCGCCGGGCTGGTCGCCTCGCCGACCACGTGCGCATCCAGGCCCAGGTGCATCAGGCGCATTGCCGTCATCTGCAGGGCCAGGCCCGAGCGCCCGGCACCGAGCACGAAGACCCGACGGGCGGTGCGGATCCGCTCCGCGGCCCGGTCGAGATCGCCAGGGGACTCCGTGACGATCCGCTTCACGATGCCGTCGACTTCGCCGGAAATCCGGCGCAATGAGTCGGTGGTACGAGCGAATGAAGTGGAAGGTGTCATCTCTCGATCGTGCGCTGCACCGTTCGCGTCTCAGGCCACCCGAACGAGCGGATGTGACTACTCCTTCGGGTAGGTTGCCGCACTTTGAGTAGGGTTGATCTATGTCAGAAGCGAGTAGGTCCCCTTCGATCGAGTTGCTCATCGAGCTCCGGCAGGTACTCGCGAGCCCGCTGCTCGGCATTGCGGGGGCCTTCTCCGCCCTGCTGCAGCAGCGCATCCCGCACGGAGCCCTGGTGATCTTCACCGAGGACTGCACGGGGCGCCCACAGAAGAAAGCCGGCCAGGCGGAGGTCATCGACCACGTCACCATCGCGGAACTCGACATTCTCCGCGATACCGTTGCGGCGCGAGGCGGATCGATATGGACCGAACGGGCGATGCTGGCCCGGTCGGGGCGAACGATGTCGGCCTGGATCGCTTCGACAGGTGCCCTTCTGGTCCTGACCGATCCCGACCTGACCGGGGCGACCCCGAGGGGAGTTCGTGAAACGAGGGACCTCGTCGACGCACTCTGGGAACTGGTCGCGTCGGGGATCCGCAACCAGGTCGTCGTGGCCGCGCCGGACTACCTGCGCGATTCGCGGATGGCGTCGCGTGACCGGGCCACGCTCATCGCCGAATTGACGGATGCCAACTCCACGACTTTGGAGCTGCTGCTCGCGGTTCTGCGTTCGCGCCAGACCGGAGACGCGGCCGCGCGGCAGACGGCGATCGACCTGGCCGTCGCCGCCATGGTGCAGCTGCGCGCGGTGAGCGACCGCGACCGCATCCTGTCCGAGGAGCCGGTCGCCCGGGCGTTCGAGCGGCTCCGAAATGACCTGAGGCCCCTGGCCCGCTTCGGGGACCTCGACGTGCAGTTCATCGAACCGCCCGTCAACGGCCGCGCGTTGCCGGGCGAGGTCGCCCACGCCGGACGTGCGATCGTGCGCGGTGCCGTCCTCGCCCTGGTCGATCAGCCCGGGGTCGCCCGAGTGCGGGTGCAGTGGGACTGCGACGGCCACAACCTGCTGATCAACATTCGCGATGACGGTCCGGGTGACTTGTCCACTGAGACGCCCAGCGTACGCCAACTCGTCGCCCGGGTGGCGGCACTCGACGGCGACTTCCACGTGGATGCCACGCCGGGGTGGGGCTCGGACATTGTCGTCTCTCTACCCCTCGACCCACCCTCGTCAGCCACTGCGCCGGCGGCCGGATGGGGCCTGACAGTACGTGAGCAGGCCGTGCTCGACCTCGTGGCAACCGGGGCGCGGAACCGTGCGATCGCGGAGGCCCTGTCGATCAGCGAGAACACGGTCAAGTTCCACGTCGCGAACGTGCTGCGCAAGATGGGGGCAGTGAACCGCGCCGAGCTGGCTTCCCTCGTCCGCCAGGCAGAGACGCCATCCGCCCTGGTCTGACCGGGTATTCACGCCCTCAGAATAAAGCGGCATTGACCGGCGATTCGTGTGATGCTTGGCGGACAGTGGTTTCGGAATCGGGGAAGGATTCTTCATGACTGCAGGTGGCTTGATGATTGTGCTGATAGCGGGTGGGGGACTGGTGCTGGCGGTCATCGTTCTTGCCTCGTTCTACCTCCTCTCTGCCCGGCCGCGTGCCAGGGCGGCGGCTCGCGAGCTTAGGGGTTCGAATCCCGAGCTGTCGAAGGCGTTCGCGCAGTTCCAGGCGGATGTCGAAAAAGGCCAGAGAGGCCTGTGAAGGGATCGAGGATGGCCCGCACCCTGACTCCCGCCCGCGGATTCTGGATCGGTCTGGTTCTGACCGTTCTCGGACTTGTCGCAGTCAGGTTGCTGTACACGTCTCTGTTCGGCGCCGTGAACCCGGACTGGCTGTCGAGTGATCTGGTGCGGCTCGTGGGAGTGCTGTTCCCCGGCGTTCTGCTGCCGTTAGGGATGGCCCTGATGGTCGCGTCCGTGGTCGTGCGCGCTTTGGCGGACAAAGCAGTGGTCACCATCAGGGATCCACTGGAAGCCGCGGAAGATGCGCCGACCTGGCCGCTGCGGCTCACGTCTCGCGCCGCACTCATTCTCGGACTCGTGCTCGCGGCGATCGGCTTTGTCGTCCAGCTGAACATCTCGACGTGGACCCAGACGATTCAGGGAGATTCGACCTTCCTGAGAGACTTCGTCGTCTACCTGGGCGGACCGCTGAGCGACCTTCTGCTTCCACTTGGCGTGCTTCTGATCGCCGGAGCCTGGATACTCCGGACGATCGAAGATTGCGAAGGCTCTGACGCGGGGACGCGCGGCTGGGACGAGACCCGCTAGGTCTCCGCGCCAGAAGGTGTATCCCCAGCAACGTCAGGATCGGTCAAGCGGGGCCGGCGACGCCGATGAGGTTTCCGGCGGGGTCCCGGAGGTGTCCGATGGTGATTCCAGCACCCTCATTGCGTTGCGGCCCGAGAGCGACGGTTCCACCCAACTGCTGGGCGGCCTCGAGCGTGTCGCTCACGCTCGCGACGCCGACGTAGAAGATCGAGTGCGGGGCGAATCCCTCGCCCCCGCCGATTCCGCCGGCTGCCGGTGCCCAGCCGGGTTCCGGGGTGATGAACGAGTATTCAGCGGATGCGGAAATCGCGGGTGCCACCGGGGCGCCCGCGGGTGCATCCCAGCCGAACAGCGCCGAATAGAATTCACGCAACCTGGCCGGGTCGGGACCGATGAGTTCGAAGTGCACGACGGGATTGCCCATGCGCTCAGCCTGCACCGGAGGCTCGCCCCGCGCTAGCCTCCGTGCATTCCGTGCATTCCGTGGCTCATCGGGCCAGCGTGTGCCGCTCGCAACGGTTCGAGGACGGTTACGGCTGCTTCACACTGACTCGAGCCAGGCGGCTACGGCGTTCCGTGCTGCTGCTGGCTGTTCATGAAAGAGCAAGTGACCGGCGCCCTCGATGATGGTGACTGTGGCTGCAGGCATTGCGGCGGCGGTCTCTTCGGCAGCGTCGCGGGCGATCAGACGATCCGCGGCTCCATGGATGATCGCCGTGGGACAGGTTATGGACGGCAGTATCGAGCGGAGGTCAGCGCGCTGAACGACGGCACGCTGCTGGCGAAGGAAAGCGGCCGGGCCGACGGGCGCCGTCATGGCTCGCCACGTCGCCAGCAGCGTTTCGTCAGACTCGTTGTCTGCTGAGACGACACCGGGGAAGGCGGCGTCGACGAGAGCGTCGAAATGTCCGTTCTCGACGAGTGTGGACTGCCGGGACCGCGCGGTGATCTGCTCCGGGGTGTCGGCTCGGGCGGTCGTGCTCACAAGGGCGAGGGCAGTGACCCGGTCGGGTGCCTGCCGGACCACTTCCAAGGCGACGTACCCTCCCATGCTTGTTCCGAGAACAGCGATTTCACCGGCGTTCTCGCGGAGGATTCGTTCCGCCATGGCAGCGATCGTATCGTCGTGACGGGTATCGGCCAGGGTGACCTGACCGCGCGACCAGACCGTATTGATCACCGGTGCGTAAGCGAGGGGAGAGCAGAGCAATGGCGGAACCATGACGATCTTCATGTGTCCAGTGTCTACCGGGCCACCGACAGTCGGGTCGGGCTCCGCGCGAGGTCGTGAATCTGACAGCAGTCTTCTCAGGTCATGTCGCCGGTCTCCGGGGTCGAACCCTTCCAGCCGTAGCGCAGGAGAATCGTGCCTGCCTTGGACGGGGTTCCGGCGCCGAGTAGTTCGAGGGACGCAGGCGGCCCGTCGGGTGGGAAGAGGCGCTTGCCCGCACCCAGCACGATCGGGTACACCCAGAGGTTCAGCTGGTCGAACAAGCCGTCCGCGACGAGAGTGCGGGCGAAGTCGATGCTGCCGATCACGTGGATCTCCTCATGCCGCTCGCGCAACACCGCCAGCTCAGCGGCGAGGTCGCGACCGAGCAGGTGCGAGTCGCGCCACGTGAGGTCCGGCGTGCCCCGGGACACGACGTATTTGGGGATCGCGTCGAATTTGCGTGCGATTTCGGACGCGGACCCGTCGAGCTGGTCTGGCCAATACCCGGCGAAAATGTCATACGTCCGCCGCCCCAGAAGCAGGGCGTCCATGGTCTGGATTCCTGCCATTATCTGGGCACCGTCTGCTTCGTCGATCAGGGGCGCCTGCCAGCCTCCGAACCTGAACCCGCCGTCGGTGTCTTCTTCGGGGCCCCCGGGAGCCTGGGAGACTCCGTCGAGCGTGGAGAACAGGTCGATGTGGATGCGACCGGTCACGAGAACTCCTTCCGTCGCGGCGCTGAGCCGCCTCATCGAGCACCATGCAGGCCAATCGCCACCGTGTCAAGAACCCCCAGGGGGCCGGCCGGCTTGGGGATGAGGTTACAGGTAAGCGCGAGGCGGTTCCGTAACGCCTCGTTGCGTAACTCGACGACTTCAGTTACGTTACTAATAGGAACGTAAAAGGGAAGGCGGTTCTGGTGTCCGAGTCACCGATGGCGCCGCGCCGGCCCGGCGGTCGGGGCAGCGATGTGGGCCGCCCACGCGATCCGGGCACGGACAGGTCGATTCTGCGAGCCACGATCGAATTGCTCGCTGAGGTCGGCTATGCCCGCCTGACCGTGGCGGAGGTCGCCCGGCAGGCCGGCGTGAGTAAGCCCGCCATCTATCGACGGTGGTCGCAGAAGTCGCAGCTCGTCGTCGAGGCGATGGTGACCCAAATGCGTCCGGCACGGAGCAGCGCGACCGGCAACGCCGCCGGCGACCTGCTCTTCTTGACCGAACAGCTCATCGACATCCTGACCCGGACTCCGCTGGGGCGCGTTCTGCCCGGCCTGGTGGCAGAGATGGCCGCCGACCCCGTGCTCGCCACCAGTTATCGCGAGCTGATCATCGAGCCCAACCAACTCGATTGGCGCTCTGCCGTCGAGCGCGGAATCGCCTCCGGCGAGCTCGCCGCCGATACGGACACCGACTTCGTGCTCAACTCGCTTGCCGGGCCGTTGTATTTCAGCCTTTTGATCACGGGTGCGCCGATCGAACCCGGCTACGCGCGCGCGGCCGTCGATCTGGTGCTCGCCCGCTTTGGGATGGGCCCCGGCGAATGACCAGCAACTCGACCACTCGATGTCTGCGCACTCGTGTAGACCCCCTTCCCGTTTACCGAGTGCGGGCGGTGCTCCCGTGAGGACCCTCGCGCGGTGGTTCGTCGTCCTGATCCTGATTGCACACGGATCGCTCCACCTCCTCGGCGCTGCCCACGGTCTTGCCTGGGCCGAGGTGGCGACGCTGACCGAGCCGATCGCGCCGGCGCTCGGCGTGGTGTGGCTCGCCGCCGCGATCATGCTCGTCGCGACAGGGGTGCTGTTCGCGGCCCGCGCACGGATGTGGTGGGTCGCCGGAATCATCGGCCTGCTGATCTCCCAGACCGTGATACCGACTTCGTGGAGCGACGCCAAGGCGGGAACCCTCGCCAACCTCGTGCTGCTCGCGGCGCTCGGCTACGAGTTCGCGTCGAACGGACCGAGAAGCTACCGTGCCGAGTACCGGCGTCGTGTCGCAACCGCGCTGCATGAATCCGAACCCGACACGGGCGCGCTGGTGTCGGAATCCGACCTGGCTCATCTCCCGGCACTGGTCGCCGAGCATATTCGCCGCTCCGGCGCTGTCGGCCAGCCCCGGGTTTCGACCCTGCGTGCCACGATCCACGGCCGGATCCGCGCAAGCGCGACATCACGGTGGATGACCTACACCGGCGAGCAGGTGAACACGTGCGGCCCAACGCCCAGTCGATTGTTCTGGATGGACGCCACGATGTTCGGCCTGCCGGTCGACGTACTGCACGTGTTCGTCGGCCGGTCCGCCACGATGCGCGTCAAGCTGTGCTCCCTGCTGCGGATGATGAACGCCGCTGGGCCTGAGATGGACCGGGCGGAGACCGTGACCCTGTTCAACGACCTGTGCATTCTGGCCCCGGCGGCACTCATCGACGCGCCGATTGCCTGGCAGCAGATCGACGACACTCATGCCAGGGGCGTATTCACGAACGGTGCGCAGACCGTGAGCGCCGACCTGACCTTTCGCGACGGCGATCTCGTCGACTTCCGCTCGGACGACCGGATGAGCACCTCGCACGATGGCTCGACCTTCACGCCGCAACCGTGGTCGACGCCGGTACGGGACTATCGTGCGTTCGGCTCCCGCCGACTCGCCGCCCATGGTGAAGGCCGCTGGCATCCAACCGCCCCGCCGGGCGAGTTCGTCTACCTCGAATACAACCTCGACGCCATCACCTACAACGCCGGTACCGCAGCGACGCGCGTGTGATCACTCCCGGGAACGCGACCGCCCCGGCCCTTGCCGTCCGGTCCTGCTCGGGTGTCAAATCGACTACAACGGTGCGGGAAAGTCGAGACAATGACGTCAGGAGCTGCTCATGTCCGGAAAAGGCACACACGGCTCGTCCAACGGGACGACGGCACCACCGGATCGTCCGGAGAAGATCCGAAACGTTGCCCTGGTCGGCCGCTCGGGGGCTGGTAAGACGATGCTCTCCGAAGCGCTCCTTGTGGCCACCGGCACCATCAACCGGATGGGGTCGATCCTCGACGGCACGACGGTGAGTGATTCCGATTCGTCCGAGATCCACCAGCAACGTTCCGTGACGCTCTCGGTGCTTCCGCTGGTTGTCGACCAGGTGAAGGTGAATCTGCTCGATACCCCGGGCTACGCCGATTTTGTCGGCGAACTGCGAGCCGGCCTCCGGGCGGCGGATGCTGCGCTGTTCGTCGTCTCCGCCGTTGACGGTGTCGACGCGGCCACATCCGCACTCTGGGCGGAATGCGAGAGCATCGGAATGCCGCGCGGCGTCGTGATCAGCCGGATCGATCATCCGCGGGCCCGCTACGAGACGGTTCTGACCGAGCTCCAGCGCGCCTTCGGCTCCTCGGTGGTGCCGGTCTACGTGCCGATCCACACAGCCGGGGGGATCACCGGGTTGCTGGGACTGCTCTCCGGAACGGTATCGGACTACTCGGCGGGCACCCCTCGTCCCGCCCGTCGGCAGGCGAACGACGTCGAACGCGCCGACTCCGAGTCGGCGCGAGCCGTCCTGATCGAGGGCATTATCGCCGAGAGCGAGGATGAGACGCTGATGGACCGCTATCTCGGCGGCGAAGAGATCCCTCTCGATACCCTGATCGCGGACGTGGAAATCGCCGTTGCTCGCGGGTCCTTCTTTCCCGTGCTGGCGGCATCCGCTGAAACCGGGGTAGGAGTGGCGGAGGTGCTCGACCTGTTGACCGGGGCCTTCCCGTCGCCGGTGGAACGCGGCGTGCCGGCGGTGGCGGAGCTGGACGGTCGGCCGATCGAGACTCTGGCGTGCGATCCCGCTGGGCCGCTGCTCGGCGGAGTGGTGCGCACCACCATCGATTCCTTCCTTGGGCGGGTCTGCCTGGTGCGGGTCTTCTCCGGCACGATCCGGGAGGACTCGACCGTGCACATCGGTGGATCCGGGCTGGTCGATCGGGGCCGAACGGACCACGACAGTGATGAGCGAGTGACGCACCTGCAGTTCCCGATGGGGTCTTCCCTCAGCCCGGCACCGTACTGCGTTGCGGGTGACATCTGCGCGCTCACCAGGATGTCGAGCGCCGAGACCGGCGACACCGTGTCCGCGCCGGAGAGGCCGATGCTGGTCACTCCCTGGGAGATGCCGGAGCCGCTGATGCCCGTCGCCGTGCAGGCGGCGACGCACGGCGACGAAGATGCGCTTGCGAGGAGCCTGGCGAAGGTCGCCGCCGTCGACCCGACACTGCGCGTGGAACGGAACGCCGAAACCCACCAACTGATCCTGTGGTGCATGGGGGAGGCGCACGCCGAGGTCGTGCTCGACAGGCTGCGCGGCCAGGGTGTGAAGGTGCAGACCGTCGGTGTCATCACGCCGCTGCGGGAGACGTTCGCCCGGCCCATTGCCGCGCGGGGACGGTATGTCAAGCAGTCCGGTGGGCACGGGCAGTACGCCATTTGCGACATCGAGGTCGAACCGCTCGAACGCGGTGCGGGCTTCGAGTTCGTCGACAAGGTCGTCGGCGGGGTGGTTCCCAACCAGTACATCGGGTCGGTCGAAAGAGGCGTCCGGGCACAAATGCAGAAGGGGGTTTCCGCCGGATACCCGGTCGTCGACATCCGGGTGAGATTGGTCGGCGGCAAGGCGCACAGCGTCGACTCCTCGGATGCCGCATTTCAGGCCGCCGGGGCGCTGGCGTTGCGCGAGGCCGCAGCCGCGAGCCGGATCCAGCTGCTGGAACCGGTCTCCGCGGTGACGATCAACGTGCCGGACAGCTATGTGGGCACGGTGATGACCGACCTGTCCACCCGCCGGGGTCACCTGACCGGGGTCACGTCGGTCGGAGAGGAACGGAGTGAGGTCACCGTCGAGATTCCGGATGCGGAGTTACTGCGGTACGCGATGGATCTCCGGGCCCTGACCGCGGGAAGTGGACGATTCCGTCGCGCCTACCTGCGGCACGAACCGGCGCCGTTGAATGTGGCGGCTGATTCCGTGACCCTGTGAGTCGGTCAGGTCTTCTTCAGTTCTTTTTCAGTTCCTCAGCGAGCATCACGATGATGCCGCTGGGGCCGCGGACATAGGTGAGCTTGTAGAGGTCCTCATAGGTCGCGACGCCGCGAAGCGGAAAGCATCCGTGCGTCGCGGCTATCTCAAGGGCGTCGTCGAGGCTGTCGACGGAAAAGGCGATGCGATGCATGCCGATCACGTTGGGACGAGTGGGCTCCGTCTCGATCGCTTCGGGATGGATGTACTCGAAGAGCTCGAGACGCCCGTGACCGTCTGGCGTCTGCAGCATCGCGATTCTGGCGTGGTTGCCATCGAGGCCGACGGCGGTGTCGGTCCACTCGCCACTGACTTCGTCACGGCCCATGACCGTGAGACCGAGGTCGGTGAAGAAGGCGATCGTTGCTTCGAGGTCGCGAACGGCGATGCCGACATTCTCAAGCTTGATGGACATGCGTTTCATGCTACTGAACCGGATCGATCCCGGACCCTGCGGTCTCGTCGGCCACCCTGAACGCCCGTCGTATTCCGCCTCGCGCGAGCATGAGAACGATGATCAGCACAGTGACTTGAAAGAAACCGCCGAGACGGACGGCATCTCCAAATGCCAGGGCGACCAGTTCGAGCACCAGGAACTTGCTCCCCGGCAGCAGCAGCACCAGAGTGATTACGTTGACGATTCGAACCCAACGAGTTTCCGCCGAGCGGATCCGCGCGACGATATTCTTCTTGACCAAGAGCACGAGTTCAAGGACGACCTTGAGCAGGATCGCCGTCAGCAGTGCCAACAGGAAGCTTTCGGAGATGACGTCGGGAAACAGCTCGATGAACATTCCCAGCACCACGAGATAGACCAGCACGTCGACGAGGTCTATTGGGCGGATCCGCATGCCGCGAGTATAGCGACAGCGCCGGACCGCCTTCGGACCCGACCTATTCGTTCATCATTCGCTGAGTTCGCCGATAAGGCGGAGTTCGTCTTCTCGGCTGAGTCCCGCTCGTCGCTCTCGGCCCAGGCCGCGAATTCGTTCGTCTGCGAGTACATCGTGCACGGTCTCGTGGATGCTTCGTTCCATCGCCCCGGATTCGAGGAACCGTTGGCGGCTGCGTTGGAAGAACGCATCCGCGCTGCGGGGAAGCCAAAGGGGCAGGGAGCGGGGCCCAGCCCAATAGTTGACTCCGTGTGCGACCAGCCAGTCGTCGTCCGCCGAGATGAGTTCGCCATCGTGGCTTGCGACCTGCTGCGCGGCAGCAAGAACGTCTGCGAGCTCCCGTTGGACGCCGACAGCGTTGTAGGTGCCCGTGAGACCGAGGTGACCGGCAGCGATGATCCACGCAGCGAGGTCCCTGACGTCGATGAACTGCGCGGCACGGCCATGAGCATCGGGTACGAGAACAGGCTCATGCGAGGCCAGGGCCAGGCGAGCCACCCAGTAGCTGAACCTGTCACTGGTGTCGCCCGGCCCCACGATGAGACCGGGTCTGGCGATGAGGAGACGGTCGCCGACGGCCCGGGATGTGACCCGTTCGGCGGCGACCTTGGCGTGGGCGTACTCAGCCGGGTCGGTTGGTTCGGCGAGATCGGCGTCTTCATCGGCATCCGCTTCACTGTTGCTTGCATACACGGAGACGGAAGATACCAGCGTCCAATGCGGGGTGGTGCCGGCCAGAGCCACCAACGCCCCGTTTACGAGGCCGGCTTCGCAGCTGAGCTCGATGACGTCATCCCAGGTGCGATTCCTGACTGCATCGTAAGCGTCCGACGCTCGCCGGTCCGTGCGCACGAGGGTCGCGCCCGTGGCTACCGATCCCGACTCGCCGCGCGCCAGGCAGGTGACGTCCTCGCCCGCCTCAACCAGCTGCTGGGCGATCTCGCGGCCGAGCCAGGCCGTCCCGCCAAGGATGAGTGTGTGCGTCACGCTCAACAGCTAAGTGCATCAGACATGCGCAGACCGGGCGGCTCGCCACGAGCGCACAGCTCGGAGGAACCGAAGGCGACCATGGTTCAGGTTTTCGATAGCAAAGGAACGTGGGTGGGCTTCCGCCGGGGGCACGCAGAACGTGACAACGGGGGATAGTCGTCAGGTCAGGGCGCTCACTAGAGTGGCCTCATCGTGTCACTCGCGCAGAGTGCGAGCGCGGGGACTGTGCGATTGCACCGTGGCGAACAGGCGTCACGAAATTTCAACTTGTTTGGGGGGACGAAGTGGCAGAACATGAACCGTGGTTTGGTCCGAAGAAACTGGGTGGCGGCTGGGGTCCGCGCACGTGGCAGGGATGGCTGATTCTTGCCGTTTTCACCGTTGCGGTGGTTGTGGTCACGATCATTGCGACGACGCACACCTAATGCGAATTCAGTTCGCGGAGCATCCGGCTAGGAAGGACAGGTCACAGACGTAACCCGTAGACGGAGCGGACGTCTATAGCTCCGCCACGGTCATCCTCTTCGAATTCAAGGCCGATCTTTTCCGCGACGCCTCTTGAGGCCCGGTTATCGGGGTGGATGATCGCGACCAGGTGAGCTGCCCCCAAGACGTTTCGGGCGAAGTCGAGGCAAGCCGAAGCGGCCTCGGTTGCGTAGCCTCGTCCCTGCATCTTTGCCCGCACGTGGTAGCCGACCTCAAGTTCGGGTCGGCCGTTGACGGCCTGCCAGGTGAGGCCACAGTCGCCGACGAACTCACCCGCTTTCGTCTCGATGACCCACAAACCATAGCCACGCTCGAGGTAGTTGCGCTTGTTCCAGTCGATCCACCCCTGGGCCTCCTCGCGGCTCTTGGGTCGTGGGTAGTACTCCATTACGTCCGCGTCAGCCAGCATGGCGGCCATGTCATCGAGGTCAGCATCGGTCATGTTCCGAAAGATCAGCCGGTCTGAGTGAGGGAAGGACATGCTCCGACCATAGGAGGCATCCGTGCCCGAGGGAAAGGCCGACTAGCTCTTGAGTGGCTTCCAGCGTGGTACTTCGTGCACAGTGAGCGGAGGCGCTTTTCGCAACCGGGTGGAGGACCTGAAGTACAAGAACGCCAGTGATGCGTCGACCATCGCGCTGATCGCGACGTTGAAGATCAACTCCGGTGGCCCTGTGGTCGCAACGAGCACGCCATTGGCGGAGTTCAAAACAAACAGGGATCCGATGATGTACCCGGCTCGTGGCCGGGACGTCATCCTCCACCAGGCGCGGGGTGGTTCTAGCGGTTCGCCCAATCCGCGGAAGGACCGCACCCCTCCGAAAATGAGCAGGATGCTCAGCGAGTTTGCCACCACGGCGTACAGCGGATTCGGCAACCTGAACGGCTGGATCGCAATTTCGATTGCGGCCAGCGCGATCACCCCGATAAGGATGTATGCGACCTTCCAACGCGTCTTACGCAGGCGAATCATGGCTTGAGCCTACTGGCGAGGACGATCGCCCCAGTCCCAGCCTGGAATGCTGGCTCAAGCGCCACCAATCCAACGCGACTGCGGCACACTAGTACCACACGAGAGCGACCTGTTTTCAGTTGGCAGCACTAGCCATCTTTTCGGTTGGTGTTGACAGGCCACCCTCACTCTCGGTCTCGAACACACCCCGCACCATGAGGAGGTATGAACATCTTCACTGGGCTGAGCGCCTTCCCCCTGACCCCGTTTCAGAACGATGCGGTCGACGAGCACGCGTTTGTCGGCTTGATCCAGAGGTTGAGCGTTGCGAAGGTGGACTCGATCACAACGCTGGGCTCGACCGGCTCCTATGCCTATCTCACCCCGGACGAGCGTGCCCGCGTCGTAGGTCTTGCCGTCGAGCATGCTGGCGAGACGCCCGTTTTCGCGGGTGTGGGGGCGCTGCGCACCTCCCAGGTCCTCACGAACATCGACCATGCCGAACAAGCCGGAGTCGCGGGAGTGCTCCTGGCTCCAATGAGCTACCAGCCCCTCACCGACGATGACGTATTCGAGCTGTTTCGCACCGTCACCGAGCACACCGAGCTTCCCGTGATCGTCTACGACAACCCCGGTACCACCCACTTCACATTCAGTACCGACCTCTACGCCCGCATCGCCCGCCTGCCGGGGATCGCGTCGATCAAGATCCCCGGCGTACCTCCCGACCCCGCCGCAGCCCGCGCCCACGTCTCGGCGATCCGGGCCATGGTGCCCAAGCACGTCACGATCGGCGTGTCCGGTGACGCATTCGCCGCGACCGGGTTGAATGCGGGATGTGATGCCTGGTACTCAGTCATCGGGGGTGTCCTCCCTGCGGCCGCACTCAGAATCACGCGAGCCGCGCAGGAAGGCCGGGCGGCGGACGCGGCGGCAGAATCAGAACGGCTCGCGCCGCTGTGGCGTCTGTTTACCGAGTTCGGAGGCAGTCTGCGCGTGGTCGCTGCCATCGCGGAGTGCCTCGGCCTCGCCCCGCACGCGTGCCTGCCGCTCCCGATCCTCGGTCTGACCGAGGCGAAACGGGTACGTATCGCCGAGGTGGTACGTGAGCTCCGACTAGACCGATGGACGCACTCATCCGGACCCGTCCTATTACGGCTTCGGACAAACTGCTGAGCCAGGGGTTGTATCCCTTGATGCTTCAGCGGGGAATCCTCCCCGGCACAGCAGGCTCGGGGAATGAGTCGATGGCGTCGGCTTAGTCCTCCGGGAGCAATAGCCAGGGGGACCACTGTCCGGCAGGCATTAAATATTCAGTGGAGGACGCGAACGAACAGGGACGTCCGCAGGAATGCAACGACGCGTTGCCGCCGCCTGGGCCCCGAGCTGTGTGCGTCACACTATCGAATCGGCCTTGCACGATTGCGCGCACCCGATTTGCCTAGATCTTTTGATTAAACGCTTGATCAATCCGAATCCGTCAGATATTGTCTAGATGATCAAACGATTAATCACGAATGGGAATCAACGCAGATGAGCCAACCAGTGTTCTTTAAGCCCGACGATGGATGGGTGGGCGACGTCATCCCCTTTGAGCATGAGGGTGAGTTCTGGTTGTTTTATTTGCAGGAACTCCGGGAGTATCCAAAACCGGGGACGTCGTGGAGCCTGGTCACCACCAAGGATTTCGTCAGCTTTGAAGATCGGGGCGTCTCTCTCGCCCACGGGCTTGAGGACGATGCTGACTTCAACGCGTACACGGGGAGTATCGTCCTCGACGAGTCGGGAGTGCACCATCTGTTCTACACGGGACAGAACCCCGCTCGGTTGGGTTCAGACGGCCTCGCGCTCCAACTTGTCATGCACGCCACAAGCGCGGATGGGATGACGACGTGGACCAAGCATCCCGAGCTCACGTTCGGTGCCTCTGCGGGCCTGGAATCCGGCGATTGGCGTGACCCCTTCGTGTTCAAGGACACGAGTCGCGGGATGTGGAGGATGCTCCTCGCGGCCAGGCACGCGGAGGGGCCAGAGAGGCGGCGTGGGGTCATCGCGGAATGCGTCTCGACGGATCTTCTGAGCTGGGAACCGACCGAGCCATTCTGGGATCCGCGGCGATACATTACGCACGAGTGCCCGGATGTCTTCCAGTGGGGCGACTGGTGGTATCTCGTCTACTCCGAGTTCTCGGAGTCCTTCACAACGCACTACCGGATGGCGAAGGGTCCGGATGGACCGTGGCTTGTGCCGATGTTTGACACCGTCGACAGTCGCGCCTTTTACGCTTCAAAAACTACAGAACGTGACGGACGGCGCTTCTTCATTGGCTGGATCGCGAGCAAGGAAGGTGCCCATGATGATGGCGCCTGGGAGTGGGCCGGGACCATGTCCGTGCTTGAGGCGCATCAGAACGATGACGGCACCCTTGCTTTCTCCTTCGCTAGTGAACTCGTCGAGAGTTTCGGGCATGGCATTCCAGTCACTTTGAACGGCGCATTGCCGCACACGCTCGACGCCGTCGATGGATACTCGGCGCTTGTTTCCGACGAGATCCTGCCAGCGCAGTTCTATGCGCGTGCGGTACTCCAGATCGGGCCTGACACGACCGAATGCGGCCTACTGCTGCGTTCGAGCTTCGATGGAGACCAGTCGTACATTATCCGGCTTGAACCGAAGCGCAACCGTCTCGTATTCGACCGATGGCCGCGCACTGTCACGGGTGATGCCCAATGGCACATTTCCGGGGATGTCCCGTTCGCCATCGAACTTGAACGTCCCTGTGACCTTTCCGCCGGGATGCACACTCTGGAAATCGTCGTCGATGGGGACTTGTGCGTTGCCGTCCTCGATCGACACGTCGCCCTCAGTACCCGGATCTACGACCGCCCGGAGGGACGACTGGGCGTATTCGTCGGGGAGGGATCTGCGACCCTGCACGAATTCGAGGTCCGTCAGCGCACCACTGACTAGACCGACACAACCTAACTAGACCTGCACGACACTGTTGATTCAGAATCAAAGGAGATGGAATAGCAATGAAGAAAACACTGAGGACGACCGCGATCGCTGCGGTCGTTGCGCTTGCGCTCGCCGGATGTAGCAACGGCAGCGGCGGCGGCACAAGCCAAACGACCGATATCGATCCCAGCGGTGCGATCGTCCCACGACCGATCTCATGGCTGCTATCACGGCCGGCCGATGGCGGTGTCATCACGGTCATGAAGCAGATCGCAGATGAGTACGCGAAGGACCATCCCGGATTCGCGCTCAACTTCATCACGACACCGGACCGACCGTCCTACATCCAGAAATACGAGACGCTCGCGGCCGCGAACAAACTCCCCGAGCTGTTCGACACCGACGCGACGCCT
Source organism: Cryobacterium sp. MDB2-A-1 (assembly GCF_004402675.1). Classification (NCBI taxonomy): domain Bacteria; kingdom Bacillati; phylum Actinomycetota; class Actinomycetes; order Micrococcales; family Microbacteriaceae; genus Cryobacterium; species Cryobacterium sp. MDB2-A-1. Next base: position 11,340 of record NZ_SOFK01000003.1, on the reverse strand, counting down.
TTCGCTCAAAAGCTCGCGAAACAGGGAACCATGGTCGACGCTACCAAACTGTTGACGAGCCTTGGTCTCTATGACAGCTACAGGCCGGCGGCGCTCAACTACCAGCGTTTCGACGACGGTTCCTTGTACATGATCCCATTCGAGTTCCAGCTCGAGTTCATCTGGTACAACAAGGCGCTACTTCAGAAGGCCGGAGTAGCAATCCCGAAATCCCTTGACGACATCCCTGCCATGTGCACGGCATTGCGCAACGCCGGAATCACTCCCATCGCTCTTGATGGCCAGGACCAGTGGCCGCTCGAGCGCTATGCGGCCTATCACCCGTTCCGCACAGCAGGTCCCACCTACGTGCAGAACCTCAAAAAGGGCGATGCGAAGCTCAGCGACCCGGCAGGTTTGGCTGCAGCCGACTGGTTGAGCAAGCTCGGTTCCTCCAAGTGCTTTGAGGACGGATTCTCGTCAACTGGCTACTCGGACGCACAGAACCTATTCACGTCGGGTAAAGCGGCCATGTATAACATCGGCACCTGGGAGCTTTCCAGCCTCGCGACCGACAAGCTCGACCCTGCCGTGCGCAGTGACGTCGACTACTTCACACTCCCGACCACTGCGAACTCCGTCACGGACGCCAACGAGTACGTGTCTCCCTCGGGCATCGGGATGGCCGTCAACGCCAAGACTTACGATCCCCTGGTCCGCGACTTCCTGAAGTTCGCCCTCACGAAGTACCCTAGCGCCATTGCCGCAACCGGAGCACTCTCGCCGACGACGAACGTGACGACCACGATTCCGGCAAACGCGACTCCGCTCTACCAGAAGGCCGTCGATCAGTCCAACGACGTCGGATCAAAGATCGCGATGCCGTGGGACACCCAGCTCGACCCGACATCGAACACGCGTCTGCAGCAGGAACTCACCCTTCTGGTGCAGGGCAACACCGACCCGTCCGAATTCGTCAGCACGATGGACTCAACCATCGCGCAGAACGCCCCAGCCGCCTTCAAGTAGCTCCGAGAGGTGGGGGGCTCCGGCCCCCCACCGAAAGGTTCATCATGCTCCCCAACCGATCGAGACTCTCAGTCCTGATCTTCCTCGTGCCCCCGCTTCTCCTATACGGAGTCGCGGTCCTCCTGCCGATCGTCCAGTCCCTGTTTCTCAGCTTCTTCTCTTGGGACGGAATTAGCGACATGGAGTTCGTCGGCCTGACGAACTACATCCACATGTTCACCGGCGACACCGTCTTCTGGCATGCCTTCTCCAACTCGCTGGGCTACCTCGTGATCTGCCTCGTGCTCCAGCTCGGCGGCGCTCTGATCGTGGCGAGCCTGCTCACGTCACTTCGCCGCGGCCGCAATATCGTCAAGACGCTCTATCTGCTTCCGGCCGTTATCTCCACCGTGGCGATCGCGTTCCTGTTCCAGCGGATCTATTCCATAGACCCTGTGGGTCTCCTCAACCAGATTCTCGGCTGGGTGGGGCTCGGAAACCTTGAGCGGGCGTGGCTCTCCGACATCAACTCCGTCTTGGCCGCGGTATCGATCCCCGAGGGATGGCGCTTCACCGGACTGTACATGCTCATCATCTTCGCAGCGCTTTTGTCCGTCCCCCAGGAACTCGAGGAAGCTGCGCGCCTCGATGGCGCCTCACGGTGGCAGGTATTTACCAAGATCCGATTCCCGCATATTCGACCTGTCTGGATAACCACGACGATCATGGCAACGACCTATGCACTCCGTGGCTTCGACATCCCCTATCTCCTGACAAATGGCGGTCCTGGTCAGTCTTCGGAGTTGCTGACCACCTACATGTATAAGACCGCCTTCACGAGCACGAACTATGGGTACGCCAGCACCATGTCCGTCTTCATTGTCGTTGAATGCCTCGTCGCCGTCGGCCTCATCATTTTCACCCTCAGAAGAAAGGACGAGGCATGACCACCCAAACCGCCCCGGTGACCAGATCGATCGTCACTTCACCCATCACCAGGGGCGCCCGCCGCCGGCGGCGCAAGCCGAGCGTGTTCCGAACGCTGTCGACGGCGTTGATCGTCGTCATCGTCATCGTGCAGGTTTACCCGCTCGCGTGGCTCTTCCTCACCAGCCTGCGAACAGAGCATGACTACGCCAGCGGCAACCCGTTCGCATTGCCGTCGTCGATCACGTTCGACAACTACGCCCGCGCGTTCGCAACGGGGAACCTCGGTATGAACATCGTCAACAGCTTCATCGTCACGATGGGCGCCAATCTCCTCATCGTGCTCCTTGGGATGATGGCGGCCTACGCTCTGCAGGTTCTCGGTTTCCGCTTCAGCAAGTTCGTCCGGGGACTCTTTCTGATCGGTATCATCGTGCCTGTCCAGATCGCGCTCGTCCCGCTGTTCATCGACTATGCCTCGGTGAACCTCCTCGACACGTATCAGTCGATGATTATCCCTCTCGCAGGGTTCTCTCTGCCCATGTCGATTTATCTCTTCTCGTCGTTCTTTGAGAACATCCCCCGTGAAACCTACGAGGCTGCGTCTCTGGACGGCGCTGGACCGTACCGTATCTTCGGATTGATCACGCTTCCCCTCTCGATCAATACCGTCGTGACGGTGGTGATGGTCAACAGCATCTTCATTTGGAACGACTTCATTTTCGCCAATACGTTCGTGCTCTCCGAGGGACTTAAGACGATTCCTCTTGGCCTCCAGAACTACATTGGGGCGATGGGCAAGGTCGACTGGACGGCGACCTTCGCCGCAGTGTGCATTACAATCACACCACTGCTACTCGTGTTCCTCATCCTCAACAAGGCGATGATCTACGGACTCGAAAGTGGCGGGTCGAAGGGGTGATCGCACCCGCCGACCAGAACTGTGTGGGGAAGATTCGATGACGACTCAAAAGGGATCCAGTCAACCTGCGGAATCCGATCCGCCACCGAACACAACTCGACATCGCCCAACGACAATGCGCGAAGTGGCTGAAGCTGCGGCGGTTTCGGTGGCCACCGTTTCCCTCGTTGTCAACAACAAGAAGGACGCGCGAATCGGCGCGGACACGCGTAAACGTGTTCGCGACGCTATTCGCGTGCTCGGATATCGGCCCAATGCGCTCGCGAAGAACCTAGTGAGTGGGAGTTCGCGCTTCATCGGTCTTGTCGCTGACGCGATTGCCACGACACCGTTCGCCGGCCAGATCATCCGCGGAGCACAAGACGAGGCGTGGAAACACGGTTACGTGCTCTTAATCGCCAATACTGAGGGCAACGAGCCCGCGGAGAAGGAAGCGATTTCGATGATGCTCGAACACAAGGTGCGGGGCATTCTGTACTCCACCTGGTATCACCGGGTGGCACAAGTGCCCGCCGCGCTGAATGAGACCGACTTCGTTCTCGTGAACTGCTTCGCCCGCGACTCGGACGCCTGGGCAGTGGTTCCGGATGAGGTGCAGGGTGGCCGAGCGGCCACTGAGATTCTCATTAGACACGGTCATCGACGAATTGCGTTCCTTAACACGACCACGCCATCTCCCGCGAGGGACGGGCGGCTTCAAGGGTACCGAGAAGCTCTGGAATCCGCTGGGATCCCGTTTGACCCTAACCTCGTCTTCGATGCATACCCGGATCAAGAAGGCGGATACGCGGCCGTCGAGGGCTTAGTTCAGTGTGGTGTGACCGCGGTCTTCTGCCACAATGACCGTGTCGCGATGGGGGTGTATGACGGCCTGAGGCAGGTCGGCATGTCCATTCCCGAGGACATCGCCGTGGTCGGGTTCGACAACCAAGAGGTCATTGCAGCACACCTCCGGCCACCGCTTTCAACCGTCGCGTTACCGCACTATCGACTCGGGGCCGCAGGCGTGCGCCTTCTGCTCGGACTCGACGAGGCGCCCGGGAACGGTGTCCTCAGGATCGTGTGTCCGGTCGTAGAACGCGACTCTGTCAGTACCAGGCAAGAGAAGGCGCCCGCCAACATGTAATTTCCCAGGCTGGGAGGTGGTCTGTCCTAACCGGTGCCGCACGCGGGTCCCGACCGGCTCTGTGCCTGGCCAGCGTCGGATAGGCACCATGCCTCTGTCTGCCGCCTGATCCCGATGACTGTTCCTAAGCCGTCCCGGGCGAGGCCACGGTGCCATACGAGTTCATGACCGTCGATTCTGGACCCGAATGAGACCGGTGAGTGCACGCTGAACGCTCGGCGAGCGCGCATCCATCTGACAAGCGGCGGAAGGCGTCCGAGATCTTCCTCACCGCCGGGATCTGGAAATTTCAAACACGTGGAACCGTCAACGTCAATGAGGAGTGAATCTTCGAATGAATGTCAAGACCGTGAAGTCGAGCTGCGAGATGGTGCTTGCATCACAGGAGCGGCATATCGGCTTTCAAGCAAGCGATTGCCGACGATCCGGTTCCCCGGCGGCGCTTCATCAAGCGGGGTGCAGGAATGGTTGAGGCCGTGTCTCTGACCCCTATCGGACGTGAGCGTTTCCGACCCTCGATTCATTACACCGCGGAACAGAATTGGCTCAACGACCCCAACGGGCTTCTCTACTACAAAGGGCTTTATCACCTCTTTTATCAATACAACCCGCGAGGCAACGTCTGGGGCAACATGTCCTGGGGTCATGCCTCCTCGCCAGATTTGGTGAACTGGACGGAACGCCCGGTAGCCATCGAGGGCGACGTGAATGAGGAGATCTTCTCGGGAAGCATCGTCGTCGACGCAGGCAATACCAGTGGCTTCGGGCGTGCCGGAACAGTGCCCCTGGTTGCCGTCTACACGAGCGCATTCACTGAACAATCGGCCTTCCCCGGGGTTCAGGCCCAGTCCCTTGCTTACAGCCTGGACGAAGGTGCAACTTGGGCGAAGTATGAGGGCAACCCTGTCCTGAACCGGCACTCTCGGGACTTCCGCGATCCCAAGGTATTTCGATATGAGGGCCTCTCCGAGCGCTACTGGGTGATGGTCGCCGTCGAGGCTGAGGATCGAACGGTCGTTCTGTATCGGTCCGATGACCTCAGGGAATGGAGCTTTCTCAGTAGTTTCGGTCCAGCCAACGCAACGGGTGGCGTCTGGGAATGTCCCGATCTGTTCCCGCTCGCCGTCGATGGCGACCCTGACCGACTCAAATGGGTACTCATCGTCAACTTGAACCCGGGCGGCATCGCGGGCGGATCCGGCGGCCAATACTTCGTCGGGAACTTCGACGGCACGACGTTCACGTCGGAGAGCACGATCCCCAAGGACAGCGAGGGCTCAGACGGGGGGCAAGAAGAATGCAACTGGCTCGATTGGGGACGCGACTACTATGCCGCGGTGTCTTTCAGCGGTGTCCCCGGCGACAAACCCATCATGATTGCCTGGATGAACAACTGGGACTATGGGAACGACATACCGACCCACCCGTGGAAGAGTGCAATGTCGCTGCCCCGAGAAGTGAGCCTGATTACCGTCCGTGGCGTTCCCCGCCTCCTCCAGAGAGCAATAGCTGTCGTTCCTGACCCAGACGAAGTCACACTCGCCATCGACCACAAGACGGTTGACGAGGGGGCTGAGTCACTCCCGGAAGAATGCTGGGGCTCCGTGCTGCACATCGAGGCGGCCCTCACGCCCGGAACGGCGAGGGAGATTGGGCTCATCGTCCGAGGTGGCAGGGGCGAAGGCACATTCATCGGCTACGACGTTGAGACCGGCTCGGTTTTCGTGGACAGGAGACATTCCGGGGACGTCGATTTTCACCCGGACTTCGCCTCCAAAGAGAGGGCGCCTGCCGACCTGACTGGAGGCAAGATTCGACTGCGCATCTACGTCGACCATTCATCTGTAGAGGTCTTCGCTCAGGACGGACTCGTCACAATCACCGATCAGATCTTTCCCGAACCATCCAGCCGAGAAATCGCCATTTACGCAACCCACGGATCTGGCGCGATTGACTCGCTCAGAATCTACAACCTCGAACGAACGACCACCCCACCGACCGCCGCACAGAACGGACCGCACGCATGATTGTCGTCATTGGTGAGGCCCTCACCGACATCGTGGCAAACCACGTCGGAGTGTCCGAGCACCCCGGTGGATCGCCCATGAACGTTGCGATCGGCGTAGGCCGACTGGGACTATCGGTGAGTCTGCTGACGTCGATAGGGAACGACGATCGCGGGGCCCAAATCCGCCGTCGGCTCACCGACGCTGGAGTTGAACTTGTCCCGGGCTCGATCGTCCGGGGCCCGACATCGACAGCGACAGCACACATTGACGCATCGGGGACTGCATCATACGACTTTGACATCCACTGGTCACTTTCGAACGCCCAATCCATCCCAGCCGGCCGTCTCCTGCATACAGGGTCAATTGCAGCCTTCCTAGAGCCGGGGGCTTCGTCCGTCGCGGCGGCAGTTGTCGCGGCCGCCCAGAGAAATGCGATTGTGACCTTTGATCCCAACATTCGACCATCACTCCTCGGCAGTCACACAGAGGTCCGAATTGCCTTCGAGGCTTTGGCCAGGTCCTGCGATATCGTCAAGCTGAGCGAGGAGGATGCGTCCTGGCTCTACCCTGAGCTCTCAATCGATGCGGTACTTGACACCATTCTCCGGCTCGGCCCCGGCCTTGCAGCCATCACCCTGGGCGCGGATGGCGCAATTCTCTCCACCGTGAACGATCGAATACGAGTGGCCGGCGTACCGACGAAAGTTGCCGACACCATTGGCGCTGGAGACTCCTTCATGAGTGGTCTGATCTTTGCCACGCTGCAGCGTACCGGCGCCGGATCAGGCAGCACCGACGACCTGATCTTGGAACGTCCGATAATCGGAGCATTGACGCGGAGAGACCTCACGTCAATCGGGGAATTCTCCGCAGCATGCGCCGCTATCACGGTCTCGCGAATCGGAGCGGAGCCTCCCACGCTCGCGGACATTGATGAGGGAGGAATGTCTCGGCGGCACAGGCCTTGATGGCTTCGGCGACACTCATCGAGCGAGCAGCGGGCGTCAGCTGCAGGGAGGACGCGGGTGATTGGGACTTGCATGGCGCATGCCACTGAGTCCCGCCGGATTCACGATCTATTCCGCCCGCGAGACGGACCCCCCCTCGACGGGCTGTGTGAAGATGGGACATGGTCAGACGCCAGGTGTCGATGCAAGACATCGCCCGCAACGCAGGGGTTAGCCGGTCGACGGTTTCGTTCGTCCTCAACGAGCGCACCGACATCAGTATCCCCGAAGAGACGAGGGCACGCGTCAGAGAAGCGGCTCGACAACTGGGGTACCGGCCGAACGTAATGGCCCAGTCGTTGGCCAAAGAAAGCACCAACCTCATCGGCTTGGTCACGGATATCGCGTCGAGTCCGTTCGCCGGCGGCATCATCAATGGTGCGCAACAGGCCGCGTGGAGGCTGGGCAAGTTCTTGCTTATCGTTAGTACCGAAGGAGACCCAGCCCGGGACGAAGCCGCGCTCGAGATGCTCCTCGAACGCCGGGTCGAGGGCCTCATCTACGCCACCCAGGCACACAAAGTCGTGGCACTCCCGTCCGCAGCTCGAGAAGTGCCGACTGTGCTGGCGCACTGTGTCGAGGAATCTGGCGAATTTCCGTCGGTACTCCCGGACGAGGAACAGGGCGGGTTCACAGCGACACGCCATCTGATCGAAGCGGGTCACCAGAGAATTGCACTCATCAACCTTGACACGGCAATGCCCGCAGCCCGGCTCCGAGAAGCCGGTTACCGTCGCGCTCTCCGCGAAGCAAGGATCGAGGTGGACGATCGCATGATCACGGTCGGCCACGCCACCGCGAACGGTGGTTTCCATGCTGCGCGCACTCTATTGGACGGCGGTGAGGTGCCAACGGCCTTATTCTGTGCAAACGACCGCATGGCCATGGGGGCCTACGACGCTATCAAGGAAGCCGGGCTTCACGTGCCCGACGATGTCTCCGTCGTCGGATTCGACAACCAAGAGATCATCGCGGCATATCTGCGGCCTGCGCTGACGACAGTCGCCCTTCCCTTCGAGAGGATGGGCGCGGCCGCTGTCGAAGTACTCAGTTCCGTGCATGGTAGCGCTGGTTGCACCCCGCTCTTGGTGCCCTGCCCGCTAGTAAAACGCGGTTCCGTAGCCTGACTATTGCAGGGTCATCAACGCGACCCTACACTGAGGTCCATTGCTAACGCACGTTAGCTAACCATTCGGACCAATGGAGGTCACAATGATTCGAGCGCTGAAACGGTCATCGTTCGCGAAGAAGGTGGGCCTTCTCGGCCTAATCGTTTTGCTCACAATATCTACGATCGCTGTGGGACGGCTCGCTGGAGCCCATGCCACCGGCTCCTCGACGCCCAGCTCGCTCCGTGCGGGATATCACCTGACACCGCCGTCCGGCTGGCTCAGTGATCCGCAACGACCGGTGTACGTCAACGGCAAATACAACTTCTATTACCTGCACAGCTCGCAAGACAACGGCCCCGGCGGATGGGAGCACGCGACCAGCTCTGACACTGCCGTGTGGAACGACGAGGGTACTGCGTTGCCGCAAGGCACGAACTTTCCAGTCTGGACCGGGTCTTCGGTGGTCGACACGAACAACACGGCGGGCTTCGGTTCCGGCGCGGTCGTTGCACTGGCGACCCAACCCACTGATGGCGATGCTTTTCAGCAATCGCAATACTTGTGGTATTCCACTGACGGTGGCATCACGTTCACGCAATACGGCGCACCGGTCATTGCCAACCCCGACTCATCCGACTGGTTCCGAGACCCGAAGATCGTGTGGGATGCGAGCAATTCCAAGTGGGTCGCGGTCATCGGTAGACAACAGAAGATCAGCTTCTACACATCTCCGGACCTCAAAACGTGGACACACACTTCGGACTTTGCGTATACGACTCCGAACATCGGCGGTTTTGAATGCCCAGATATTTTCCAGATCAAGGCCAGCGATGGCACCTGGCACTGGGTGATGGCTGGCAGTATGCAGGGTGACTACAGCGGCAAACCGGACACGTACGCCTACTGGACAGGCTCGTGGAACGGAACGACGTTCACGACTGACCAGACTGACCCGCAATGGCTTGACTGGGGTTCGGACTGGTACGCCGCCGTCACCTGGCCCGATCAATCGAATCCAGACACATCGCGATACGCGATTGGCTGGATGAACAACTGGCACTACGCGCCTCACGCTGTCCCGACTGACTTCACCGACAATTACAACGGCCAGATGTCCGTCGTCCGCCAGATCACACTAAAATCCGAGACGGGCGGGGTCTACAGCCTGCTCTCGCAACCAACCCCGGCCCTGTCCAATCTTGCGACCAAGGTAATACTCCCGGCGAATTCAACCGTAAATGGCACAACCAACCTTGACTACCACGGTTCCTCGTACGAGCTCGACGCCGACGTGAACTGGACAACACTCAACAATGTTGGCATCTCTGTCGGCACCAACAAAGACGGTAGCCGGAAGACAAATATCGGCGTCTACAACGGCAACCTCTATCTTGACCGCAGCGGCTCAGACCAAGTTCCATATTCCTTCGGTTCCTTTCAGCAGTCCCAGGCGCCGTTACCCGCGGGGGACACCTCGGTACACCTAAGAATCCTCGTCGACCACGGCAGCGTCGAAGTATTCCTCGACGACGGCAAGATCGCGCTATCAAGTCAAGCATTCTTTGCCGCCTCCGACACCGGGGTATCGCTGTACACGATCGGCGGTAGTGCAACGTTCAGCAACATATCGATTACTGAATTTGCCAACATCACCACGGCCGCGCTGCCAGCATCGCCTTATGCAGATTTCGAGGCGTCGAACTATGGCTCCTGGACCACGACGGGCAGCGCGTTCGGCACAGGTCCCGCATCAGGGGCCCTGGCAGGACAGCAGCCCGTCAGCGGGTTCGTCGGAAACAAGCTAGTGAATAGCTTTGTCGGTAGTGACACCTCAACCGGAACGTTGACCTCTCCCTCCTTCACGATCGGCAGCTCCTACGTCAACTTCTTGGCTGGCGGCGGCAACCACCCCCGACCATCCGACATATTTGCCGATTTTGAAGGCACCAGCTGGGGCCCATCATGGACATCGTCGGGCAGCTTCACCGGCCAAGGGCCCACCGCAGAAACGATTCCCAACCAAGTCGGTGCCAAGGTCCTGGATACCTATGCGGGCGGCGGCGATTCATCCACGGGAGCGATCACCTCACCGGAGTTCACAATCACCCGGGACTACATCGACTTCATGATCGCCGGCGGAAATCACCCGTGGGGAAGCTCAGGGTCGGCAGCGGTGAACCTTCTCGTCAACGGGACGGTCTATCGCACGGCCACCGGGGCGAATTCCTCGACGATGTCGAGCGTCAACTGGGACGTGCACTCGCTGATCGGCCAGAAGGCGCAGATTCAAGTAATCGACCACGCAACAGGCTCCTGGGGTCACGTCATCGTTGACCAGATAGTCCTCACTAACGCTCCGAATGCAACAGCTGGCGAGACCGACAACCAAACGACGATCAACCTGATCGTCGGAGGTCATGTTGTTCGGACGGCGACAGGACAGAACAGCGAGCACCTTTCCTGGAACTCATGGAATGTTTCTGACCTTGCAGGCCAGACGGCACAGATCCAAATCATCGACAACAACTCTGGTTCGTGGGGCCATATCCTTGTTGATCAGATCCGCTTCGAGAACGGACCAGCGGCATAAGAGTTGAGTGGTCACAGTACTATCTTCGGCCAAACGCGGTAGACGGCGGCCTCGATCCTAGATCTTTGAGGCCGCCGTCGAACCTGCGTCCCAACTCAGGTCCAACCGATGTGCTCTGCATTCGGGGGAGGGTGTGGCAACTTGTACCGCGCAGGGACTGCTCCGCGTGTTTGCAGAATTCGACACGGGGGCACAATGTTTTTTGCAGTCTAGGGGAGCCGCAAATTGGTGCGCCTCGTCAGGTTCGATTTCCTGAATCTTCCGCAAATCGCTCGAAACGGTGTCTCGGCACAGCTCGATCGGATGGCCGTTTCAGGCCGCCCAAGGGCGTCATGGTTCATAGCGTTGGTGATACCCGCAATTAGGGGCGGAAGCGTCGACGGTCCAAAAAACCTGCATCCGAATCAAGCTCGGCCGTAGCCCTGAACTTCGGGAAGGCTTCGAAGACACCGACTGGAATCTATATGACTGTCACCAATTTCCTGATGCAGGAAGTGTCACCGACCTCCTGAAGCAGAACTGTCAGCCATGTCCCGATACATCACACATGCGGTGGAGAAGTGTTATGTCTCAGGACATCGGTGACAGTTCTGCATCAATAGATCGGTGACCATTCGGGCGTGTTTGGTGGTGACACTTCTCCCGCGTACACATTTGAGG
>NZ_SOFK01000058.1:0-22833 GCF_004402675.1 Cryobacterium sp. MDB2-A-1 | reverse complement strand
CCGAAGCTCGACGTCGCCGAACGCGACCGGCTGCTGCGCAACTGGAAAAAGGCCATCACCAAGTCCCTCGACTGGGTGGACGAGGACGTCCTCTAGCTCACTGCGCTCGAGCGATACCGGCGTATGTGGCCGATTCGGACAGTTGCGGCCCGCGGGCCGGCAACAGTTGTCCGAATCGGCCACAGTTGTGTCAACGAGCGAATCGGGGCGGGAGCAGGCCGACGCGGTCGTACGCACGGGCGAGGGTGGCATCGGCAACGGATGCCGCCCGCGCGGCGTTGACGGCCAGCAGGCGGTCGAGCTCGGCCGGGTCGTCGAGCAGCTCGATCACCCGGGCGCGAATCGGACCGAAGGTACCGGTGACGACCTCGGCGAGGCCCTTCTTGAGGTCCCCGTAGCCGCGGCCGGCGTATTCGTCCTCGAGGGACTGGACCGTGCGCCCGGCCATGGTCGAGTAGATCGTGAGCAGGTTGGCCACGCCGGGCTTGTTCTCCCGGTCGAAAACCACGCCGCCATCGGCATCCGTCACCGCGCGCATGATCTTCTTGGCGGTGACCGAGGGCTCATCGAGCACCCAGATCACGCCGGCGTGCGACTCTGCCGACTTCGACATCTTCGACAGCGGGTTCTGCAGGTCGTAGATCTTGGCGGTCTCCTTCTGGATGGAGGCCTCCGGCACCACGAACGTGTCGCCGAATCGCGTGTTGAACCGCGCCGCGATGTCGCGGGTCAGCTCGACGTGCTGGCGCTGGTCCTCGCCGACGGGAACGACGACCGTGTCGTAGAGCAGGATGTCCGCGGCCATCAGGATCGGGTACGCGAACAGTCCGACCGTGGTGCCGTCGGAACCCTGCTTGGCGGACTTGTCCTTGAACTGGGTCATCCGGCTGGCCTCGCCGAAGCCGGTGATGGTGTTCAGCACCCACGCGAGCTGCGCGTGCGCGGCAACGTGTGACTGCACGTAGAGCGTCGAGGCGTCGGGGTCGATCCCGCTCGCGATGTACTGCGCCGCGGTGCGGCGGGTGTTCTCCCGCAGCTTGGCCGGGTCCTGTGCGACGGTGATGGCGTGCAGGTCGACGATCGAGAAGAACGCGTCATGCGTCTCCTGCAGCGACTTCCAGTTCAGCAGGGCGCCGATGTAGTTGCCGATCTGCAGCGATTCGGCCGACGGCTGCATGCCGGAGTAGAGACGGGGCTTGTCCATGATTCAGATCTTTCGTAGCGTGTGGCCGCGGGCCGGAGCCGGAGGCGTGAAATGGGTCAGAGCGCGTAGTCGACGACGACGGGGGAGTGGTCCGACCAGCGCTGGTCGTAGGCATCCGCGCGGTCGACCGCGTAGTCGACGACGGATGCCGCCAGGAGCGGGGTCGCGAGCTGGTAGTCCAGTCGCCAACCGGTATCCGTGTCGAAGGCCTTGCCGCGCTGCGACCACCACGTGTACGGCCCCTCCACCTCACCGGCCCACTTGCGGCCGACGTCGACCCAGCCGAGACCGGCGCCGGCGTTGTAGCCGGCTTCGTCCTCCGCGCCGAGGATGCGGTCGAAGTACGCCCGCTCCTCCGGCAGGAACCCCGCGTGCTTGCGGTTGCCGCGCCAGTTCTTGATGTCGAGGGTGCGGTGCCCGACGTTGAGGTCGCCGAGCACGACCGCGCGTTCACTGTGCGCCGCGAGCTCGGGCAGCCGAGCGAGCATCGCATCGAGGAACTTGTACTTCTCGACCTGCTTCGGGGTGTCGGTCTCGCCGGAGTGCACGTAGGTGCTCACGACGGTCACGATCGTGCCGTTCACCTCGTAGTCGGCCTCGAGCCAGCGCCCGGCGCTGTCGAAGTCCTCCGCGCCGAGTTCGACCCGGTGAATGGATGCCGTCGACCGGCTCGCGAGGGCGACCCCGGCCCGTCCCTTGGCCGTCGCGGCATCGTGGAGAATGCTCCACTCCGGCCCGAGCAGGCCCTCGAGGTCCTCGGTCGACGCACGGACCTCCTGGATGGCGAGGATATCGACGTCCCGTCCGGCCAGCCAGTCGCCCATCCCCTTACGGTAAGCAGCGCGCACCCCGTTGACGTTGATCGAGGCGATGCGAAGCGGCTGGGCAGACGGCGTTGAAGCTGCAGGCGTAGACGGCATGAACCAAGTCTAGGTCGGCGGGGCGAAGGGGGCTGCGCGCTTCTCGGCGGCGCGCAGCCGGCGAGCGGATGCCCAGCGCCGGCCCCAGGAGGACGCCTCGTGTGCAGCCCTGGCGTCCCGCAGCTCCGCGAGCGCGGCGATGCGCCGCGCCTCGAGCTCGCGCGCTTCGGCCGCAGCGGCGGCCTCGTCCGGGTTCACCGGCTGCGGCGGGATGCCCGCGTCCTGCATCCCGACCGAGATCCAGGAGGCGGTGAGGAGGATCACCGTGTTCATGAAGTTGAACCAGATCAGCAGCCCGATCACGACGGCGAAGGTCGCGAGCAGGGGGTTCTTGCCCGCCCCACCGAGGAGGGCGCCACCGAGCACCTTGAGCCCGCCGAGCGCGACCCCGCCGAGCAGGGAGCCGGACACGAGCTTACGGAACGGGATGTGCACCCGGCTCAGCACCCGGAACAGCACGGCGAGCGTGAGGGTGTCGATGACCAGCACGACGAGCAGCCCGATCGTGCGCGCCCCCACGATGAACCCGAGAGAGTCCCGCGAGACGCCGAGGAAGCCGAGGATGCCGCCGAGGGCCTCCGTGCTCGCGAGCGAGATCAGCGCGGAGACGATGAGTGCGAGTCCGAAGCCCGCGCCGAGGCCGAGCTCCCTGAGCTTGACGAGCAGGAAGAAGGTGCCGTCGCGCGGCATCCCGAAGATGCTGCGCACGGCCTGCGCGGTCGTCGACAGCCAGCCGAGGGTCGTGCCGATCAGGCCGACGAGAGCGATCGCACCGGTCCAGGTCAGCGTCCCCGTGCTCGCGAGCTCGGTCGGGTCGATCACTCCACCCTTGCCGATCAACCCGGGGACGGACTGGTTGATCAGGGCGTACAGCTGGTCGAGGAGCGCCGGGTTCGAGGTCAGCCAGAGCCCGGCGATCGAGAAGCCCACCCAGATCGCCGCGAAGATCGCGAAAATGGCCTGGTAGGTCATGCCCCCGGCGAGGATCGCGCCGCTGCTTTCCCCGAAGTGCATGAACGCGCGCACGGGCCGCCACTGCATGATGCGCTTGGACAGGGTCGTCAGTCGGTTCACGAATGCGGGCGGCTTCACCGCATAAGCCTAACGATTTCCGCAAACGCCCACGAATACCCCCAGTTCGGGGGCGCAATCACTCGTGAGACTCCCTCACCTCTTGCGCCCGACCGCCCGGATCTGCGACGATCCGAGAGTCCACCCGTCCAGACCGGTCATCCGACACCCGAAGCGGATGCCCCGGCCGGGCCCGATCGCCTCGCTCCGGCGCGGCGCTCCCGGGTTCAGAACGGCTCGTTCGGCACTGTCCGAGCCGGGTCGATCTGGCTCGTGGACTGAGCGACGGTCACTCGACCCGGCCAGCCGCCGGGGACGCGCGACCAGCCGGTGGCGACGAAACCCGAGTCGGCGCCACCGGCTACTCCGGATGGGATTCGTGCGTGTGAGACTCCTGCGCTCAGGCCTTGCCGCGCAGGATCGCCTGCTTGACCTCGGCGATCGCCTGCGTCACCTGGATGCCGCGCGGGCACGCCTCCGAGCAGTTGAAGGTCGTCCGGCAGCGCCAGACGCCCTCCCGGTCGTTCAGGATGTCGAGGCGAACGGCTGCGTTCTCGTCGCGTGAGTCGAAGATGAAGCGGTGCGCGTTCACGATCGCGGCCGGGCCGAAGTACTGCCCGTCCGTCCAGAACACCGGGCAGCTCGAGGTGCATGCCGCGCAGAGGATGCACTTCGTGGTGTCGTCGAAACGTTCGCGCTGGGCGACGGTCTGGATGCGCTCCTTGCCGCCGACGGGCGCGGTGTTGGACACCAGGAACGGCTGAACGGCCCGGAACGATTCGAAGAACGGCTCCATGTCGACGATGAGGTCCTTCTCGAGCGGAAGTCCCTTGATCGCCTCCACGTAGACCGGCTTGGTGATGTCGAGGTCCTTGATCAGCGTCTTGCAGGCCAGGCGGTTGCGGCCGTTGATGCGCATCGCATCAGAGCCGCAGATACCGTGCGCGCAGGAGCGCCGGAACGACAGGGAGCCGTCCTGCTCCCACTTGATCTTGTGCAACGCGTCGAGCACCCGGTCGGTCGGGTACATCTGCACGTCGAAGTCTTCCCAGTGCGGCTCGTCGTCGACCTCCGGGTTGAAGCGCCGGATGATGAGCGTGACGGTGAAGGACTGAATCTCCTCGGGCACGACCGGGGCGTCTGCGAATGCGGTGCTCACTCAGTACTTCCTTTCCATCGGCTGGTAGCGCGTGATGGTGACTGGCTTCCAGTCCAGCGCAATGTGGTCTGCGGCATCCGCTGAGAGCGGGTCACCGGTGAGGTACGCCATCGTGTGCACGAGGTAGTTCACGTCGTCGCGCAGGGGGTAGTCGTCGCGCATGTGGCCGCCGCGGCTTTCCTTGCGGTTGCGGGCGGAGTACACGACGACCTCGGCGAGGTCGAGCAGGAAGCCGAGTTCGACTGCCTCGAGCAGGTCGGTGTTGAACCGGCGGCCCTTGTCCTGCACGCCGATGTTCTTGTACCGGTTGCGCAGCGAGTGGATCACCTCGGTGACCTCGGAGAGCGACTCGTCGGTGCGGAAGACCTGCGCCTTCGCATCCATCGTCTCCTGCAGTTCCTTGCGCAGCACGGCGATGCGCTCGGTTCCCGTCGACGAGCGGATGCCCTCGAGCAGTTCGCGCACCGTCCCGGCCGGGTCATCGGGCAGCGGGGTGAACTCCGCGGTCTTCACGTAGGCGACGGCGTTGTTGCCCGCGCGCTTGCCGAAGACGTTGATGTCCAGGAGTGAGTTGGTGCCGAGCCGGTTCGAGCCGTGCACCGAGACGCACGCGCACTCGCCGGCGGCGTAGAGGCCGGGAACGACGGTGGTGTTGTTGCGCAGCACCTCGGCGTTGACGTTGGTCGGGATGCCGCCCATGGCGTAGTGCGCCGTCGGCATCACGGGCACCGGTTCGGTGACCGGGTCGACTCCGAGGTAGGTGCGGGCGAACTCGGTGATGTCCGGCAGCTTGGTCTCGAGCACTTCGGCGCCCAGGTGGGTGCAGTCCAGGTACAGGTAGTCCTTGTTCGGTCCGGCGCCGCGGCCCTCCGCGACCTCCTTGACCATGCAGCGCGCGATGATGTCGCGCGGGGCGAGGTCCTTGATCGTCGGGGCGTACCGCTCCATGAAGCGCTCGCCTGAGGCGTTGCGCAGGATCGCGCCCTCACCACGGGCTCCCTCGGTGAGGAGGATGCCGAGGCCGGCGAGGCCGGTCGGGTGGAACTGGAAGAACTCCATGTCCTCGAGCGGAAGGCCCTGGCGCCAGATGATGCCGACGCCGTCACCGGTGAGGGTGTGCGCGTTCGAGGTGGTCTTGTAGATCTTGCCGAAGCCGCCGGTCGCGAAGATGAAGGCCTTGCCCTGGAAGACGTGCAGTTCGCCGCTCGACAGGTCGAGTGCGACGACGGCGGACGGCTGGTCGACACCGTCGACCGGGGTCATCACGAGGTCGAGCACGTAGTACTCGTTGAAGAAGTTGATGCCGCGCTTGACGCAGTTCTGGTACAGGGTCTGCAGGATCATGTGGCCGGTGCGGTCGGCGGCGTAGCAGGCGCGGCGCACGGGCGCCTTGCCGTGGTCGCTCGTGTGGCCGCCGAAGCGGCGCTGGTCGATCTTGCCCTCCGGGGTGCGGTTGAAGGGCAGGCCCATGTTCTCGAGGTCGATGACCGCGTCGATGGCCTCCTTCGCGAGGATCTCAGCCGCGTCCTGGTCGACGAGGTAGTCGCCGCCCTTGACGGTGTCGAAGGTGTGCCACTCCCAGTTGTCTTCCTCGACATTGGCGAGCGCTGCGGCCATGCCGCCCTGGGCGGCTCCCGTGTGCGAACGGGTCGGGTAGAGCTTGGAGATGACCGCGGTGCTTGCCCCTGGTCCGGCCTCGATGGCTGCGCGCATCCCTGCACCGCCTGCTCCCACGATCACGATGTCGAACTTGTGGTAGTGCACGCCGTCGATCACGGTGGATTCGGTCGGTGCGGTGTTTGATGCATCCGTCATGTGCTGGTGTGAGCTCCTAGATGGCCGGGCAGAACTTGGGAAGAAGGTCGGCGGGCGAACCGGCCGGGCAGGGGTCGAAGGTGAAGACCACGAGCGTGCCGAGCACGATCAGGATCACGACGGCGGCGAGGATGGCCCACTTGAAGATGCCGCGGGTGACCCGCTGGGTCGCGTAGTCGTTCACGATTGTGCGCATGCCGTTGCCGCCGTGGATCAGGGCGAGCCAGAGCATCGCCACGTCCCACCACTGCCAGAACGGGCTCGCGAGCTTGCCGGCGACGAAGCCGAAGTTGAGGGCGTCGACGCCCTTGCCGATCATCAGGTTCACGAAGAGGTGACCGAAGATGAGCACGATGAGCACGACGCCGGAGCCGCGCATGTAGATCCAGCCCCATTTTTCCCAGTTGGTGCCGCGCTTGCCCGTCGGGCGCGCGTATGGGCTCCTGGGGGAGTCAAGTGTGGTTGCCATGGCTGCTCCTCCTAGTGACTGAAGACGTTCATGAGGTGGCGGGGGGCGAAGCCCAGCATCGTGACGACCCAGAGGCCGATGACGACGTAGAACATCACCTTCTGGTACTTCGCGCTCCAGAAGTCGATCAGGATGATCCGGATCCCGTTGAACGCGTGGAACACGATCGCCGCGACGAGCGCCGTCTCGCCGAGACCCATGATCGGCGTCTGGTAGGTCGAGATGACCGCGTTGTACGCCTCGGGGCTCACGCGCACGAGCGCCGTGTCCAGAATGTGGACCAGCAGAAAGAAGAAGATCGCAACACCGGTGATCCGGTGGAGGACCCACGACCACATACCCTCGCGGCCCCGGTACAGGGTTCCTGCGGGGCGGCGTGACGTGGTCTTCTGCTGGGATGTCAATGTCCGTGCCGATTGCTGAGGCATGACCAACCTTCCCTGGCTGAATGAGCGGCCTCGAATAGTGCAGGCCGGCACTGCGCTGGTGCGCGTGCAACCATCCTAAGTGTCTCTAGGCCGAGATATTATCCGCGAGGGCCCTCAGCGCTGCATTGACAGCGGAACCGCCGTCATCACGCGGATGGCGGCACGTTCGTCGATGACTTTGTCGTAGTAACCGACAAGGGTTTCGCAGACGTTCTCCCACGAGCGGCCGAGCACCGCCCTCCTGCCGGATTCGCCCATCCGCAGCCGGAGCGGCGCGTCATCCACGAGCCGCGTGACACAGCGCCGCAGATCGCGTTCGTCGTCGGGAGTGAAGAGGAATCCGTTGTCGCCGTGCGCGACGAGGTCGATCGGGCCGCCGGCGTGCGGGGCGACGACGGGGAGCCCAGCCGCGTGCGCCTCCTGGATCGTCTGGCCGAAGGTCTCTTCGGTCCCGGCGTGGACGAAGACGTCGAACGCGGCGTAGGCGTCGGCGAGGGCGGACCCGGAGAGCCGGCCGAGCCACGTCACCGGCACGCCGGCGAGTTCGCGCTGGATGAGCGGCACGGACGGCCCGTCGCCGACGAGGGCGACACGGATGCCCGGAACGCCCCTGAGGGCACGGAACCGTTCGACCTGTTTCTCCGGCGCCATCCGGCCGACGTAGCCGATCACGACCTCACCGTTCGGGGACAGGCGCTTGCGCAGCTCGGCGACGGCCGGTTCGCTCCTCCGGTTCGGGTGGTAGCCGACGAGGTCGACGCCGCGCGTCCACCGGGCGAGCCTGCGCACGCCGACCCGTTCGAGGTCCGCCATCGAGGCAGAGGAGGGCACGAGGGTGAGGTCGGCGCCGTCGTGGATCCACTTGACGAGGCGCCAGGCGACCTTCGTCGCCTGGCCGAGCCGGTTGCGCCTGGCGTAACCGGCGACATCCGTCTGGAAGATCGCGACGCTCGGGATGTCGAGGCGGTTCGCCGACGCGATGCCCTGGGCGCCGAGGAGGAACGGGGAGGCCGCGTGCACGACATCCGGGCCGAAATCGGCGAGCAGGCGCTGCACGTGCGGGCTCGGCATCCCGACAGGGAACTGGCGGTAGGAGACGGCGGGGACGCTCAACACCGGGAAACCCGCGTATTCGGAAGGAGCACCGGCGGGGGCGATGACGATCGCCTCGTGCCCGGTGCGCTGCAGGTGCTCGAGCACCTTGCAGACGCTCGTGGTGACCCCACTGACGGTGGGGAGGAAACTTTCACTGACGACGGCAACCCGCATGTTTCGAGCGTATGCACCCCTCGAAACAAGCACGTGAATACCCGGAACCACTGCGTGAATACCCGGTGAACAGCCCCCCGGCGGCCTGTAGTCTGGCCGAATGACCCAGGCACCTGACCCACTCGAGCGCTTCTACAGCGTGATCCCCGCCGGCGGCATCGGATCCCGCCTGTGGCCGCTCTCCCGCGCGGACGCGCCGAAGTTCCTGCACGACCTCACCGGGTCAGGCCAGACCCTGCTCAGGGACACCTGGGACCGGCTGGCCCCGCTCGCCGGCGACCAGCGCATTATGGTCGTCACCGGTCGCGCGCACCGCGCCGCCGTCGAGGCGCAGCTGCCGGAGCTCGCCGACCTCAACGTCGTGCTCGAGAGCGAGCCGCGCGAGTCGACGGCGGCCATCGGCCTCGCCGCGGCCATCCTCGAGAAACGCGAACCCGGCGTCATCATCGGGTCCTTCGCGGCCGACCACGTCATCAAGGGCGCCATCCTGTTCCGCCAGACCATCGTCGAGGCCGTCGCGGCAGCGGATGCCGGGTACATCGTCGCGATCGGCATCCGGCCGACGGAGCCCGCGATCGGATTCGGCTACATCAAGACGGCCACGCCGCTAGAAATCCCGGGGGCGCCGAACGCGCAGTCCGTCGATTCCTTCGTCGAGAAGCCCGACCTCGCGACGGCGGAGGCGTACGTCGCGAGCGGCCACTACCTCTGGAACGCGGGAATGTTCATCGCCAGGGCCGATCGACTGCTCGAAGAGATCGGCGCTGCGGAGCCCGAGCTGCTCGCCGGGCTGCTCGAGCTAGCCGATGCGTGGGACACCCCGCGCCGCGGCGCCGTCGTCGACAAGGTCTGGCCGAGGCTCAAGAAGATCGCCATCGACTACACCGTCGCGGAGCCGGTCGCGGCGCGCGGCCAGCTCGCCGTCATCCCCGGCCAGTTCGACTGGGACGACGTCGGCGACTTCGCGTCGATCGCCAAGATCCACGCGAACGGGCGGAAGCGCGACCTGGCGATCCTCGGTGAGGGCGCCCGCGTGCTCGCCGACTCGTCGAGCGGAATCGTCGTGAGCCACACCGGCCGGATGATCGCGCTGATCGGCGTCGAGGACATCGTCGTCATCGACACGCCGGACGCTCTGCTCGTGACGACGAGCGCGAATGCGCAGAAAGTGAAGGCCGTCGTCGACGCCCTCAAGCTCTCCGGGAGCAGCGACGTTCTGTAGCCGACACCGTCGGAATCGTTTGTGCCGGTCTCCGGCTAATTGTGCACGGATTTGTTTCGTGCAGGTAGCGGGTTGATAACGCTTAGCGCACCTATCGAGTTTGCTCAACTGAGCAATGAAACATTGGGTAACCTGATTGCACACAGCCCCGTCGAACCCGCGCCGGGCCAGCAATGGAGGTCATCTTGACAATCACCAAACGAAGGGCCGTTTTCAGCGGACTCGCCACCCTAGGCGCCGTAGCCCTGCTCGCCGGTTGTGCGGCGGCGCCGAGCACCGGCGGCGCCACGTCGACCGCTGCGGTCACCGACTTCACCCCCTGCATCGTTTCCGACGCCGGCGGCTTCGACGACAAGTCCTTCAACCAGTCCAGCTTCGACGGAATGACCCAGGCAGCGGATGCCCTCGGCGTCAAGTTCAAGCAGGCGGAGTCCAAGACGACCGACCAGTACGCGGGCAACGTCAGCAGCATGGTCGACCAGAACTGCAACTTCATCCTCACGGTCGGCTTCGCGCTCGCGAACACCACCCGCGACGCGGCCAAGGCCAGCCCAAAGACCGACTTCGCCATCATCGACTCCGCACTGTCGAATGACGACTTCAGCCCCCTTGCCCTCGACAACGTCAAGCCGGTCCTCTACGACACCGCCCAGGCCGCCTTCCTCGCCGGTTACCTTGCTGCAGGCACCACCAAGACCGGCATCGTCGGCACCTACGGCGGCAAGCAGTTCCCATCCGTGACGATCTTCATGGACGGCTTCGCCGATGGCGTGACGTACTACAACACCCAGAAGTCGAAGTCCGTCAAGCTCCTCGGCTGGGACAAGGCCGCCCAGGCCGGAACCTTCGCCGGCAGCTTCGATGACATCAACCAGGGCAAGGCACTCAGCACCAACCTGATCGACCAGGGCGCCGACATCATCCTTCCGGTTGCCGGGCCGCTCTTCCAGGGCACCGCGCAGGCCATCCAGGACTCCGGCAAGGACGTTGCCATCGTCGGCGTCGACAGCGACCTCTACGCGACCGCACCGGCCACGAAGGCGCTCTACCTCACCTCGATCATGAAGCAGATGGCGGATGCGACCAAGGCGATCGTCGTTGACGCGGCGAACGGCAAGTTCAGCGCGACCCCGTACATCGGCACCCTCGAGAACAAGGGCGTCGACATCGCGCCCCTGCACGACTGGGAGTCCAAGGTCGACCCCGCGCTCGTGAAGGAGGTCGACGCGATCAAGGCCGACATCATCAGCGGCAAGCTCAAGGTCACGTCGCCGTCCACCCCGAAGTAACACACCAGGAAGTGCCATCGCGGGGAGGCCAGCGAGAGCTGGCCTCCCCGTGTGCTTTAACCCCCGGCCGCTGACCCCCCCCGGCCGGCTGCTCAATAGAATCGGGAAGTATGAAGCTCGAACTTCGAGGCATTACGAAGAGATTCGGTGCCCTGGTCGCCAACGACCACATCAACCTCACTGTCGAGGCCGGCGAGATCCACGCGCTGCTCGGCGAGAACGGCGCAGGGAAGTCCACCCTGATGAACGTGCTCTACGGCCTCTACCGGGCCGAAGAAGGCGAGATCCTGCTCGACGACGTCGTCCAGCACTTCTCCGGACCCGGCGACGCCATGGCCGCCGGCATCGGCATGGTGCACCAGCACTTCATGCTCATCCCCGTCTTCACCGTCGCCGAGAACGTCATGCTCGGCCACGAAGAGACCGGGTTCGGCGGCCACCTCGATCTCCCGGCCGCCCGCCGCCGGGTGACCGAGATCTCGGCCAGGTTCGGGTTCGACGTCGACCCCGACGCCCTCGTCGAGGACCTCCCCGTCGGAGTGCAGCAGCGGGTCGAGATCATCAAGGCGCTCTCCCGCGATGCGAAGGTGCTCGTCTTCGACGAGCCGACCGCGGTGCTCACCCCGCAGGAGACCGACGAGCTGATGGGCATCATGCGCCAGCTGCGCGACTCCGGCACCTCGATCGTCTTCATCACCCACAAACTCAGGGAGGTGCGCGCTGTCGCCGACCGGATCACCGTCATCCGCCTCGGTGCCGTCGTCGGCCAGGCCTCGCCCACCGCGAGCAACGAGGAACTCGCCACGATGATGGTCGGCCGCCCCGTCGACCTCACCGTTGACAAGTCCCCGGCCGCGCCCGGCGCCCCTGCCCTCGTCGTCACCGACCTCACCGTGCTCGACCCGCGCGGGCAGGTGCTCGTCAACAACGTGAGCTTCACCGTGCACGCCGGCGAGATCCTCGCCATCGCCGGAGTGCAGGGAAACGGGCAGACCGAGCTGACTGAGGCCCTGATGGGCCTCCAGCCGCGCGTCTCCGGCGGCATCACCCTCGACGGAGCCTCGCTTCGCAACCACACCGTGCGCCGGATCCTCGACGCCGGCGTCGGCTTCGTGCCAGAGGACCGCACAGAGGACGGCCTCGTCGGCGAATTCACGATCGCCGAGAACCTGATGCTCGACCGGTCGCACCAGCCGCCGTTCGTCAAGCGCTTCAACGTCCAGCTGTCCTTCCTCGCCCGGTTCGCCGAGGACAAGGTCAAGGAATTCGACGTGCGCTCCCAGGGCATCGACACCCTCGTCGCCCGCCTCTCCGGCGGCAACCAGCAGAAGGTCGTCCTCGCCAGAGAGCTCAGCCGCGATCTGCGGCTCTTCATCGCCGCCCAGCCGACCCGCGGCCTCGACGTCGGTTCGATCGAATTCGTGCACGAGGGCATCATCGCGACCCGGGATGCCGGCACCCCGGTCATCGTGATCTCGACCGAACTCGACGAGGTCGCCGCCCTCGCCGACCGGATCCTGGTGATGTTCCGAGGCCGCGTCGTGGGCATCGTCCCCGGCGACACCCCCCGGGCCGTACTGGGGCTAATGATGGCCGGCGAAACGCCGACCGAAGAAGGAGCGGCAGCATGAGCGAGACCCTTCAGACCCCGCCGGTTTCCAGCGGGAAGCCGGCCGGGCCGGACCAGCCTGACCAGCCGAGCCGCGCGTACCAGGTCTTCCGAGAGATCACGACCGGGAACGCCATCATCTCCGTCCTCGCCGTTCTCCTCGCCCTGCTCGTCGGCGCGATCCTGATCGCCTTCACCAACGAGGACGTCCAGAAGGCATCGGTGTACTTCTTCTCCCGACCGGGCGACACCGTCGTCGCGGCCTGGAATTCCGTCTCCGGAGCGTACTCCGCCCTGTTTCAGGGGTCGATCTACAACTTCCGCAAGCCGGACTTCGCGTCCGGGATCAAGCCGCTCACCGAGACCCTCACCTTCGCGACCCCGCTGATCGCGGCCGGCCTCGGCGTTGCGCTCGGCTTCCGCGTCGGGCTGTTCAACATCGGCGGTCGCGGCCAGATGCTCATCGCGGCAGCGCTCGGCGGCTGGGTGGCCTTCGCGCTCGACCTGCCCGCCGGCATCCACCTCGTCGTCGCCCTCGTCGTCGGCGTCGCAGGCGGTGCGCTTTGGGGCGGCATCGTCGGCCTGCTCAAGGCCCGCACCGGTGCGCACGAGGTCATCACGACGATCATGCTGAACTATGTCGCCTACTATCTCGTCAGCTACCTGCTGCGCGACGGCTTCCTGAAGACGCCGGGGTCCAACAACCCGCAGAGTCCTGCGAGCAAACCGACGGCCGTGTTCCCCGACCTGCTCGGCCCCGCGTACAACCTGCACCTCGGGTTCATCCTCGTGATCATCGCGACGATCTTCACCTGGTGGCTGTTGTCGCGCTCGAATCTCGGCTTCCAGTTCCGCGCCGTCGGGCTCAACCCGCACGCGGCCCGGGTGGCCGGGATCAGCGTCAACCGGATGTACGTCTACGCGATGCTGTTCTCCGGCGGCCTCGTCGGCCTCGCCGGCATCAACCAGGTGCTCGGCACGTCGACGAGCGGTTTCGACGCCGGCATCGACTCCGGCATTGGGTTCGACGCGATCACCGTCGCGCTGCTCGGCCGCTCACGCCCGTGGGGGGTCTTCGCCGCGGGCATCCTCTTCGGCGCCTTCAAGGCGGGCGGGTTCTCGATGCAGGCGGCAGAGGGTGTCCCGATCGACATCGTGCTGATCGTGCAGTCCCTGATCGTGCTGTTCATCGCGGCGCCGCCCCTCGTGCGCGCCATCTTCCGGCTGCCGACGCCGGGCCAGAAGACCCCGGGTGCGAAGACGCCCCGGAAACGCACCACGACACCCACGGAGGCGGTGGCCTCGTGAGCACTCCGATAACCGTTTCACCGGCCGGGTCCACCGGACCGGGCGCAGCAGTCACTGCCGCAGGGCCCGACTTCGAGCAGATCAAGAGCTGGAAGACCCCGATCGCCCTCGCGATCTTCTCGGTGCTCGGCTTCCTGCTGCTCGTCGTCTTCGGTCGTGACGGCGAGAGCACCATGCGCCTGTCCACCACGACCGACCTGATCCAGCTGCCCGACGTGGTCCTGCCCACCCGGCCGACCGGCATCGCGGTCGTCGCCCTCCTGCTCCTGATCACGGCGGCGAGCGGATGGCTCGTGCGCTCGAAGGCGAAAGTACCGATCTGGCTCGTCACCGTGTTCGCGGTGTTCCTGCTGGTCGGCTTCCTGGCCTGGGCCTCCGCCGACCACACGATCCCCGTGCCCGGGCTGCTCTTCGGGTCGCTGAGCCTCGCCGTCCCGCTCATCTTCGGTGCTCTCGGCGGCGTCATCTCGGAGCGGGTCGGCGTGGTCAACGTCGCGATCGAGGGCCAGCTGCTCGCGGGTGCGTTCACCTCGGCGATGGTCGCGTCGATCACCCAGCAGCCGCTGCTCGGGCTTGTCGCGGCGATGCTCGCCGGCGTGCTCGTCTCCTTCGTGCTCGCCGCGTTCGCGATCAAGTACTTCGTCGACCAGGTCATCGTCGGCGTCGTGCTCAACGTGCTCGTCTCCGGGGTGACCGGCTTCCTGTTCTCCCAGCTGCTCGCCCCGAACGCCGGGACGCTCAACAGTCCGCCGCGGTTCGAGAACATCAACATCCCGCTGCTGAGCGAGATCCCAATCATCGGCCCGGTCTTCTTCCGGCAGACCCTGATCGTCTACATCATGTACGTGGCCGTCGCGTGCGTGTACTTCGGCCTCTTCCACACCAAGTGGGGCCTCCGCCTGCGCGCCGTCGGCGAGCATCCTCAGGCCGCGGACACCGTGGGCATCAACGTCGCCCGCACCCGGTTCTGGAACGTCTCGCTCGCAGGCGCGATCGCCGGTCTCGGCGGGGCGTACTTCACCCTCGGCTCCGTCGGCGCCTTCGGCAAGGAGATGACAGCCGGTGCCGGGTTCATCGCCCTCGCCGCCGTCATCTTCGGCCGCTGGGACCCGATCAGGGCCACCCTCGCCGCGCTGCTCTTCGGCTTCGCGAGCAACCTGCAGAACGTGCTCAGCATCATCGGCTCCCCGGTGCCGAGCGAATTCATGCTGATGCTGCCCTACCTCGTCACGATCTTCGCCGTCGCCGGCCTCGTCGGCCAGTCACGGGGGCCGGCGGCCTCCGGAAAGCCGTACATCAAATCGTGAGCTCCCGAAAGAACGAACCCGCACGAAATAACGAACCGGAGTCCGGCCACGTGGCTCCCGCCATCGACTGGGCGCTCCTCCGCAGCACCGCGACCGAGGCGATGAGCCTCGCATACGCGCCGTACTCGAAGTTCCCCGTCGGCGCGGCCGCCATCGTCGACGACGGCAGGGTGATCAGCGGATGCAACGTGGAGAACGCCTCGTACGGCCTCACTTTGTGCGCAGAGTGCGCCCTCGTCTCCGTGCTGCATCTCACCGGCGGCGGCCGGCTCCTCGCTTTCAGCTGCGTCGACGGCAACGGCAACCTGCTGATGCCGTGCGGCCGCTGCCGCCAGCTCCTCTACGAACACTCCGCACCCGGCATGCTGCTGGAAACAGTCTCGGGCCTCCGCACCATCGACCAGGTCCTGCCGGATGCCTTCGGGCCCCGCCAGCTCGCCGACTACCGGGAAGAACACCAGTGAACACCCAGACCCACCTCGAAGCCTTCGACGCCGTCGACCTGATCCGCACCAAGCGCGACCACGGCGAACTCGCCACCCCCCAGATCGACTGGCTGATCGACGCGTACACCCGCGGCTACGTCGGCGACGAGCAGATGGCCGCGATGACCATGGCGATCTTCCTGAACGGCATGACCCGGCGGGAGATCAAGGACCTCACCCTCGCCATGATCAACAGCGGCGAGCGGATGAGCTTCGCCGGCCTCGGGAAGCCGACCACCGACAAGCACTCCACCGGCGGCGTCGGCGACAAGATCACCCTCCCGCTGATGCCGCTCGTCGCGGTCTTCGGCGCGGCCGTCCCGCAGCTCTCCGGCCGCGGCCTCGGGCACACCGGCGGCACCCTCGACAAGCTCGAGTCGATCCCCGGCTGGCGCGCCCACCTCAGCAACGAGGAGATGTTCGCGCAGCTCCGCGACCACGGCGGCGTGATCTGCGCGGCGGGCGGCGGCCTCGCCCCGGCGGACGGCAAGCTCTACGCCCTCCGCGACATCACCGGAACCGTCGAGGCGATCCCGCTGATCGCCTCCTCGATCATGTCGAAGAAGATCGCTGAGGGCACGAGCGCGCTCGTCCTCGACGTGAAGTTCGGGTCCGGCGCCTTCCTGAAGGACATCGAGCTCTCCCGGGAACTCGCCCGCACGATGGTCGCGCTCGGCGAGGATGCCGGGGTGGCGACATCCGCCCTGCTCACCAACATGAACGTGCCGCTCGGCTTCGCGATCGGAAACGCGAACGAGGTCCGCGAATCGGTCGAGGTGCTCGCCGGCGGCGGACCTGCAGACGTCGTCGAACTCACGATCGCCCTCGCGACCGAGATGCTCGACCTCGCCGGAATCGAAGGCGTCGACGTCGCCGCTGCCCTCACCGACGGGCGGGCCATGGACAAGTGGCGCGAGGTCATCCGCGCCCAGGGCGGCGACCCGGATGCCGCGCTGCCGGTCGCGAAGGAAACCCACGTCGTCACGGCGGACCGTGACGGAGTGCTCGTCGAGCAGCAGGCTCTGCCGTTCGGGATCGGCGCCTGGCGTCTCGGGGCGGGCCGTGCCCGCAAGCAGGACCCCGTGCAGCACGCCGCAGGGATCGACCTGCACGCCAAGCCGGGCGACACCGTGCGCGCAGGGCAGCCGCTCTTCACCCTCAGCGCCGACGAGCCGGAGCGTTTCGCCAGGGCCCTCGAGGCCCTCGAGGGCGCGTACCGGATCGGCGAACCCGGCGAGCCCGTGCTCGACGGCGGCCCCCTCATCGCCGAGCGCATCGGTGGCTGAGCCCGGCTCGATCTCCTGAACGGGATCGGTTTGTTGCCGATCACGATAAATTACGGGAGTTATGCCTGGGGAGGGGCCGGGGGAGGCCGGGGCCGGTAGATTGGTGAGCGTGAATACGAGCCTTGAGGAATTCCTGCTGCCCGGTGGTACGAGCATCAATGCGCTGCCCAAAATATCGCTGCACGACCACCTCGACGGCGGCCTGCGCCCCCAGACGATCATCGAGCTCGCGGAGGCCATCGGTCTCGCCCTGCCGTCGACGGAAGCTGCCGCCCTCGGCGATTGGTTCGCCGACCAGGCCAACTCCGGCTCGCTCGTGGATTACCTCAAGACCTTCGACGTGACGACGGCCGTGATGCAGACCAGGGAGGGCCTCATCAGAGTCGCCCGCGAATTCGTGCAGGACCTCGCCGCAGACGGTGTCATCTACGGGGAGATCCGCTGGGCACCCGAACAGCACCTCACCCGCGGGCTCACCCTCGACCAAGTCGTCGAGGCCGTGCAGGAAGGCCTCGAGTCCGGCGTCGACCAGGCGGCAGAATTCGGGTCCACCATCCGGGTCGGCCAGCTCATCACCGCGATGCGCCACGCGAACCGCGGCCTCGAGATCGCCGAACTCGCCGTACGCCACCGCGGCAACGGCGTCATCGGCTTCGACATCGCCGGCGCGGAGCTCGGCTTCCCCGCCCGCAACCACCTTGCAGCATTCGACTACCTCGCCAAGGAGTTCATGCCGGTCACGGTGCACGCCGGAGAGGCCGACGGGCTGGGCAGCATCCGCGGCGCCCTCTTCGACGGCCGCGCACTGCGCCTCGGCCACGGCGTGCGCCTCGCCGAAGACATCGTCATCGGCCGCGAGGACGACGACAACACCTACGTCACCCTCGGCCCGGTCGCCCAGTGGGTGCGCGACCGTGAGATCGCCCTCGAACTGAGCCCGTCGTCGAACCTGCAGACCGGCGCAATCGCCGCCTGGGGCGACGACCTGCTCGACCATCCCTTCGACCTGCTGTATCAGCTCGGCTTCCGGGTCACCGTCAACACCGACAACCGGCTGATGAGCGACACGAGCCTGAGCCAGGAACTCGCGCTGCTGAGCGACGCCTTCGGCTACGACATCGACGACCTCGAGGTCTTCCAGCTCAACGCCGCCCAGTCCGCGTTCCTCCCGCTCGAAGAGCGCGAAGAACTCGCCGACGCCATCGTCGCGGGCTTCGAAGAGGCCTGAGAGTCCGCGGACCCCGCCACGCAACCCCAGTGAAAGAACCTATGCAACTCCCAGACCTGCCTCTTACCGCCATCGCGATCGGCATCCACGTGGCCGACTGGCGCGCCGCCGTGACCGCGGCCGGCGACGGTCTCGTGCGCTCGGGGTCGACAGGCCCCGGCTACACGAAACGGATGATCGACGTCATCGACGAGTTCGGCGCCTACGTCGTGATCGCCCCGGGCCTGGCCCTCGCCCACGCGCGCCCAGGCCCCGACGTCATCGCAGAGGGCCTGAGCGTCGTGACGCTCGCGGAACCCGTCGCCTTCGGCCACCCGCACAACGACCCGGTCAGCGTGGTCCTCGGCCTCGCCGTGACGACGGGCGATGAGCACGTGCTGCTCGTCGCCGAACTCGCGAACCTCTTCAATGACCCGCGGGTCATCCCTGCGCTTGCGGCCGCGACGGATGCCGCCGGCATCCGTTCGCTGCTCGGCGTGACGGCACCCGCCGGAGAAGCCAACGGGGTCCGGGAATGAAGATCGTCGCCCTGTGCGGGGTCGGAGTCGGCACCTCCGCGATCCTGAAGATGAACGCAGAACGGGCTCTCGCCCGGCTCGACATCGACGCCGAGGTCACGGCGACCGACGTTGCCTCCGTGCAGACCGTCGGCGCGGACGCGCAGGTGATCCTGACCTCATCGGAGCTCGTGGCCCACATCGGCAAGACCAACGCGGACATCGTCGTCATCGACAACTATTTCGACCTCGACGAGCTCACCACCAAGCTCGAGGACGCGCTCGGCTGAGCCCGGTGCGGTGCGGTGCGGTGCTTCGCGTGCCGGGCCCTGAGGTCCGAGTCCTGCGCGGTGAGCCCTACGCGATGAGCTCGCGCATACCGCGCTCGAGCTCGGCGAGCACGGCGTTGGCGGCGACCTGGCGCTCCACCACCGTGCCGACGACGCTGCTCGTGTCGAGGTAGACCTTGAGCTTGGGTTCTGTGCCGCTCGGGCGCACCATCACCCGGGCCCCTCCGACGAGGCGGATCCGGAGCACGTCGCTCGGGGGCAAGCCGAGGAAGCCGCCGGCGAGGTCGTCGATGTGGTCGACGCGGATCCGGCCGATGAACACCGGCGGGTTCGAGCGCAGCCGGTCCATCACCCGGGAGATCGACGACAGGTCGGTGACGCGCACCGAAATCTGGCTCGACGAGAAGTGCCCGAACCGGCCGCTGAAGTGGTGCAGGTGGTCCGCGAGGGTGAAGCCCTCGTTCTTCAGGTCGCTCACGAGGGACAGCAGCGCGAGGGCCGCGGAGATGCCGTCCTTGTCGCGCACGGTCGTCGGGTTCACGAGGTAGCCGAGGGCTTCCTCATAGCCGAACACCAGACCGGGGGCGCGCGAGACCCACTTGAACCCGGTGAGTGTCTCTTCGAAGCGCATGCCGTAGGCATCCGCCACGGCCTTCAAGGCCGGCGACGAGACGATCGAGCAGGCCAGAGTGCCGCTGCGCGGGGCCGGCGCGGATGTGTCCGCGTCGTCGTCCGTGGCGGCGTCGTCGGCGATGGGCGCCAGTTCTGCCCGTTCCGCGGCACGCCAGCCGAGGATCGCACCGACCTCGTTGCCGGTGAGGCGACGGTATCCGCCCGCGGCGTCGGCGTCGGGGATCGCGATCGCGAGGCGGTCGGCGTCCGGGTCGTTCGCGATGATGAGTTCGGCGTTGATCTCGCGGGCGGTCGCGAAGGCGAGGTCGAGGGCGCCCGGCTCCTCCGGGTTCGGGAACGCGACGGTCGGGAAGGTCGGGTCCGGGGCGATCTGCGCGTCGACGAGGGTCGGCAGGTCGTAGCCCGCAGCCTCGAGCACGCGGCGGGTGGTGTCCCAGCCGACCCCGTGCATGGCCGTGTACACGGCGTTGACCTGGGCGCGCGGCGGGCCGACGGTAGCGGCGGTCGCGGCGATGTAGGCCTGGACGACGGTCTCCTCCGCGGTCTCGTAGACGCCGCGCGGCAGGTCGGGGATGGTCGTGTGCGTCGCCACGCGGTGGATCTCCGCCGCGATGAACGCGTCGTCCGGTGAAACGATCTGGGATCCGCTGTTCGCGCCGCCGAGGTAGACCTTGTAGCCGTTGTCGGCCGCGGGATTGTGCGAGGCGGTGACCATGACGCCGGCGCTCGCGTCGAGGTGGCGGACGGCGAAGGCGAGGACGGGCGTCGGCAGCAGGCGGGGCAGCAGGATGGCGCGGACGCCGGCACCCGCCATGATCGCGGCACTGTCGGCCGCGAAGACCTGGGAGTTCTTGCGGCCGTCGTAGCCGATCACGACGGAGGGGGTCTGGCCGGGAAGGGCGGTTCCGATCAGGAACGCGGCGAGGCCGGCCGCGGCCTGGGACACGAGGACGCGGTTCATCCGGTTGGAGCCGGTGCCGATCGCGCCGCGGAGGCCGGCCGTTCCGAAGGCGAGGCGCTCGTCGAAGCGGGCGTGCAACTCGGTGATGGCTGTCTCGTCCGCGGACTGTGCCCCGCGGAGCAGGGCGCGCAGTTCGGCCTGGGTCTCGGGGTCCGGGTCCTGGGCGAGCCAGGCGGTGGCCGCGGCGACCGTGGTGGCGTCGTCGGGCGCAGGGGCCGGTGCAGACGTCGTCGATGCCCGAACGGGGTGGGCGCGCGCTGCCGGGACGAAGGCCGCCGCGACGGTGGCGTCCATTTCCGCAGTGACGGGGGCCTGTTCGTCCGCGGCGGATGCCGGGTGGGCGGTCAGTGGGGCAGCGGCGGGTTCCTCGGCTGCTGCCGGAACTGCCTCCGCCGCTTCGGCTGCTGCCGATACTGGAACCGCCTGGGCGGCCGCCGGGACCGGAATCTCCACGATCTCGAGCGCGAGGGTCGGGGGCAGTGCGGAAGCGGGAGCATCCGGCAATGCCCGGTGACGCCCGCGCGCGCGAACCTCACCGGTGCCGGTCAGCTCGGAGTCGACGGGCCCTGTGCTGGTGGGCCCGGTGCTCGTGGGCCCGGTGCCGGTCTCGGTCGCGCTCACAGGGCGGCCACGATCCTGGCGAGGAGTGCGCTGATCACGGGTTCGGCCTGCTTGCCTGCGACGAGCACTTCGGCGTGGCTGAGCGGCTCCTTCTGGATCCCGGCCGCGAGATTGGTGATGAGGGACAGGCCGAGGATCTCCATGCCGGCCTGGCGGGCGGCGATGGCCTCGAGCGCCGTCGACATGCCGACGATGTGGCCGCCGATCGCCTTCGCCATCTGCACCTCGGCGGGGGTCTCGTAGTGCGGTCCGCGGAACTGGCAGTAGACGCCCTCGTCGAGCCCGGGGTCGATGGTGCGGGCGAGGTCGCGCAGCCGCTTCGAATAGAGGTCGGTCAGGTCGATGAAGGTCGCGCCTTCGAGCGGCGAGTCCGCGGTGAGGTTGATGTGGTCGCTGATCAGCACCGGCGTTCCGGGGGTCCAGGTCTCGCGGATGCCGCCCGCCCCGTTGGTGAGGATCATGGTCGTCGCGCCCGTTGCCGCAGCGGTGCGTACGCTGTGCACGACCCGGCGGACGCCGTGGCCTTCGTAGTAGTGGGTGCGCGCGCCGATGACGAGAGCCCGCTTGCCGTTCGGCAGGAGCACGGAACGCAGAGTGCCGACGTGGCCTTCGAGCGCGGGGGCGCTGAATCCGGTGATCGACTGCGCGGGGATCGTGTGCGTGGTCTCGCCGATGAGCTCCGCGGCCTTGCCCCAGCCGCTGCCGAGGGTCAGCGCGACGTCGTGATGGGTGACGCCGGTCAGCTCGACGATTTCCTCCGCCGCGATCCGGGCGATCTCGAATGGATCGGTTTGTGGCTCGTCCAGCGGGTTTGCGTCGATCGTCGGCATCCCCCCACTCTATTCGCCCGAACCAATTCGACGGAGATTTTGGGCATTCGGGGCCCAAAGTGCCCTCTCACGCGCGGAACGCTCGATGTCAAGCTGTGTGGAGTCACGTGGGCTAGCTTTTGACAGTTTCCTTGGGGATGTTGATTCCAACGGTGCCGGCTGGTGCGGGTGTAGTCGGCCGCGAGTTGAATCGTTCCGGGTGGTTCTGGTGGTAGGTCTGCAGTGCCATGTCGCGGATGCGGTGGGCCTGCTTCCAGGAGCCGTCGTGGACTTGCTGGGGCGTGAATAACGCGATGCCGGAATGCTTGTGGGTCGTGTTGTACCAGGGCACGTACTCGGCCAGGTGGTCGCGGGCGGCCTGAAGACTCTCGAACGTTCCGGGGTAGTTGGGCCGGTACTTCATTGTGCGAAATTCAGACTCGGAGAACGGGTTGTCGTTGGACACATAGGGCCGGTTGTGGGTTTTAGTCACCTTGTGCTCGGCGAGGAGATCGGCCAGAGCGCCCGAACGCATCGCGGGCCCGGAATCGGCGTGCACGAACTTGGGGGTGCCGTATTGGTCGAACGCGCTCTGGAACATCTCCACGGCGAGGTGGTCGCTCTCGCGTTCCTCGACCCGCCAGCCGACGATCGTGCGCGAGTAGATATCGATGATGGAATACGCCTTGAACGTTCTGCCCCGCCACGGGCAGCGGAGGTCGGTGATGTCCCAGGACCACACCTGCCCAGGCCCGGTCGCTACCAGCACCGGCTTCTGGCGGGGTGTTCGAGACCCACGCCCGGTGGGCACGACGGGGCGGGTGCTCTGATCGGTGAGGTCGGCGGCGATCCGCCACCAGGACCGGCGCCCGGCGAGCATCACACCCTGGTCCCAGACGCTCGCAAAGGTGTGATCGACGGAATGCCCCGCCGTCCACCCCGTCGTGATCTGT
>NZ_SOFK01000014.1:0-21751 GCF_004402675.1 Cryobacterium sp. MDB2-A-1 | reverse complement strand
GGGCCCGCGGACGCGGTGGCCGGGCCGGACGGAGCCGCGGTGCTCGCGGGATCCGGTGCCGCGGCCCGCCGGGCCGCAGCGGGTGCGCGCGGCGGCGTTGCGGCATCCGTGCGCTTGCTCGCCACCCGGTCGAGCTCGCCGTAGAGCACGTCGCGTGCGGCGGACATTCGCACGAATTCGGTGGTCGCGGCCGCGATCGTCTCCGCGGAGGCACCGGCGAGGAGGTCGGGGTGGTGCGTCCGCGCCTGCTTGCGGAACTGCTTGTCGATTTCGGCGCGGCTCGCACCCGCAGGCACGTTGAGGATCTTGGCGGCGATCTCCGGGGTCATGACAGCGGGCCGAACGAACGGAGGTACTTGTTGTAGGCCAGGCGCTGCAGGGTGTACTTGTACTGCGGAGCGAGGGCGCGAACCCGGTCCAGCAGGCCGTCGTCGATCTCCTTCAGCCGGGAGCCCGCGCGGATCGTCAGGATCGGGCCGGCGACGATCGCCGCGACGAACACGAGGAAGAGGGGGTTGTGGGTGACCGCAAGACCGAGCACGGTCAGGAGCAGGCCGGCGACGAAGACTCCGACGCCGATCCAGAGGGACCGTTTCGCCGGGGCGAGGTTCTCCTCCGCGAAGCGCGTCCAGCCTTCCTCCGAGCGGGTCCAGAACACCCAGCCGGGAGGCGCGGGGGAGCACTCCGGAACCGGCGTCCATCCGGCAGGGGGCTCCCAGCCCTGGTTGCCCGCAATCCAGTCGAGGGTCGGCGTCGGCCACCGCGGCGGGCGCTGGAACTCCAGCGGCAACGGGTCGGGAAGCGTGGGGGCGTCGGCCATAGACCCAGATTAGTGGCATCGACGCCGGCTTCGGTCCCCTGAATGGGTGGCATGCCGGGGGACATGGTCCGATACCCGCCGAGAATAAGTCCCCTAAAAAGGGGACACGGGCCCCCCGCGTATGCCACTATGTGTTCAGCATATTAATGCAGACGGCTACCCGACCCGAAAGTTCCACCATGTCCCACTGGTTTACCCGAATTGCTGCCGTCACCGGTGTCGCCGTTCTGTCCCTTACCCTCACCTCATGCACAAGCGTCGCCGCCCTCGTCGGCTTCGCGCCGATCGACCAGGCCAGCCAGGTCTCGGCCTCCGCCGCGCCGACGGCCACCGCTACTCCGCTCGTCTTCAACTCTGTCTTCACCGACATGGGCTCGATCCACCCGACGATCCAGCTCGCGCCCCAGCTCGAGCTCCAGCTCGACATGTG
This sequence comes from Cryobacterium sp. MDB2-A-1, assembly GCF_004402675.1. Lineage (NCBI taxonomy): Bacteria > Bacillati > Actinomycetota > Actinomycetes > Micrococcales > Microbacteriaceae > Cryobacterium > Cryobacterium sp. MDB2-A-1. The sequence continues at coordinate 20,501 of NZ_SOFK01000014.1, read as the reverse complement.
GACGGAACAGAAGACCCACGAGTGGTACACGGACAGCGACAAGCGTTTCTCGTTCGTGATCAGCGTCTTCGATCGCTCGCAGGCGCCTGAGGCCGCTTTCGGTACCAAGCGCCACGTCTACATGTCCAACGTCACGGTCACCGCAACGACGACCACGGCGAGTGGCGCGAGCACGACGCCGTTCGTGCTCAACGTGAACCCGATCGCCGCAACGCTCGACCCCGAGGCACTCACGGGCCCCGGCGGGCTGCTCGTCACCTCGCCGAAGGGTGGCTTCCAGCTCGAGTCCAACTCGATCGGCGTGCTGACGCCGGACACCTACGGCCTGACCCTCGACTTCGCGATGACGATCGCCGGTGAGGCCACGGCCGGCGGCGGCGCGACCGTCACCCAGATCGTGCACCAGTCGATCCCCGTGGCGATCTTCAAGCGCATGTAACAACTGCATGAACAAGCGCCGGCACCGCACGCCGGCACGCGAGAAAGGCCCGGAACGGCGAAATCGCCGCTCCGGGCCTTTCCTGTTGTACGGGCCTTTCTCGGTGTGCAGACCCGTAGGCTCACCGCGGCGGATGCCGCAGCGTCCGATCTACAGGGCGGGCTCGGTGACCGTGTTCTTCTGCAGGGTGACCGCGGTCTGCGACAGCAGGCGACCGTCGACCGTCGCGCCGGTCTTCAGGGCGACGAGGGACTTGCCGAGGACGGTGCCCTCGAAGTGCGCGGTCGTGCCGACCGCGACGGACCCGGCGGCCTGCCAGAAGACGTTCTTCGCGAGCGCGCCGCCGGTGAGGGTGACCCGGGTGGCGGATGCCTGGGTGATGTTGCCCGAGATCTGGAAGATGAACACGTCGGTCGGGCCGCCGTTGAGGGTGACGTCACTCGTGATCGTCACGCCGGTGTTCCACTTGTAGAGCCCGGGAGCCAGGGTGAGGCCGCCGATCTCGCCGGCGCCGAGGTCGATCGCATCCGGCAGGGTGCGACCGGCGGCATCGGTGTACGCGGTGCCCATGTCGCCGACGGCGGTCGTGAGCAGGCTCGGGGCGGTGATCTCGCAGGCGGGGCCCGCGGCATCCACGGAGTAGATCAGGCCGGTCACCTCGGGGCAGCTCAGGTGGATGGCGGCGCCGGTGATGGGGCTCGCCCCGACGTTTCCCGTGATGGCCGAGGCGTAGACATCCGTCACGCCCGTCTTGGAGAGGATCGCGAAGGTGCCGGCGAGGCCGAGCGAGACGGGCGCGCGCACGGAGCCGACCGGGACGGCGGCGGAGGCGGAGCTGGCCCCGGTGGTGGTGGCGCCGACCGTGCCGACCGCCGCGAGGGCGATCGCGACCAGGAGGAAGGGCAGCCACTTCCTGGCCGGCGTGGTGGTACTGGTTTCGGTGGGTGTCTGGTCGAATGCAGTCATGGTGATTCCCTTTGTTCCCGTCAGCCCGGGTCCGCGACTGCGGAGCCGGGGCAGGGCCGTCGCACGCGGCGGTCCCCGGAGCTCCATCCGGGTTACGCTCGCTGGCGGAAGTGTGCCGGGAATGCACCTCTCCAGCCACCGGGGCAGACGGGTACCGCACCTGGAACAGGTGCCCTCAGTAGCTGGAATCCAACGAATCGAATCTGTCTAACCCCCAGACTAGGGCCAGAATCCGTCGGCCCTGGACCGGGGAGTGCTGTCCGGGTGAATTCGCGAGGAACACCCGGCGCCGGCGCACCCCTGCGCCCTCGACACCTGGGGCACTAGCCGCTGCCCTGACCTAGCAGTAGGTTGCCGAGAGCGGATGCCGTCGGCGCCACGAGACGCCGGGTCGCGGCTTTCGAGGTCGCGTCAGGAGTCGTCATGTCAGAGCGTCATGTGGTCTGGTTCGAAGAGATCGGCCTCGCCGACATCCCCCAGGTCGGCGGGAAGAACGCTTCCCTCGGCGAAATGGTCGGCTCGCTCGCCGGCCAGGGGGTGCGGGTGCCCGACGGTTTCGCGACGACGGCGGATGCCTACCGCGCGTTCATCACGGAGAACGGGATCGAGTCGGCCCTGCGCCAGGCCCTCGACAGCTACCACTCCGGCGAGGCGACTCTGCGGGTCACGGGCGAGAGCCTGCGCGAGTTGTTCCTGAACGGGGAATTCCCTGAGGACACGGCCGCGGGCATTCGCTCGGCCTACCGGGAACTGTCTGCCCGTTCCGGGCAGCAGAACCTCGCCGTGGCGGTGCGGAGCAGCGCGACCGCGGAAGACCTGCCGGACGCGAGCTTCGCCGGGCAGCAGGAGACCTTCCTGAACGTGACGGGGGAGCGGGACCTGCTCGCCGCCTGCCGCCGCTGTTATGCGAGCCTGTTCACCGACCGGGCGATCAGCTACCGCGAAGTCAAGGGCTTCGACCACCTCGACGTGGCACTCTCGATCGGGGTGCAGCGGATGATCCGCTCCGACCTGGGCGGGTCCGGGGTGATGTTCTCGATCGACACCGACACCGGGTTCCCGGGTGCCGCCGTGATCAGCGCGGCCTGGGGACTCGGTGAGACCGTGGTGCAGGGCGCCGTCGACCCCGACAAGTACCTCGTGTTCAAGGCGCTGCTCGCCGACCCCGGGCTGACCCCGATCATCGAGAAGACCCTCGGCGCCAAGGCGACCAAGATGGTCTACGCTGCCGGCGGCAGCGCCCGTACCCGGGTGATCGACACTCCGCTGCGGGAGCGGAACGCGTTCGTGCTGAGCGACACCGAGATCGTGCAGCTCGCCCGCTGGGCCGTGATCGTCGAAGACCACTACGGCCGGCCGATGGACATGGAGTGGGCCAGGGACGGCGTCACCCAGGAGCTGTACATGGTGCAGGCGCGGCCGGAGACGGTGCAATCGCAGGCGAGCGGCACCGTCTTCACCGTGAGCAGGTTGCTCGAGAGCGGGCCCCTCATCGTCTCCGGCGTCGCGATCGGTGACAGCATCGCGACCGGAACCGCGTGCGTGATCCGCGACCCGGCCGACATCGACAACTTCATCGACGGCGCGATCCTCGTCACCGAGATGACCGACCCCGACTGGGTTCCGATCATGACCCGGGCATCGGGCATCGTGACCGACCACGGCGGGCCGACCAGTCACGCCGCGATCGTCAGCAGGGAGCTCGGCGTGCCCGCGGTCGTCGGCACCGGCACCGGAACCGACCTGATCCACAACGGCGCCGAGATCACGCTCTCCTGTGCAGAGGGCGACGAGGGCTTCGTCTACGCAGGCACCCTCGACTTCGAGACCGAGGAGGTGGACCTCGGCACGGTGCCGACGACGCGCACGAAGCTGATGGTGAACATCGCGAGCCCCGCCGCCGCGTTCGAATGGTGGCGGTTGCCGGCCGCGGGCGTCGGCCTGGCCCGGATGGAGTTCATCATCAACAACCTGATCACCATCCACCCGATGGCGCTCGTGCACCCGGAGCGGGTCACCGACCGGGCCGCGCTCCGGCGCATCCACGAACGCACCCGCGGCTTCGCCGACCCGCAGGAGTACTTCGTGCAGACCCTCGCGCTCGGCATCGCGAAGCTCACCGCGCCGTACTACCCCGACCCGGTGATCGTGCGGATGAGCGACTTCAAGACCAATGAGTATGCGCACCTGCTCGGTGGCGGAGCGTTCGAGCACACCGAGGAGAACCCGATGATCGGCTTCCGCGGCGCCTCCCGCTACTACGACGACCGCTACCGTGAGGGGTTCGCGCTCGAATGCCGGGCGATCAAGCGGGTGCGCGAGGAGATCGGCTTCACCGACGTGATCGTGATGGTTCCGTTCTGCCGCACCGTTGCCGAAGCCGACAAGGTGCTCGCGGTGATGGCCGCGAACGGGCTGACCCGCGGCGAGAACGGCCTGCAGGTGTACATGATGTGCGAGATCCCCGCGAACGTGATCCTCGCCGAGGAGTTCGCGACCCGGTTCGACGGCTTCTCGATCGGGTCGAACGACCTCACCCAGCTCGTGCTCGGCGTCGACAGGGACGCCGGCGAACTCGCCGGCCTCTTCGACGAACGTGACGAAGCGGTCAAGCGGATGATCAGCGAGGCCATTCGCAAGGCTCACGCCGCCGGGATCAAGATCGGCATCTGCGGGCAGGCGCCGAGCAACTACCCGGACTTCGCGGCCTTCCTGGTGCGCGAGGGCATCGATTCGATCTCGCTCAATCCGGACAGCTTCCTGAAGACGGCGGGCATAGTCGCCGAGGCCGAGGGGCTGCTCGACACCGTATGACGGCCGGCTCCTGCGGTGCGGCGTCAGCCCTTGCTGTCGTCGTACTGCTCGAGCACGGCCTGCTCGTATTCGTACTCGGCTGCCTCGGCCGCGGCCTTCGCCTTGGTCACCCGCTGGCTGATCGCGTGCTCCGACTTCTCCAACCGGCGCGCCTCGAGCGGGCTGGAGCTCTCAAGGAGGTCCTCGAGGGTGTCCGGGTCGAGGTGCATGGCCTCGATCGCATCGGCCTCCGACCGGGCGACGGCCGCCTTGCTGCGCAGCAGTCGCACCCGCGCATCCTTCGCGTCCTGCCGCTTCGCCGCCTCGGCGTTCGCAATGTCCTCGTCACTCCCGAAGCGTTCGATGCGCTTGTCCTGGCCAGTGTCACTCATGATGCCTCCCCGTCTCCGTGGCATCGTAGCGCGGCAGCGGCGATGGGGAAACGGCCCCGAGCGGGTGACGCCGGGTCGGGTGGCGCCGGGCGTCAGTGTGGAGCGGGTGGTGTGGCTGTCGCCGGTCCGGCGGGCGTCAGCGGCGCTGGTTGCCTCGGCCGCTGGTCCAGAGCCAGCGGGCCCTGGCGGTGGCGATTCCGCCGGCGGCGAGGGCGACGATCGCCACCGGAACCGCCACGCTCACGAAGGCGTTGTGATTCACGGCGTTGAAGTAAAGAACCCCGAGCGCGATCGCACAGCAGACGAAACCGGCGATCCCGCACATCGAAAATGTCCAGTCCTTGAGGCTGCGCACGGCTCAGGCCTCCACGGAGAACTGGGCGAGTTTCGCGCGCAGGTCGGCGTCGCTCGGCTCGACGAGGTGGCTCGCGTCGGGGAACACGATCACGGGGATCCGGGTACGTCCACTGATCGCGTGGGCGCGGTCGGCGCCGTCCGCGACGGCCTCGAGGTCGACGTAGTCGTAGTCGAGTTCGAGTCCGTCGAGCACCTTCTTCGAGCGGCGGCAGTCGCCGCACCACTCCGCGCCGAACAGGGTGATGCGGGGGTCGAGGGGGACGGATGCTGTCGCTGCGGTCATCCGCCGATCTTACGTGGCCGCGCTGGGTATCCGTCTGCGGGGACGGACAGGGGCGGATCATAGGTTCGCCCTTTTTGGGGCTTTTTTCCGGCCGAATCGGGCCGGGTGCCCTGTTATGTTCGAAAGAGCGACAGACAGTCGGGGGGCTGAAGGTGGACTCGAAGGCGGCAGCACCGGAGGTGCGGGCATCTTCGGCAGCGCCCGTTCGCAGTACCGCACCGACGCCCGCACCGACGCCCGCACCGTTTTCGACCGCGGCACTCCTCGCCGCGTGCGAACTCTCGCGCGCCGACGGCCGGCACCTGGACGGCGCGGCGCAGGCCGAACAGGTGCTCGCGACCTTCGGGATCACCCCCGCCGAGTGCGCGCAGGCCCGCGAGCTGCTCGCACTGCACCGGTTGCGGCTGGGCGAGGTCGAGGCATCCGTTCGTCACGGGCTGCTCGCCCTCGAATACCTGGTCGACACGGGCGAACTGCTGCGGCAGTCGCAGGTGCACTGCACCCTGGCGCTCGCGTTCCATGAGTCCGGCCTGCACGAACCCGCGCTGCGCCACGTGCTCGGCGCGCTCTCCGCGGCGCGGGCGAGCGGCAGCAAGCTCGCCGAATTCTGGGCGCTCAGCCGCTCCTCGATGGTGCACGTGGGTATGGCCGACGCGCAGCGCGCCCTCGAACTGGGCCGCCAGGCGCTCGACCTGTCGCGGCTGCTCGAGGACGCCGAGGCCAGATTCGCCGGACTCAACAACCTCGGCGACACCTGCCTCGAGCTCGCCAAGACCCAGAGCGCCCAGGGCCTCGACCCGGCGGATGCCCTCCGAGAGGCACTCGACAATGTGCAGCAGGGCGCGGCGCTCGCCCAGGGCCAGGGACACGTCTTCTGGGAGACGATCGCGCGCACCAACCTCGTGAGCATCCTGATCGAGCTCCGCCGGTACGGCGAAGCGCGCGAACAGGTCGGGCTGTCCAAGCGCCTCGCGGCGGCGAACGGCTACCGGAATCTCGAACTCGACAATGACGCCCAGCTCGCCGAGCTCCTGCGTGCAGAGGGACGCATTGACGAGGCGACCGCGATGATGGTCGCCCAGCTGGCCGATCCCTTCATCGAGGACGATCCCGCGCGGCTCACCCGGCTGCATCGTGCGCTCGGGGAGATGTACAAGGAGCGCGGCCACTTCAAGTTCGCCCTCGACCACGCCGAAAAGCTGCACGAGCTGACCCTGCGCCTCACTCGGCAGACGGCGGGGCTGCAATCCCGGATGCTGATCAACACTCTCGAGATCGAACAGGCCCGCCACGAGACGGAGCGGTCGCAGCTCGAAGCACAGGTGCTGCGCATCCGTGCGGAGAAGCTCGACCAGCAGGCCCACACCGACCCGCTCACCCTGTTGCCGAACCGGCGAGCGCTCGACCGGCAGTTGCCCGCGCTGATGCGCCGGGCGCACGACCGCGCGCAGCCGCTCTGCGCGGCGATGGTGGACCTCGACCACTTCAAACGGGTGAACGACGCGCACGGGCACGCCACGGGCGACCGGGTGCTGGCCGCGATGGGCACGATCCTGACGGACGCCATCCGGGACAGCGACCTCGCGGTACGGCTCGGCGGCGAGGAATTCCTGCTGGTGTTCGGCGACGCGACCCCGGCCGACGCCGCGAAGGCCTGCGAGCGCCTGCTCGATGCGGTGAGTGGCTTCCGCTGGGACGACGTAGCCCCGGGCCTGCGCTGCACCGTGAGCATCGGCTTGGCCGTGCGGAACAGTGGCGAACGCACCGCACACTGGCTCGCCCGCGCCGACAAGGCCCTCTACGAGGCCAAGCGCGCCGGCCGCAACCGCGTCGAGTCCGCCCCGCAGTAGCCGTGAGGTGTCGCAAATCGACGTTTGAGGGCACTAGGAAGGTCGATTTGCGACACCTCACGGGGTGGTCGAGTGGGCGAGTGGGCGAGCGGATGCCAGCGTGGCGGCTAGTGGGAGCCGGGGCGGAGGAGGCCGGCGGGGGTGCGGGTGAGGCGACCGGCGTCCAGGGCGAGGGCCAGGGCCGCGTCGAGACGGATGCCGACGGTTCCGCGGGTGCTCCGCCCGCCGAAGAAGGCGAGGGCCTCCCGCTTGAGCTCAGTGTCGTCGATGCCGGCGGCGGCCTCGGCCGCGAGGCGCATCGCGTTCGCGATCTCCGCGAGTGAGACATGCTCGAGGGATCGGGTGACGTCGGGCGGGGTGCGCCGGGCGCCCTGCCAACCGGTCGGGTCGATCGACTCGGGCCAGTAGAACGGCTCGTCGGCGCCGAGCGGCAGGTCCGCCGGCACACACCGCACGATCGACGCCGCCCGAGCCTGGTTCACCCGGTCGAGCCCGAACGCCGCCGCGACGAGCTTGATCAGCCGGGCGCTGTGGATCGGACCCTCGGCCGTGACCGCCGCACGGATGGCGGACTGCACCTTCGCCGCGGCCGCCGCTCGCGGCAAGGCGTCGAGCACGTCGACCGTGCCAAGACGCCCGGGGGACCACTCGGCGTAGTCGAGCGCGAGGGAACTCGTGGACGCACGGCTGTTGGCCAACGGCACAATCGTGGCGGACACCGTGCGGGATCCGACGAGTACCTCGGGTGCATCCCGTGGCGTTTCGGTGATGGTTGCTGCGGGCTCGACGTCCGCGGGGAGGTCCAGCTCCCTGGCCACGTCGGCCGCGGCTGCAGCTTCAGTCGCGGCCTCGACCGCCGCCCCGAGCCGGGCGACCGTCTCGTCGCGGTGATGCAGCCACTCGGGCAGCCAGACCCGCTCGACGCCCGGCCAGCGCATGATGCCCTGCAGCACGTCCACGGGCAGGCCGTCGCGGTCGGAGACCGTGCGCCGCGCACGCCAGTTCGGTCCGTCGAGCAGCACCGCGACGAGCGGCCGACCCGGGTCCGTCGCCGAGGCGAGGCTGAGGTCCACCCGGAAGTCGGAGAGCCCGACGTCGGTCTGCACGACGTGCCCCGCGGCGCGGAGTGCGGCCGCGATGTCGTCGCGGTGCCGGTCCACGGTGGACGTGCGGCGGACATCCGTGCTCAGCGCCTCGGCGCCCGCGCCCGCCATCTCGAGGTAGGCCTTGAGGTGCTTGATGCCGACTGAGCTGGTGTCCTGCGCGCGCAGCACCGCCGGGTCGAAGCTGGCATAGAGCACCACCTGTCGTCGCGCGCGGGTGATCGCCACGTTGAGGCGGCGCTCGCCGCCCGCCCGGGAGAGCGGCCCGAAGTTGAGTGGCACGACACCCTTATCGTTGGCGCTGAATGCGATCGAGAAGAGGATGCTGTCGCGCTCGTCGCCCTGCACATTCTCGAGGTTCTTGACGAAGAGGCCATCGACCTCGTCCAGGGCGAGGGCGATGCGCTCGTCCTCGCTGTCGCGGAGCAGGTTCTCGATGAGGTTGCGCTGCTGGGCGTTGAAGGTGATCACGCCGACCGATGGGGAGACCCCGGGCGAGGCCTGGAAGCGGCGCTCGATGTCGTCGACGATCGCGCGGGCCTCGACCGGGTTGGTGCGGAGCGCCGTGCCGCGCCCCGACCGCTCGAACTGGCCGTCGACGCGCACGAGAGAGACGCCGTGGTCGGCGATGGCGCTGGACGCGGGCGCCGGGAACGACGACAGCCGGCTCTCGTAGTAGTAGTGGTTGCTGAACGCGATGAGTGACTCGTCCTGGCTGCGGTAGTGCCAGGACAACCACTTACTCGGCACCCGCGCCTGCACGCACTCGGTGAGGATCGACTCCTCGTCCGCGACCGCACCGAGCAGGCCGTCGTCGCCGTCGAAACCGGTGTCACCCTCGTCATCGATGTTCGCGCTCGTCTCGGCGAAGCTCGTCGGCGGCATCTGCTTGCTGTCGCCCACGACGACCACGGATGCCGCCCGCCCCATCGCACCGATCGCATCCGCCACCCGGATCTGCGAGGCCTCGTCGAACACGACGATGTCGAACAGGGCCGCGTGAGCGGGGAAGAACCGGGCGACGGATTCCGGGCTCATCAGGGTGCACGGCATCACCTGGGTGATCAGGTCGCCGTAGTTCTCGAGCAGTGCGCGCACGCTCATGCCGCCGCGCTGCCGGTCGAGCTGGCGGCGCAGGCCGCCGACCTGCCCCGAGGCGAGGTTCGTGTCGAAGCGGCGGAGGCCGAGCACTTCGGCCGGGATGGCCCGGGGGAGTTCGCCGCGCACCGCGTGCGTGCTCGCGGTGAACCGGGTGATCGTCTTGCTGTGCGCCACGAGGTTGAAGTCGCCGAGGGCGGTCGCGTCCTCGCGTTCGGTGATCGAGGCGAGGGCGAGGCCCTTGTCGAACGCGAGCGCGGCATCTTCGGCCGGGATGCTGCCGGCCAGCAGCGCGGCGCGGGCGTCGGTGAGCCCGTGGCGCCGCAGCGGCTCGAGGTGACGCACGAGGGCGAGCCAGCGTTCGAGCACGACGGGCTGGGCGGACTCGACCGTGCGCGCGGCCCGGGTCGCCCACCAGCGGGCGATGAAGCCGAGGTCGCCGGCCCAGCGGGCGCGGTCGGCGGGCTGCACGTCGGCGGCGGTGTCGAGGGTCTGCCAGGCCGCGGCGAGGGCGGTGAGCGGCTCCTGGCCCGCGCCGAGCGGGGTCGAGGAATAGTAGGCGCGCAGGTCGGCGGTGTGGGTGGGGGAGTCGCCGTCGACAGCGGGCACCGCGGGCCGGTTGAGCGCGTCGCCGAGCCAGCCGAGCCAGGCCAGGCCGGTCGCGAGGTCCTCGGCGTCGGCCGGCACGAACGGGTTCCACCGCGCGTCCACGAGCGGCACCGGCAGGGTGAGTGCGGCGTCGCGCAGGCCCTGCGCTTCGGCGTGCGCGGCGGCGAGGGCAGCGGTGAGCGTCGAGAGCGTCTTGAGCGGCACGGCCTTCTCCGGGGCGGATGCCGCGTCGCCGGTGAGCGCATCGGCGACCTGCGCGAGCACCGCGCGGCGCTTGGCCTTGCGGCCGAAGAACCCGGCGGCATCCGCGGCGAGGGCCGCCGCGTGGATCCCGGGCACGTCACGCCCGAGCACGGTCGGCGCGACCCGGGTCAGCCAGTCCGGACGCGACGCCCGCAGCGCCGTGAGGTGCTTCTCGAGGCCGGCGATGAAGGCCCGCCACTCGGGGGTGTGCAGGGTGTCGACCGCGCTGACGGGGTGCCGGGGTGCGGCGGCGAGGTCGCGCCATTCCCCGGCGAGGGCGGCCGAGGGCATCCGGTTCAGGGTGTCGAGGTCGAAGCCGGCGGCTTGCGCCGCCACGAGGGCCTCGTCGAAGGCGCGCCCGGCCGCATGGATCGCGGCGGTGCGCAGCGCGATGGCGATGCCGGTCGACGGCGACGAGCCGGCGGCCAGGGACTCGGCACCGGCGGCACCGGCGGCACCAGCGGTCGAGACGCCGCCGGAGGACGGACCGGTGGAGACCGTGCCGACGGCGCGGGCCGCCCGCACCGCCTCGGCGGCGGACTCGGCCGTGCCGGACCCGGCGCCGGCTCCGCGCCCGAGCCGCTCGTCGACGAAGCCCCAGGGGTGCGCGGCGCTCGGCCGGGCGAGGTCGGACACCTCGGGCAGCTGCCGCAGCACGTGCCGCAGCTCGTCGAACACGGGAGCGGGGGAGCCGCCCACGAGCGGGCCGGGGATGACGAGCGGCTCGACCGAGGCATCCGCTGCGAGGGCGTGGGTGCGGGCGGAGTAGAGGGAGAGGCCGGCCGCGTTGGACTCGTGCAGCCGATCGGCGTAGCGGGCGAGGGTGCCGCGGCTCGCGGCGGCGGCCTCGCGGTTCGCGGCGAGGGCCGGGAGGTCGGGGTCGATGTGCAGCTCGAGGGCCGCCTTGATCTGGGCGCGCACGGCGGCGGGGCGGGCGCCCTTGTCGTGGAGGTCGAGGGAGAAGTCGCCGAGTCCCACGCTTTCGAGGCGTTTCTTCACGACGTCGAGGGCGGCGCGTTTCTCGGCGACGAAGAGCACGCGCTTGCCGTCGGCGAGGGCGCGGGCGAGCAGGTTGGTGATGGTCTGCGACTTGCCGGTTCCGGGCGGGCCTTCGAGCACGAAGGTGCGGCCGGCCGTGGCCTCGGCGACCGCCTCGAGCTGAGAGGAGTCCGCCGGCACCGGCACGGAGCCGCCGAGCGCGTCGAGGTCGACGGGCGAGCCGGGCGAGACGACAGCGCCCGCCGCGGCGACCGGGTCGGCATAGGCATCCAGCGGCGTGTTGATCAGATGCGCGACGAGACTGTTCTGCGACAGCGCCTCCCAGTTCTCGTCGAGGTCCTTCCAGAGCCGGAACTTCGCGAACTGCAGAATGGAGAGCTCCACGGTCTCCTCGACCCGGAACGGCAGCCCGGCCTCCGCGATCGCCTCCCGCACCGCAGTGAACGCGGCGCCGAGGTCGATGCCCGAGGCGTCCTCCCCGGGGGCCGAGAGCCCGGCGATCTCGAGCCCGAAGCTCGCCCGCAGCTTCTCGAGCAGGCAGTAGTTCGGCGTGGACGCCCCGGCCTCGTCGATCGTCAGCCGGTACGAGGAGCCGCGGCTGGCGCTCGTCATGTTGACCGGGATCAGCACGAGCGGCGACCGCAACTCCCGGTCGTTGAACCGCCAGTGCAGCATCCCGAACGTGAGGTAGAGGTTGTTCGCGCCGGTCTCCTCCACGATCGTGCGGGCCTTGTTGGCGAGGTAGCGCAGCTTGCTCGTGTACGACGCCTCCGTGATGTCCACGAACGCGCCCTTCTTCTCGGCGAGCATGAGCTCGCGGGTCTGCTCGGGCAGGTCCTTCCCGAAGCGGATGCCCCTGGCCCGGTCCACGTTCGGCAACGCATCGCTGGGCACGAGGGTGATCGGCGTGCCGGCGTTGATGGCGTCCTCGAGGCGGGCGACGGCCGGCCCGGGCACGAACAGCGGGTAGCCGGACCGGTCGGTGTAGTTGATCAGCTTGTTGCGCAGGCTCAGGTCGAGCAGCGCGTTCTTCCACTGGGTGACCCGCGGCGGCACCGGGGTCGCTTCGGGAGCGTTCGAAGCAACCGCCGACCCATCCCGCGCATAATACGGAGCGATGACCGGACCGGCCCCCGCCTGGTACACCGTCACGGTGACCGCGCCGTCGGGCCCGACGGAGCGGCTCGGCAGCGGCCAGATCCGCGACTGCCGCGCGGTGTGCACGTCGGTCACGCCCAGGAACTTCTCCAGTCCCGCGGCGAGGTACTGCGTGTGCGGGCTCCGCCGCGCCGCGGCGAACGGCATCGAGGTGGAGCCGCCCGTGGCACCGGTCGTTTCAATGAGCCCGATCGACCCGAGGTCGACGAGGTTGACGATGTCGGCGACATCCGTGTGGGCGACGGCGCCGAGCGCCGAGTCGACCCGCCAGTAGCCGAGGAAGATGTGCCCCTCGAGCAGCCAGAGCGTGGAGTTGAGGCCGGCCTGTTCGAGGGCGGCGGCGAGCGTGACGGTGGTGTCGAGGCAGGTGCCCAGCCGGCCCTCGAGCACCTCGGCGGGCGTGCGCACCTTCTGCCCGGTCGTGCCCCAGCTCGCCGGTGGCATGGCGTAGCGGATGTCCCGGGCGGCCATCGCGTCGTAGATCGCCTCGACCACGGCGTCGACCCGCTCGGGGCTCTCGGACTGGTACCCGCTGAGCGCGGAGTCGCCCGTGCGCTGCTGCAACAAGTCACTCGCCTCGACGAGCAGCGGCGCGATGGCGGCGGCGTTCGGCTGCACGTGCGCGGCGAGAAGTTCGAGGCCGAGGTGCAGCGGAGTGGCGATCCACTGGCTGGACGCGAGGATCTGCACCGCCGCACTCGTCTCGGCGAGCAGGGTGCCGTCGGAGTCGCGCAGGGTGGCGCGGATCGACCCCGGCCGCTGCTCCTCCACGGCAAGCATGAGCGCCGGATCGAGCACGAGCTCGACGGTGCGGAGGGTGGTGCTCTGCCCCGCGCCGAGGTCGACGATGACGACTCGCGGGGCGCCGAGCGACCCGGCGGCACTCGTGACCTCGACCTCGAGGGTCGCGGCGCGCTGCTCGCCGCCGAGGTTCTCGATCACGATCTCGTCGACGACCGGCACCCGGCAGTGTGCCATCGCATAGGAGAGGAACGGCACCGAGCTGATCCCGATGCGGGCGGCTGCCGCGGCTGCGGCAACCGGGGCGCCCGCGGTCACGGTCGTAGCGGCAGAACCCTCGGTCTCGGTCTCAGAGTCAATCTGGTCCACGGATTCCCCTTCGTGCGGCGACATGTCACGGCGACGCGGACAGCGGCCGGATCGCGTCGAAGCGCTGCCCCCGATTGTAGGGGGTGGGCCTGACACCGCCGCCGAGACCGCTGGCCTGTCGGTCGCCTTGCACCCCGGCAACCAGGTTGTGGTCATCCTCGAATCCAGCGCCCCCAACTGGGGTGAGATAAGCAGATCAACGACGGATTTGCCGACGAACACACACCTAGGCTGGCTATCAGAGTTGTTCTTTAAACAGTTGGGGGACTGACGATGTTGGCAGCCGGAATCGGGTCATTGCTTGTGGCATATGGCGGCATCATGTTGATGACAGTTGCCCTGCCTTTTGTGGCTTCCTATCTCCTGGACGGCATCGTCCAGGTCCTACGGAACAACGGATTGAAGCTGTTCCTGGCGGCCCTCGCCATGAGTGTTGTCGTTGCCTTCGGCGGATATTTGCTCTGGCAGTACGGGGTCAGTAATCCGCCAGTGACCCCGGAGACGCTCGCCAGCATGGGGATGGTCGCACAAATGCTCGCGACGTACTCAACGGCCTTGGCTCTGTTCGCATTTGTGATTCGCACGGTGTCGCTCCTCTGGAAGACCCGGCGACGCGCAGCATGAGGTTCCTCGTCGCCCAGATGTCCACTCGTGATTGACCGCGGCCAGGGAGAACTGAGCTGGCAGCCGTCGGCCCTCGGCAAGTGCTTCGCGAAATCCCGTGACTGGCTACTGACGCTGAACGGCCCCGACCTCACGATCACCATCGACAGTGAGCCCACCGCCCGCGACGTTCGTTCCTTCGGCGGGCTGACGGTGACCCCGGGTCGCGTCTGGGCGCACCTCGAGCTGGAGCATACGGATCGGCGCTTTCGGTTCCGTGGCATACCGAACCGACGTGCGGCATCCTTCTGTACCGCCTTCACCGCAGCACAAGCCGAGGCCGAGCATGCCCTCAAGCTGTTGCAATTGGTCGACGAATTCGATCAGGCCGCCAACCAGGTGCGGCTCTTCACCGAGGCGCTCGCCACCGCCGTGGCCGTGCAGCTCAAGGCGAGGGGCTGGCTCACCACCGAGTTCTCCGCCTACTGGGCTGCGCGCAAAGCCGCCGTCGGCTTCGGTCAGCTCCTCGACGCCCCTGACCTGCAACCGCACATCGCAGCTCTCTCCGCAGTGTCCCGGGAGACGGTCAAGATCTGGCGTCAGGACCTGCCGGCGTTCATCGTGACCCAGAACGAACGGCACCTCGCCGCCGAGCTCGACGACTGCAAGGACTTCTTCGACACGGTCGAGAAGTCGCCGCTCACGCCCGAGCAGGCTCGCGCGGTCGTCTGCTTTGACAACCGGATGCTGGTCGTCGCCTCGGCCGGGTCCGGCAAGACCTCGACGATGGTCGCCAAAGCTGGCTTCGCGCTCCACCGCAAACTGGTTCAGGCCGACAAGATCCTAATGCTGGCCTTCAACGAAGCCGCGGCGAAGGAGCTGGGGGCGCGCACCCTCGAGCGTCTGGCGCCCCTGGGGCTCGACGATGACAAGGTCGTCGCCAAGACGTTCCACGCGTTCGGCCTGGAGATCATCGGGAAGGCCACTGGCCGCAAGCCGTCGCTGGCACCGTGGCTTGAGGGCGGGGGAGACCTCAAGCAACTCGGGCTGATCGTCGATGTTCTCCGCGCTACCAATCCGCCATTCCGCCTCCATTGGGACTTCTTCCGAGCGGTACTAGCTCGTGATTACACCGGCGTTGATGCGGGTTCGAGCGAAACGGCCAAGCCGCCGGCATTTCGCACGGCCCAGGGTGAGCAGGTCAGAAGCACCGGCGAACGAATGATCGCCGACTGGCTGTACTTCAACAGCGTCGAGTACGTCTATGAGCGGTCCTACGAGGTCGACACGGCCGACGCCGAGCATCGGCAGTACCACCCGGACTTCTACTACCCGCAGATCGACGCCTACCACGAGCATTGGGCAGTCGACGAGAACGGGCAGCCGCCGGAAGAGTTCGTCGGCTACCTCGACGGCATGCGGTGGAAGCGCGAGACCCACCGCCACCATGGCACCACGCTGCTGGAGACGACGATGGCAGAGCTGTGGAGCGGGGAGGGCCTCCGTCATTTGGAGGCGGAACTGACCGAGCGTGGCATCCGGTTGGAGGCAAATCCCGAGCGGCTGTTGGCCGGGCAGTCGCCTTCAGATTATGGACGCCTGCTGCAGACGTTCCGTTCGTTTCTCTCTCATGCAAAGAGCAATTGCCTCAGTGATGACCAGCTGCAGGACCGCCTCAAAGAGCAGTCGCACGGCGAGGTGCGCTTTCGCGATGCCGCATTCCTGCGCCTGTTCGCCCCCATCCGGCGAGAGTGGGACAAGAAGCTGGCTGCGGAGGGCTTCATCGACTTCGAGGACATGCTCAACCTCTCGGCCGAGCACCTCGAGGCCGGCGACTGGGAGAGCCCGTACGAGCTGGTCATGGTCGACGAGTTCCAGGACGCCAGTCACGCCCGGGCCCGGCTGGCCCGTGCCCTCGTTAACAAACCCGGCCGTCATCTTTTCGCCGTCGGCGACGACTGGCAGAGCATCAACCGGTTTGCCGGGGCCGACCTGTCGGTCATGACCGAATTCGAGCACCTGTTCGGTCCGAGTGAAGTGCTGCGGCTGGAGCGCACGTTCCGGTTTCCGCAATCGATAGCTGATGTCTCCAGCGAGTTCGTGCTGCAAAACCCCAGCCAACTGGTCAAGCGCGTCGTGTCGTCGACCGCGGAATTCCCGCCCACCATCAGTGCTGTCTCGGTCGACAGTGACACGGCCGTGAAAGCAGCCATTTTCCACCAGCTCAAGGCGCTGCACACTCAAATCGCCCGCGGCAGGGTCCCGCAGCCGGTGGGCGTCAAGGTCACCGTCTTCATTCTCGGTAGGTACAAGCGCCAAAGCGAGTACCTGCCGGATTGCCGCGACCTTCGCGACCTTCTGGACGTGAGATTCATGACCATTCACGCCTCGAAGGGCGCCGAAGCGGACTACATCGTGATCCCCGGCATGGTGTCGGGACAGTGGGGGTTTCCCAGCACCATCCCGAACGACCCGGTGCTGCGCATGGCGATGCCCGCCGAGGAAGACTTTAAGCGGGCCGAGGAGCGTCGACTGTTCTACGTGGCAATGACCCGTGCCCGGCGGGGCGTGCTGCTATTCACCGTCAAGAACCGGGAATCACCGTTTCTGATGGAACTGATTCGGGACCACGGGATCGTGCGCACCAATGCCATCGGCGAGACTCTCGAGTCAACAGTGTGTCCGCGGTGCGGCCGACGCTTCATGGTCGAGCGTGCCGGCAAGCGTGGGCCGTTCCTCGCCTGTGGGCGATTCCCGAGATGCAAGGCGACGTTGGCAATTGCGAGGTAGTGCTGAGGCTCGAGTCCATTGAATATTCTCTTTGTCGGTCATCCTCGGTGGGGGTGGACGTCAGTTCACCACCGCTGGCTAAGGTGGAATCAGAGATCGACGGCCAAGCAATGGGGTACACAGGTGAAGAAGCGAATCAACGTGGTTGGCGCCGTAATTACAAGAGGGCAAACGGTCTTGGCCGCCCAGCGGAGTTCGACAATGTCGCTTCCGGGCATGTGGGAGTTTCCTGGTGGGAAGATCGAGCAGAACGAGTCACCTGAACAGGCGCTGATTCGAGAACTGGGAGAGGAATTGCTCTGCTCTGCCGAGATCGGCCAGCACGTTGAAACTACTGAGCACGAGTACGACTTCGGCATCGTCATCCTCACGACCTATTACTGCTCGCTTGTCTTAGGGGAGCCGCATCTGACGGAACACTCCGAAATCCGTTGGGTCCCTGCAGCAGAGCTCGATCAGCTTGAGTGGGCCCCCGCCGACATTCCTGCAGTCGAGCGCGTGATGAGGGACTTCCGGGCGTGATCGAGACCCGCAGCCAACTCACGCTCGACAACAACTTTGGCTTCCTCGACTCACTTGTTAAGGCTGATCAGGTCTTCAACCCAACCCTCATTTCAAACTCCAGCGGTCAAACAATGCTCAAGGCGATCCTTGATGAACTCAAGCGATCCCACAATTTCGTCTTCTCCGTCGCATTTGTTGCACCAGGCGCAATCGCGTTGCTCAAGCAGGCCCTCCTCGACTATCGAGGAACTGGCACGATCATTACCTCGACTTACCTTGGCTTCAACTCGCCGGCGGCCTTCCGCGAACTTATGAACCTCGATGGAATTGACGTCTTGATCCATCCGGATTCCTCCGCTGGTTTCCATGCAAAGGGTTACATCTTCGAGCAAGAAGCGAGCACGACTGCAATCGTCGGCAGCTCCAACTTGACCCCTTCGGCCTTATTGAAGAACCACGAGTGGAACTTGCGTTTTTCCGCTCTTCCCGATGGGGATATCGTTCACCAGCTGAAGTCAGCCGTGCAGGCACACGTGGATGTCTCGGTTGCCTTGACGCGGAGCTGGATCGATGAATATGCCCTGACCTGGATTCCACAACATTCGCGGGCCGTCTACCGAGACGTCGCACCAGAGCGGTCTGGTGACGTGCCGCTGAGGGGAATCGTTTTCCCGAACTCGATGCAGATAGAAGCACTCGCTGAGATTCAGGCCTTGCGAGACGCAGGTGAGCACCGGGCAGTTGTTATCTCCGCAACTGGCACGGGAAAGACGATTCTCTCCGCCCTTGACGTGCGGGCCTACGCGCCCAAACGTATGTTGTTCGTCGTGCACCGGGAGCAGATTCTTGACCGGGCGATCGATGAGTTCAAGCGCGTCCTCGAGGCGCCTGAAAGCGACTTCGGCAAGTTCGTAGGATCGAACAAAGAGCTGGATCGTCGCTACGTTTTCGCCTCGATTCAGTCGCTGTCTCGTCCGGAGAATCTTCGCGCAATCCGGCCAGACGCATTTGACTACGTGCTGATCGACGAGGTCCATCGCGCAGGGGCCACGAGCTACCGCAGCCTCATCGACTATCTTGAGCCCGACTTCCTACTTGGGATGACCGCGACCCCCGAGCGCACGGACGATTTCAACGTGTTCGAACTTTTTGACTTCAATGTCCCTTACGAAATCCGTCTCCAGAAAGCACTTGAGGCCGACATGCTGGCGCCGTTTCACTATTACGGCGTGACGGACTATGTGAAGGCTGATGGCGAAGTCATCGACCAGGTCGCGGATCTCACGCGATTGGTTGCGACCGAACGCGTTGATCATCTCGTGTCCACGATCGAAAGGTACGGACACGTTGGTGTGCCCGTGCGAGGGCTGATCTTCTGTAGTAAGATTGCCGAAGCCGCCGAGCTTTCTTCGATCCTCAATCAACGGACCGTTCATGGAGAGCGTCTCCGAACACGCGCGTTGAGCGGGGCGAACTCCGTCGATGAACGCGAGTCGGCCGTTCAAATGCTCGAGCGCGGGGACCTCGACTACATCGCGACTGTGGATATCTTCAACGAAGGAATCGATATCCCTTCCGTGAACCAGGTCGTGATGCTTCGGCAGACGCTTTCGAGCATCGTTTTCACCCAGCAGCTGGGTCGTGGCTTGCGAAAGGCCGCGGGTAAGGACCACCTCGTGGTCATCGACTTCATCGGCAATTACGACAATAACTACCTGATCCCTATCGCCCTCTTCGGAGACAGCACCCTCAACAAGGACTCGATTCGCAAGAAGATCATCGACGCGCAAGAAGCAGGCGCGATCGCTGGACTCTCGAGTGTGAATTTTGATGCGATTTCTCGGGAGAAGATTTTCGCGTCACTTGCGACCACAACTCTCGACAGCATGTCGAACCTCAAGAAGTCGTTCGTCGAGCTCAGGAACCGGCTGGGGCGTTCGCCGCTTCTGATCGACTATGCACGTTTCGATACCGTCGATCCCACAGTCATCGCGACCAAGCAGAAGAACTACTGGAGGTTTCTGAATAGCGTGAAGGCTCTCGACGTTCGTGCGAGTGAATTCGAGGATGCTGTCCTGACGTTTCTCTCTGGAGAACTCCTCAACGGCAAACGGCCCCATGAGCTTCTGCTTCTCAACCTGCTTCTGTCAACTTCCGAAACAGCGACGGTTGAGTCCTACGGCGATCTGCTCGAGGCGAACGGGCTGGCTCACGATCGCGGGACACTTGACTCAGTTCTTGGCGTGCTTAGCCTGACCTTCTTCACTGAGGCAGAAGCCGCCAAGTACGGCACGGCGCCGCTGGTCTCCCTCGAGGACGGGTCCTACAAGCTCAACATGAGGTTTGCAGCAGCGTGGGCTGAAAACAAGCTCTTTCGTGATCATGCACGCGACGCGATTGAGACAGGCCTGTTTGTTGCCCGCCACCAATACAAGTGGACTGGTCAACTTGAAGTGGGCCAACGATATTCGCGCAAAGACGTCTGCCGATTGCTCAACTGGAAGTCGAACCAACAGAGCACCATCTACGGGTACAAGGTCGACTACTTTTCGAACAGTTGCCCAATCTTCGTCACGTACCACAAAGGGTCGGAGGTGTCCGAAAGCACAAGATACGAGGACGCATTCCTCAACCCGTCAACTTTGACCTGGTACACAAGAAGCCGGCGAACGCTCTTGAGCGGCGAAGTGAAGGCCATCGTCGAGAACCGTCTCCCGCTGCACGTGTTCGCCAAAAAGGACGATGCAGAAGGAACTGACTTTTACTATCTTGGCAAAGCACAGTCTCAAGATGCTCGCCAGACGAAGATGCCCGGGGAAAACGGGGATGGATTTGACGCTGTCTCAATGACCCTTGACCTCGCGAGCCCAATCGAGTCGAGTCTCTACGAGTACTTCGCAACTTCAGCAACCCCAGCGGCTACAGCCAACGCGGCGCCAATCGCATAGCGAGCTGCAAGGATTCAAGCCCTGAAACGGCTGCATGCAGGGCCTCGCAGCAGCTGTAAATGCCAACGAATTAGCTGGATTGGCCAGGGCGCGACGAGCTTCGGTGGCTGGCGGCCGCGATCGCGTGGCACACGCCGGCGGAGACGAAGAAACTTACGTGAGTATTCGACCCTCTGAGCCCCACCCGATCGCGCGGTTGAGCCCCACCGTTCGTGCGGAAGAGCCCCAGTGGTGGTGTGGCTCAGCACCACCGGTG
>NZ_SOFK01000048.1:0-13702 GCF_004402675.1 Cryobacterium sp. MDB2-A-1 | reverse complement strand
TTCACCGTCGCCACGGCCTCGTCCTCCATCACGCCAAGAATCACATCAGTCATCAGGCACCTCCATTGTTAGGAGTTACACCGAAAATCGTATAGTCCCAACCTTGGATTCACGGCTGCCCGCGGCGACCTACTCCACCCTGATCGGTCTGCTCTCGGTGACGGGACTGCGCATCGGGGAAGCGATCCGGCTGGACGGCGCCGATATCGACCTCACCGGAGGAGTCGTCCTGATCCGGGAATCGAAGTTCGCCAAAACCCGCAACGTTCCCCTGCAACCCAGCACCGTTGCTGCGCTTCGCGCCTACGCAGCCCAGCGGGACAAGCGCCTTCCGACACCAATCACCACGAGCTTCTTCGTCACGGTCACAGGAAAACGGTTGCTCTATCCCGTTGTCCAAACCATCTTCCATGACCTGTGTTCTGACGCCGGGATCGGCGTCGGAGCCGCCCGCGGGCCCCACCTCCACGCGCTGCGCCACACCTTCGCGATCACCACTTTGGTCAACTGGTATCGCAGCGGCGCCGACGTCCATGCCCGCCTGCCATACCTGTCCACCTACCTCGGGCATCGCGAGCCCCGGTTCACCTACTGGTATCTCTCCGCCGCCCCCGAGCTGCTCGCGCTGGCCGCCGGCCACCTCGAACCCGGCAATGGGCAGGTGACCTCGTGACCGTGATCACGGCGACGGTGCAGATGTTCTTCACCGACCGCCTCGCCAAGCAGCGTCAGGCCAGCAGCCACACCATCGCCGCCTATCGTGACACGCTGCGGCTGCTCTTCACCTACCTTCAGGAGAGAACTGGGAAGGCTCCGTCGCGACTGGACTGGACAGATCTGGATCACACCACCATCAGCGAGTTCCTGGATCATCTGCAAACGGACCGGCAAAACAGCGCCCGCACACGAAACGCCCGCCTGGGCGCGCTGCGATCCTTGTTCCGCTACGCCGCACTGCAGCACCCCGAGCACGCCGACATCATCGCCCGGGTCCTGGCGATTCCGCCGAAAAGGTTCGACAAAGCCACCGTGTCCTACCTCACCGCCCATGAGGTCGATGCCCTGCTGGCCGCTCCGGATCTCAACAGTTGGGAAGGCCGCCGCGACCACGCCTGGCTGATGCTCTGCATCCAGACCGGACTTCGCGTTTCGCGAGCTGACCGACCTGAACTGCGCCGATGTCAGCACCGGCACCGGCGCGAACGTCCGATGTCAGGGAAAAGGACGCAAGGAAAGGGCCATCCCCCTCACCACGGCGACAGCGACAGTTATTCGACATTGGCTGACTGAACGAGCAGGTGTTCCCACCGCTCCGCTGTTCTGCACCCGCACCGGTCGGCGCCTCAGCCGCGACGCGATCGAACACCGGTTGACCGCCCACCATGCGAGAGCGGCCATCGCCTGCGGGACGTTGGGTTCGAAGAAGCTCTCCCCGCACGCGCTGCGGCACACCACGGCCATGACATTGCTGCACGCGGGAGTGGACACCACGGTCATCGCGCTCTGGCTGGGCCACGCCGATACTCGATCCACCGATCCCTACATCCACGCGGACATGACGATCAAGGAACGCGCTCTCGCGAAAACCACTCCGGTGGAATCGAAGGCCGGCCGATATCACCCCGCCGACAGACTCCTCGCGTTCCTGGAAGGACTGTGATTATGCCGACATCCCAGCAGCCGCCGGGCGTTAGGACCCAATGAAACACTGGACGATTCGACCGTCACCACGACAACATCGGCATAATCACGGAGTCGGCATAAGTCAACTTATGCAGACATCTGCATAAGTTGACGAGCTGGGCTACCTTCCGCTGCCCGCCGAGGCCGCGTCGGCACTGTTCCAGGTCATCAACCAGCGCTACCTGAAAACGTCGATCGTGATCACCACGAACCGGCCCGTCGGCGCCTGGGGCGAGATCCTCGGCGACACCACCGTCGCCGCCGCGATGCTCGACCGGCTCCTGCACCGATCCGTCGTCGTCACCCTCGACGGCGGCTCCTACCGGCTCCGCAACCACACCGCCCAATCCAACGAGCTCCGCCGCGTGACAACGGGCACAAACTTCCGCTAACCTAACCTCGCGACCTGGGGAGCTTCGATGAGCAGGACTGGGGAAATTCGCTGAGCGCCGTCAGGGGCGTATTCTGCAGCGTTTGCCATTCCCGGTGCGCGCTAAAGTCGCATCATGCTCCTGCGCGTTTTCGGCGGTCTGGCCGCCTTATCACTGGCCCTGTGTGTGGTGTGGTGGACCGTGCTCAGAGGGGACGAATCCAGTGTTCTATCTGCGGCGCCGTTGGGGCTGATCATCTTCGGTATTCCGGCTGTTACCGCGTTGGCGTTCTGGATCATCGCCCGTCGGACGGGTCAGCGCGCAATAATCGTGGCGCAGGCGCATCCGAACGTTGCTCTCCATCAGTTCATGGCCGATACCCCTGCGGTCATGACGCTGCGCCGCTTGGCATCTGAAAATGGTGGCCGTCGCATCCGGTCGTTGAATGGTGCCTACGTCACCGTCGTCGTGGACCGGGGTTCGCTGTGGATCTACGCCGGGGCCAACGCATGGTTGGCGGCACGGGTGGACGTTGCGCGCGTCGCTGGGGTTGAACCGGCGCGGATAAGCACGACCAGGGGCGGCTGGTGGCCAGGAGTGAGATTTCAGATCACTGGCGACGCAGGCTCCGCCCTGGTGATCGATGTTCTGCCCATTCGGGTTGCACGGGGCACTATGCGCAAGTCCCTCGATGTGGCCGGCGAATTGAGTGCAATCCGGAATGAACTGGAGGCGAGCGTAGCGATTTAGTGGTGGCTCGAGGTGCCGGTGACTGACGACACTTCGCCACCAGATCAGCTGTTTGAGTTCGTCGGTACCCACCAGACGTAGTCGAAGGAGCTTCCAAGAGGATGACTAGAAATCTTGAACCGCCCACCGGCAAAGAACCTCCACCGCCGAGGATTCCAGACCACCTCACGGAGCCACGAGCACGCTGGCTCGAAGCCATCGCACGATGGGAGCTGCGGCTTGGTCTACGCAGCTCAATCGACAGCTGCGCACTTGAGTGGATCTCGCACGATTCGAACAATCCTGTGCTGCTCGAAATGGTCAGCCGGTACCGTGACGACTTTGTTACTGACGAGGAGTTTCGGATCGACATCGCAAACGCGTTTGTGGCGATGGCCCTGGAACCGCCGACACGAAGCGACTATGTATGGACGGTGATTGCAGACTCCGTCCGCGCCGCAGAAACCTCACAGGATCTGATTCGTGCAACTCACGATCTACGAGTGATTTCCCACGAAAACAGTCAGTTCCTCGATCGATTGGGCGGCTACGTCTACTACGACGAGAACTTCTCCCGAAATGAATATTGTGACGTGTCCCTCGGCAACGTGAAGCGAGAGCTGAGCCGTGACAGGCCTCGATTGTTAGAAGACGCAAGTAAGCATTTCGCGACAAGCACGGTGGGGCGCTGGATCGCAGGCACCTTGGGCGTCGTTAGCGTGTGAGCTGCTGACGTGGCAGAGGACCTTCTTCAGTGCCGGTCGAATCCGGGATACCTCAGTGAGCGTGGCCGATACCCCATCGGCGACCGGACGCGTTTCGCGCTAGGGCAGAACGATACCCGTCGCTTG
The DNA here is from genome assembly GCF_004402675.1 of Cryobacterium sp. MDB2-A-1. Classification (NCBI taxonomy): domain Bacteria; kingdom Bacillati; phylum Actinomycetota; class Actinomycetes; order Micrococcales; family Microbacteriaceae; genus Cryobacterium; species Cryobacterium sp. MDB2-A-1. The sequence continues at coordinate 10,068 of NZ_SOFK01000048.1, read as the reverse complement.
CGCCGCAGCAAGAAAATCAGTGGCAGGCTGTCGACCCTCGAACCACCGCTCAACACTCGGCTGCACAACCCCGACAATGCGCGGCCCATTGTGCAGGCGGTTTGGAAGACGACAGCCGACCGCTCAAAATCTTCGATGTTTTTCGAGCGTTTGCCCAATTAGTTGGGCGCCCTCCGTGAAAGTGGCAGCATTCGGACCAGAGAAGTTAAGCCGAATGTACGCGCCGGTTTGCTCGGCGGGGAACCACTCGTTGCCAGGGGCGACACGTACACCGCTGCTTTCACAGTCCCGCACGAACGTGGGCAAGTCCGTGGTATCCGGCAGGCGCACCCAGAGGTTCAGTCCACCCTTTGGCACCGCCTCCAGATGAGCGATAGGGGCAAAGTCGTGTAATGCGTCCACGAGAAGGTCACGCCGAGCGGCCAGCTGGTGACGTAGGTTGCGTAGGTGAGTCCGCCAAGCTGGTTGAGTAACGACATCAAGTGCAACGGCTTGGAGGATCCCACTTACATACATAGATTCGGCATGAACATCAGCTAGCAGCCGCTCACGTGCAGGACCGCGGGCAATGATTCCTGCGATGCGCACCGCGGGTGACACGCTCTTAGTTAGGGAGCGAAGGTACACAACGTGGCCGCTGTCGTCACGTGCGGCTATAGGCGTGGGCTCAGTCGTGATCCCGAAATCGTGGGCCCAGTCATCCTCGATCATGAAAGCGCCGTAACGGCGAACGATTTCCAGTATTTTGTCTGCCCGGTCTGGTGACCATTGGGCTCCTGTGGGGTTAGCGAAGGTTGGTTGAGCATAGAAGGCTCGTGCTCCGGTCTGTTCGAACGCGCGCGCTAAATCTTCCGGATCCGGGCCGTGGGCACCGCTCGGTATAGGTACAACCTGTACGCCGGCCTGTGCCGCTGCCAGAATCGCTCCCCAGTATGTAGGTGATTCCATCAGCAAGGGGCGGCCCCGATCGACAAGGGCGCGGAAGGCCGTGCTTAGTCCACTTTGGCTTCCGGGAAGAATAATCACGTCGGTCGACGCCGGACGTGTGACACCGGACGGTGCGAATGATCCCAATTCTGTCGCGAACCACGCTTGGAGTTCGGGCATGCCTGCGGCAGGCGAGCGGGTAACTGCAGCATCCCTGCGCGCCGCCCGAACAAATGCTGCACGGACCAATCGATCAGGCAGCAATTCGGGGTCTGGATATCCAGAGTGCAGGGGAATCACATCCTCGGGAACCGTCCGCATTGCGGAGGACAGGGCGGGCAGGTTGCTCCGCGGTGCTCCGAGCGCGGCCGTCTGCCAGCCGTAGTCGTTGGGCTTTGCAACGCGCTGCGCCCGGACGAAGGTACCAGCACCCGGTCGGCTCTCGATGAGGCCCCGAGCCATGAGCGTACGCAAGGCTTTCTGCACCGTTACTGGGCTTGCGCCGTACTGCGAAACCAAGGCTCTAGTCGATGGGAGTTGTGCCCCTGGCGCTGCTGAAGCAATAAATATCCCAATTCCGTCAACGATGCGCGATGCACTGCTATTATCGGTCATGAGTCATGATAGTAGCGCTATCCATCCAAAGAGACCACTGCTATCCCCTCGCCGAGATGGATTATGGTGGGGATTGCTTGGGGTCGTCGCGTTCTCGTTCACCGTCCCATTCACTCGCATAGCAGTGGAGAGCGGCGGGATGTCCCCGCTATTCATCGGATCGGCCCGCGCTGTCATTGCCGCACTCTTAGCGGCGGCGGCAATTATGTTAACAAAGCAGCGCATGCCCCAAGGAATTCAGTGGGCACGCCTCGCTCTGGTGGCGGGCGGCGTCGTCGTCGGTTTTCCTCTATTAACGTCCTTCGCACTCACTACTGCTCCGGCGAGTCACGGCGCAGTGGTGATCGCTCTTCTCCCCGCCGCAACCGCTGTGATGGTCGTCATTCGTACACACGAACGCCCACCCTTGTCTTTTTGGGTCATGGCGACCATTGGCGCGATCGCCGCAGTGATATTCGCAGCCATACAGGGTGGCGGGCTGAACGAGTTGCACCAGTCAGACCTTCTGCTGTTCGGCGCAGTTATCGCTGCAGCGGTCGGTTATGCCGAGGGCGGCCTTCTCGCGCGTGAACTTGGTGCGTGGCAAACCGTGTCCTGGGCCCTCTTACTTTCGTCGCCTCTAATGGCAGGACTAACAGTTTTCTCTATCGTTGACGATGCGCCATCCGGAAGCCCAGCTGAATGGGCTGCTTTTGGCTACCTAGCTGTGGTCAGTATGTTCCTCGGCTTCTTCGCCTGGTACCGAGGGCTTGCCATTGGTCCGATGGCACAGGTTAGCCAAGTACAACTAGCTCAACCCGTCATGACAATCTGCTGGGCCGCGTTAATTCTGCGCGAGCAACTAACTTGGGCCACTGTGCTGGGCGGTGTCGCCGTAATCTTGTGCGCCGCAATCGCGGTGCGGTCTCGGATCACAAAAATTTCCAAGACGGATAGCCAAATGGCATCGCCAGTCAGCCTCGAATTGAGAGGCTAACCAGACTCAACTTCACCGGTTGCCGCGCTCGTACGTCGGCGCGACAACTGTCCATACGGCCAGCGAAGACGAATCCTTGGAGAGCAATCATTCATACCCCTGTTGAGGTAGGCGCGCTAAATCTAGTTTCACAATCGGAGGTCGGTCAACGGCATGAGCCGTGGCATCGCGACGTCCTCGATGACCTCGAGCAGCGACTTAGCGATCCAGGATTTCCCTGCATCTTTTCAAGAAATGCTTACAAAAAGAAGCTCGTAAAGTTCATCTTCGTTGACCGCCTAGACGACGACGGCATCCAATACCTAGCGGATGGACTTCAAAGGTATGTAGAACTCTCGAGAGCGTGGGATGGCCGAATCGATACGGCGTATCCGCTCATCGTGGCATTCTCGTTGACCGCAGTGCAAGCCGGCACCGTCGCTGAATACCAGGCGCATGGCTGGCGCATTCTGCAAGCACTCCATGACGTTGATCCGATGCCCTGGCCCGAGGGAATAGACGTCAGCCCTGACTCAACAAACTGGTCAATGTGCTTCGATGGAATGCCCCTGTTCTGCAACATGAGCAATGCTGCTCACGTCGAAAGACCTAGCCGGAACTTGGGCAGGCACTTTATTCTTGTCATAAACCCGCGAGAACGCTTTGACATCGTCGCGGGAGACACCCCGCGAGGGCGCAAATCGCGCGCGAATATCCGCCAGCGCATTGACAAGTACGACGCCATACCTCACTCAGATCAGCTGGGCTCGTACGGAGAAGGCGCTCTTGAATGGCAGCAGTATGGATTGGCAGACGACAACTCGCAAAGTATTCCGGAGTGCCCTTTCAAATTCAATGGTCAATAAAGGCCCGTGCGCGAGTTCAAGAACGAGCACCGGGATCATCCGTATTCAACGCAGAGACAGGTACCAAAATCTATGATTGATTTGATTGTTAGTCAGGGCCGCGTGGCAGATCGAGCAAGCGGAATGATTGGCGGTGCAGCGCTAACCGCCAAGGCATTTGAAGAACAGTATGGCCTCAAAGGAAGGTACATTGGCGAGCCGTCCCTGCCGGCAAAGGACGACTGGAGCATTAGCTTGCCGCAGGCTCAAGCAACGCTCTTGGCACTAGGAGAAGCACTCCGGTCAAGTATCCGAGACGGCAACTTCCCCGTCATCTCGGCCAATACCTGCTCAGCCAGCCTTGCTTCCCTGCCTGTAGTGGCTCAAGAACACCCAGACGCCGTAGTGCTCTATATCGACGGCCACGGCGACTTCAACACGCCAGAGACTACAGACACTGGATATCTCGGAGGCATGGTGCTCTCTGGTGCGTGTGGGTTTTGGGATAGCGGCCACGGTTCGGGCCTACAGTCTGAGAACGCTATCCTTGTCGGCAGCCGTGATATCGACGCAGCAGAAAAGGAAGCGCTGAATCTAGCCGGTGTGCGAGTTATCCCGCCAGAACATGCCACAGCGGCCGAAGTAGTGAAGGCCGTCAACGGTGCCAGAGTGTGGGTCCACATTGACTGGGACGTGTTGGAGCCAGGCCACGTACCCGCAGACTACACAGTTCCGGGAGGCCTCTTACCAACACAGCTGCGAGAGATTCTGCAAGCTATTCAGCCAGAGCAATTCATCGGAATCGAAATGGCTGAATTCAACGTCACCGGAGTGGACGCAACAGACAATCTCGCGGTTGAGACGATCCTGGACATCGTCAATCCAGTTCTGCGAGGAGTGTTTGCGCTGTCCGAGGGAAATAAGACACTTTGATGCCAGGCAGGGAGCGCGAAAGGGGAGATGGCCGCAGGGCAGCCCCAATCACTCGTACATTTTGGCCTCGATATGAGGCCTCGAGCGGAGCGGTAGCGTCAGCTGTCTTAAAACTGAATGCACGATACCCAGAATGGAGCACCACCTAGTGCCTTTGCATGACAGTATTCTCGACACCATAGGCCGTACGCCGATCATCAAACTGCATCGGATGGGTCCCGACCACACAACCGTTTACGTCAAGGCCGAGTCATTCAACCCGGGCGGATCGGTAAAGGATCGACTTGCTCTCGCTGTTGTGCTGGACGCAGAAGCGCGAGGCCTACTCAAGCCAGGTGACACTATGATCGAGTGCACATCCGGCAACGTCGGTATCGCATTATCGATGGTCGCGGCCGCGCGGGGCTACAAATTTGTAGCAGTGATGGGCGATACCTACTCGGTAGAACGTAGGAAGCTCATCCGTGCCTACGGTGGCAAGGTCATCCTTTTTCCTGGATCTCTGGGAAGCAGCGGCGGCAATCAAATAGCAGACGAACTCGCCGAGAAGCACGGCTGGTTCCGTCCACGACAGTTCGACAACCCCGCCAATCCGGCATTTCACCGAGAAACGACAGCCGCTGAGATCCTCAGCGATTTTGCCGGGAAGAGGCTGGATTATTTCGTGACTGGATTCGGCACCAGCGGTACCCTTACCGGAGTGGGGCAGATGCTCAAAGTCGCTCGCCCTGCCGTGAAAATCATCGCGACCGAACCGGCGAATGCAGCCCTTCTTTCTGGGAAGCCGTGGAACGTTCATCGCATCCAGGGGCTGGCGCCCAACTTCGTGCCGACTGTCCTAGATCAGACCGTCATCGACGAGCTCACCACGATCGATGAGATCGTTGCCCGCGATACCGCGCGCCGCTTGGCCGCAGAAGAAGGCATCTTTGCCGGCATCTCCTCTGGGGCGACGTTGGCCACTGCGCTGCGCATCGCTGAGGATGCGCCTGAAGGCTCCGTGTTCCTCGCCATGTTGCCCGATACCGGCGAACGATACCTGTCCACGTTTTGGTTCGAAGGTGTAGAAGAGGGCTCGGATGATGCCTGGTTGGATTCGCTAGAGCCGACGGTCGAGAGTAGCGCTATGGAGGAGATTCATGCCTAAGTGTCGGAGTGTGAGGCCTACGCCCGTCGGGGCCGGTTTTTGTTGATCCCTTGCCGCGGCAAGGGGGCAGAACGTGCCTGAGTTTATTTCGTCAGCAACCCGTTTCGTGGCTCTACCGGACGGATTCCCCATGAAACGCGGTGGGGTCTTGAATGGCTCCCGGATCGCTTACGAGTCCTACGGGAACCTGAACGAAACCAGGAACAACGTGATCCTGATCCTGACAGGTCTTTCGCCCAGCGCCCACGCCGCCTCCCATGAAGACGACCCCACAGTCGGATGGTGGGAGGGCATGATTGGGCCCGGTCGGCCGGTGGACACGGACGAGTGGCATGTCATCTGTATTAACGCTCTGGGAAGCTGTAAGGGGTCGACCGGCCCGGCTTCTGTCGACCCGAGAACGGGGGAATCCTACCGATTATCGTTCCCTGAACTGTCCATCGAGGACATTGCCGACGCCGCCGCATCCGCAGTCCGCGCACTCGGCATACCCCACGTAGAGTGCGTCATCGGAGCATCCATGGGGGGCATGGCCTCGCTTGCGCTGATCACCCGTCATCCCGAGCTGGTCCGAAACCACATCAACATCTCGGGAGCAGTGCATTCAACGCCATTTGCAAGTGCAATTCGGTCTGTACAGCGGGAAGCAATACAAACCGACGCGTACTGGCGTCGGGGGCAGTACAACCAGGAGCAGTATCCGGAAAACGGCATGATCACCGCCCGCAAGCTTGGTCTTATCTCGTACCGCTCGGCATTGGAATGGGATGGTCGGTTCGGCCGGGATAAAGCCGGGGAGTGGGGCTCAAGCAGTCCGCACTTTGCCCCAGAACTACCCGTTGAAATGTATCTGGACTATCACGCGCGCCGTTTTGCCCGAACCTTCGACCCCAATAGCTACCTTTACCTGAGTCGCTCCATCGACAGGTTCGATCTCGGCGACATGGGGACCTTGGCCGGTATGCACCTAGAACGGGCCATGGTGATTGGGGTGAGATCCGATCTTCTGTTTCCGTTGCATCAACAGGATCAGATTGCCGAGGGACTACGAGCCGGAGGTACAGATGTGACATTCCTCGCGATGGAATCGGAGGAGGGACATGACGCCTTCCTCATCGACTTGCGTCGGTTCGGCCCGCCGATCGCCCGTTTTCTGTCGTCGCTGCTGCCGCAACTTCGGGACGCGGCACCACTCTTTTCGAATCGACGAGCGGGAGGCTCTCTTGACTAACGCAACACCATCACGAGCTCTTGTTACCGGAGCTAATCGAGGGATCGGGTTTGAAATTGCACGGCAACTCGCGATCAGCGGTGTGAGCGTCCTGCTTAGCGGAAGGAACCCGCAGGCTATTGTCACGGCGGCGGCGACTCTCCAGGCAGCAGGTCTCGACGTCGCGCCCTGTTTGCTCGACGTGACCGATACAGCGAGCATTCAGGAAGCAGCAGCAGAGGTCGCACGGGAGTACGGCACCTTGGACATCCTTGTCAACAATGCGGCGATTAGGGTCGAGAAGTATGGCAAGCAACCTTCCGAGCAGCCATTGGATCAATGGCGCGAAACGTTCGAAACGAACCTTTTTGGCGTCGTCGAGGTAACTCAGGCCTTCCTGCCATTGATACTCAAGTCCAAGGCAGGCCGTATCGTCAACGTATCAAGCCTGCTGGGATCAGTGCAGACTCACACAGATCCGAACTCGTATGCCTTCAGCCCGACCTTCAAATCGTTGCCGGCGTACAGCGCCTCAAAGAGCGCAATAAATTCCTGGACCGTTCATCTCGCATTTGAGTTGCGCGAAACCAACATCAAGGTCAATGCAGTCCACCCTGGATACACCAAAACGGATCTGAATGACGGCGATGGCGACTTCGACGTCAGCACCGGAGCTCGCACAAGCGTCGAGATGGCTCTATTAGCCAACGACGGGCCGACCGGCAGCTTTACCCACATGGGCAAGATGCTTCCTTGGTGACAGATAGCTGACCGCAAGTACCAGTGCCGCTTCGTTCGAATGAACCGCCGGTCGATGAAAGGACTATCTACCATGGAAAAAATCGCCTTCGTGAGCGACGCAGCTAGCCTGCCAATCGATTACGACATGTCCCCGCTGCTCAGTGCTTGTCGGTCTACCGGTATCAGTGCAGATGTCTGCTTTTGGGATGACCCGGACGTTGACTGGTCGCGCTATGCGCTTACAGTCTTGCGCTCACCCTGGACGTATGTAGAAAAACTTCCTGAATTTCTTACCTGGTGCGCACAGGTAAGCAGGGATACCAGACTCCTGAACCCGCTGGCTGCTATCCGATGGAGCCTGAATAAGCGGTACCTGCTGGATCTACAAGCGTGGGGCATTCCAGTCGTTCCTAGCTCATTTGTGCATCCTTCTGAAGAACCGGGGTCCGCCCTTCGGGTGTTTCTGGCCGAGCACCCAACCGCGCACGAGTTCGTTGTGAAACCTTCCGTCGGCGCCTATTCAAAAGACGTTCGGCGTTTCGCGATCGATCAGGAGAATCAAGCCGTTGAACACTTGTCAGGACTCCTAGCGGGAGGCTGTGAAGCACTGATTCAGCCATACTTCGATTCAATAGATGAAATTGGGGAAACGGACTCGATTTACTTTGACGGCCAGTACAGTCATGCCATCCGTAAGAGCGCCTTGCTCTTACCCGATGGGAGAACAATCGCCCCCACTCAGGACACCCGCCAATCACGTGACGCGAGCGATGATGAGCGACAGGTAGCTTCGGCCGCGCTGGAGGCAACAGCGGCGCACCTGGGGCTTGAGGCCCCCTTGCTTTACGGTCGGATCGACCTCATTCGTGATAATCAAGGGGCTCCACTGGTACTCGAACTGGAACTGTGCGAACCATCCCTTAGCTTGCCATTCGCTGAAGAGGGTGCAATTCGATTCGCGAGGGCCATCGCTGAGCGTCTGCCGCCAGGTACTTCTATGAATAAGGATATTCATGGCGTAGCGATGGCGAAGTGAGAACGAGACTCATCGGTCATTCGAGGTGGGATTTCGCATGGTGTAAGGATGGCATTTGGTTGGACGAAACGCTAGGCTAATTACATGTCACTAACCACTCCCGGACTGCGGGCATACGAGCTCTCCATCCGTTCGGACATCGCTGAACTTGTCGGCCAGCTGCGCGAGCTCTTGGGCGCCCAACTGGTTGCCTACCTGGGGTCTGTGACTGAAACCCGGGCCGTACGGCAGTGGGCCGAGGGCACACGCAAACCGCCAGCCGAGGCGATTCGCCGTTTGAGGCTCGCCTACCAGGTCGCCGGCTTGCTCACTGAGCGGGACCAGCCGCGAGTGGTCCAGGCGTGGTTTCAGGGGATGAACCCGCAGCTCGAGGACACGGCGCCGGCGCGGCTCATTCGTGAGGGCAATCCGGATGAAGTCGGCCCTCGCGTGCTGGCCGCTGCTCGCTCATTTGCTGCCGGGTAGTGAGTTCACTCCGGACGCAGATTGCCAGGTGGCCGCCGCACCGATCCCGGTGACACCCGTTCGGTCAGAACTCAGAATTTAGTGTAATACTGGTGGTATTGAAGTAGTTATGCGGGTTTTTCCGGTAGCACCGGCGATTGAAGGATTACATGGCTATTACCACGCGCGTCACGTCTGCTCACACGCGGATGATCAAGCTTGATATTCCGGAGATCACTCGCCGGTTGAATGGGTCGTTAGGCGGGACTCTAGTTGCCTCTCTGGCCGGGAGTAAAGACGCGAAGCTCTCGTATCGGTGGGCGAAGGCCGATGGTCCCGCGCCGAAGAACGAGGCAATGCGGCGCCTTCAATTCGCTTACGAGCAGTGGACGATGCTGGCTGAGGCTGAAGGTGAGCATGTCGCCCGTGCTTGGTTTATTGGCGCGAACCCGTGGCTTGGATATGACACGCCGGTCACTGCCATTCGTGAGGACCGGTTCAAGGACGCAGCTACAGCGGCTCAGGCCGTCATCGACGATTCCTTCTCCGGTTGATGCAGATTTGTGCCCGCTCTGGGTTGGAGCTGGTGAACGATCCGATGCTGGGGAGCTACCGTATTGCTCGCACGTCGTTCGGGCCTCTCGCCCCGGTGCCCCGAGAAGTAGATTCTGACGGGATGCTGTGACTGTGTCCTACACACAGAGTGTCCTGTATCCCATGTGTCTTGAAACTCATGGGCGGCTTCAAGGGGTCGTAGCAACACCGTTTGAGTGAGGTGTTGTTTATGGCGTCGAGAGTTGTGTTGAAAGAGCGCGAGAACTTGTTCTGGGTTCGGGTTCGCGAGGGGATGTCGGCAGCGGCCGCGTGTGAGTCTGTGGGAGTGAATCGCAGACAGGGATACCGGTGGATCAAGGCCGCTGGCGGGCGCATACCCGTTCCAGCCGTGGCGTCTTCGGGGCGCTATATGGGTCAAGAGGAGCGTCTACGCATCGCGGATCTGCGGCTGGGCGGGGCCGGTGTTCGCGCGATTGCCCGGGATTTGGGGCGCTCCGCGTCGACGATCAGCCGGGAGCTTCGTCGTAACGCCCACCCGATTACGCGCAGCTACCGGCCCTAGGGACTGCCCCCGGTTTGGTTGACTCTTGACCTGTGGAGATTCGTCTTCGCTGGAAAGATGTCATCATGCCCAAGCCCTACCCACCCGAGTTCCGCCGT
>NZ_SOFK01000037.1:0-10886 GCF_004402675.1 Cryobacterium sp. MDB2-A-1 | reverse complement strand
AGGCAGCCCTCAACGCCTTCGACATCACCTTCAACGGCCGACTCTCCATCCGAGACAACTAAAAATCAAACCCAGTTACACCGAAAACTTGACAGACCCACAAATTCCGCCGCGCCCCTGGCTGGGGTGCAGGTGTCGACGGTGAGGACTACGTTGATCGTCCTGTCCTCGGAACGTGAATGCGTGGCGGTCGATCAACGCTCAGCACCGCCGTGATCAGCGTTGTCAGTAGTTCGCCGCCCATTTGGGCGGTTCAGTCTTCGTCGGTGAGTGGAGGCTGGGAGCTGTGCGCCTGTGCTTCTCTGCGTCGCCAGTCTTCTGGGAGTGCGGCTTCGAGGGCATCGTCGACTGTGATGATGCCGAGGATATGCCCGTCTTCATTCACTACTGGCAGGGTGAGGAGGTTGAAGTCCGCCATCCGAGTTGTGACGTCGATGATGTCGTCTTCGGGGGCTGCGTGAACTGGTTCGGGGTCGACTACTTCCTTCAGGGCGAGCTGCGCGTCGGCCTGGAGGGCGCGGATGATGCTGATCGCTCCGGTTAGCCGCTCGTTGCTGTCGAGGGTGTAGATGGTTGTGAGTGCTTCGGGTTGTTCGGTTGTGGAGGTCCGGATGATGTCAAGGGCGTCCCGTATGGTGGCGGTTTCAGACAGGGCGAGGTACTCCACACCCATGAGTCCTCCTGCTGTTGCGTTGTGATAACCCAAGAGTGTGAGGACTTTGGTGCGATGAGGTTCGGGGAGGAGTGAAAGCACCTCCTGGCGCCTCTCCTGGGGCAGGTCGGTAATCGCGTCAGCGGCGTCGTCGGCACGCATACGGGACAGGACCGAGGCGACATCCGCGGTGCTTCTGGACTTGAGGAGTTGGGACAGACTGTCGTCTTCGAGTTCTTCGAAAACGTCCGCTTCGAATTCTGGGTCTGCGTGGACCTGGGCGAGGAGCTCATCCTGTTCCTTGGCGTCTGCTGTTTCGATGATGTCCGCCATCTGTGCGGCCTTCAGCCGGCGGAGCTTCCCGAACGACGTGCGAACGAGTACGGAGGGTTGGTGTCCGATCAGGGCTTCGAAGGAGCGCCAGTCCCGCACAGGATGATTGTCCTTGTCGCGGCGTGGGGACCACCAGTGTGACTGGTGGACGTTGAGCCCGGTGACGACCCAGACGCCCGGGGCCGGGCTGAGATATACGTCGTGGGCCGGGACTAGGCGGGTGATGTACACATCGTGGGCGCGGACCAGGGAGGCGAGGTCCACGTCGATGAGCCGGTGGCCGAGGACATCCGCGTTCAGGAGCACTTCTCCTGGCCGGCGTTCGAAGGCCCGGACGTCGAGACGGGCGCTGGCAAGCTGGACGTTTTCGGGCGCGAGGTCCTGGACGTCGGCGATGGGGACAAATACCGTTTCGGAGCCGACCCGGACCACCAGCGCGGTCAGGAGCGGATAATCGTCTCCGCGGAGTCGGACGATGACGTCAGAGAGTCTGCCGAGGGCTTTGCCTTGACCGTCAACGACGGTGTGCCGGAGCAACTGCGAGAGGCCGACCTCGGAATCGGTCATACCGCGGATCGTCGTGTTCACTGTGGGTCTTCTTTCCCGATCGTTGCTTGGGTTCTTGGCGGAGTTGAGGATGTTGACTTGAGCGTAAGACTCATTTGCTCAGTGGCCGAGAGCGAGTTGAACGACCCGCACGACGACCAACGCCATCGCCAGGAGCAGGTACGTGCGCAAGACGGCAAGGCCGACGCGCCGGCCCGAAGAGAGCTCGGGTCTGGATAGAAGGGCCAGGGGTGGCATCCGCCAGCGCAACCGCTGAGCGTGCTCCATCTTCGGGACGGGCTCCCGAGCCGGGCGTCGGCGGCGCACCACACCCACGATCAGACCGGTGACCAGGCCGAGGAAGGTGCCCCCACCGAGGATCCACAGGATCGTACCGGCCGTGATATCCGGGAACAACACGCTGGCCGTGAGGACGATAGAAAGCATGACCAGGATGGCGACCACCACCGAGGTGAACAGGTTCAGCCACTTGCCGTTGACCCAGGGTCCGAGGACTTCCTTGTCGTTGCAGAGCAAAAGAAGAAAGACTGTGGCGGAGGGCAACAGCACTCCGGCGAGGGTTTGCACGCCGACGGTCAAGAGTCCGAGCGGGCTACCGGGGATGAGGACGACGGTGGCAGCGATCACGAGGAGGCCCGCGAACACGGCGTAGAACCCTTTGGCCTCCCACGGTTTGCGGTGCAGGGAATGCTTCAATCCCAACACGTCGCCCAGGGCGTATGACGTCGAGAGGCCGACGGCAGCCGCCCCGATGATCGATGCGTCGATCAGCGCGATCGCGAACATGATTCCCACGCCCGGCCCCACATACTTACCGAGGCCCTCTGCCACTCCCAAAGCGTCGGTGAAGTTGCCGAATTCTGGTCGCCCCGTGAACGTCGCAGAGGTGAAGCCGATGATCGCCGCCGCACCCACGATGACCATCAAAATCCCGATCCACAGGTCGACCTTTTCATAGTTCATGAAGCGCGGGGTGATGCGCTTGTCGATGACGTACGACTGTTGGAAGAACAACTGCCACGGGGCGACCGTGGTCCCGACGATTCCGATGATCAGCAGCATCACTGTCGAGAGTTGTGAACCCGCGGGCATTCCCGGGAGGATGAAGTTCCTGGCCATCTCGCCCAGATCCGGGCGAGAGAGCACGAAAATGGGAATCAGAAGCAGTGACCCAGCAACCAGGAACAGGCTGACGCGTTCGAATCTCTTGAAGGACCCTGTACTTACGGCGGCTAGCACGAGCAGGGCTGCGACGATGACGCCGGGGACCTGAGGGATGCCCAGGTATTGGAGCCCCAGACTGATCCCGATGAATTCGGTGACGATGGTGAGCGCGTTCAGGATGAACAGGTCGATGACGCTGAACGCACCCCAGAATTTTCCGAACCGTTCCAGAATCAACCGGGCATGGCCTACCCCGGTCACCACACCCAGCCGCAATACCATCTCCTGATTCACGTACAGAACCGGAACGAGCAGGAGCAAGGTCCATAAGAGTGAGGTGCCGTAGTTTTGCCCGGCCTCGGTGTAGGTCCCGAAGGCACCGGCATCGTTATCTCCCACCATCACGATGAGCCCGGGGCCGAGGATCGCAAGCAGGGTACGAAACTTGGCCGGGAACCCTCGGCGAGGCGCATCATCACCCAAACGAATTGTTCCCATTGCACCTTCAATATCGCCGAGATGGGCTGAGTCGAGCACAGCGGAAAGCGGCCCCGTCGGGGTCGGGCCGGTTTCAGGGCTGGTGACGCTTTCGCTGCTGTTCGTCATCGTGTGCGGCTTTCTGCGCAGGGAGCGAGTATGTGTAAGCGTGGGAATTCCGGAGGCGTTGCCGGAAGAGCGCGGGCCAGGGGCCGCGCGCGGGGAAGAGCGAGTGTCTAACGGGCAATTACGGGCAGAGGGAGACAGGGTCTATGGCTCTCGCTCATCGGCGTGCTCCCTCCACTTCGTTCAGCGCGCACGAAGAGTCCGACCTGACCGGCCGAGGTGACCTCTTCTCATAAGACCTTTGGCACTTTGCGGCGTTAACCCGGGAGTCGGGAGCCAATCGGGGCAATCCCTTGTTCCGGGAAAACCTGTCCTGACCCGGGGCGTCTCTAGACGTTGGGGGTCGCTGGCTTGTATCCGCAAAGGAGCCTCAGCTAACAAGTGGCGCCCTGCGAGAGTCACGCTACACGGAGAATTTACTGCTCCGCAAGCAAGGTGTGGCTACGCTCAGACCCGCAGCAAACCGACCGTGAGTCCGCCGCCCACTGGCGGATAACGATGCCGTGCACACAGGACAGGGCCCCGGATCCAACCCGTGGTAGGACATGCTGGCCTTCCTAGATTGCCCGGCTGCATGGTGTTTGACTGTGGTCATCCTGCACAACCGTCGCCTCGAAGTCGAGGGACGCCCCATGCTGCAGTATCCCGCTGTGGAAGGAGCGCGAGGCGGATGAGTGAATTCGGTGTACTGATTCTGTTGGGATTCGGGGACACGATCGACTCTGTCCCTGTTCACAACGAGACAGCCATCGAGACGCCCGGCAGAACCGGCGTAGACGATTCGGCCGTCATCCTGGCACAACGCGCGGCGGATCTGCTGGCCGCGGCCAGGCTCTCTCCCGACGTCGTGTTCACTCCGCCCCGAACAAACAGTATTCGGTTCGTCAATACGCTCCTGTGTGAACTACACAAGCTCCCGCGCGCGGTCATCTCAGATCGTCGCCTCGACGTAGAGCCTGCTTGGCCTCGTGCTCGCGCCAGCATGCGGCGCGATCGCGGTTACCCAGATGGCTGGCTCAGCCGGACCGAAAGGCCCCTGGACCGAACCGATGCAGCTAGGAGAATGGGAGCGCGATGGGAGGACGGTGACGAATTAGAAGAGACGGACCCAGCCGACCCGACATTGTTCGCAGCTGGGGTGCTGTCCGAGTTCTATTCCCAGCGCGTTGTTTCCTTCCTCCTCGGCCGCCAAACGGTCCTCGTCATCGCGAGCCCTGCATCGATTCGGGGCATTCGCTCCACACTCCGGGGTGACGCGCTTCAGCTTGGTGATGAACTGCCCGCCGGTCAGCCGCTCGCGTACTCATTCGACCGGCATCTGCGGCCCACCCCTTCTGAGGGCCGCAATATCTGAAGCCCGGTCTGGATCTCGCTCACAGGTGACTCGTTGGGCCATCCGACGGCCCCAGTTGAGTATGTCGCAGCGATCACCGGGGGCGTTAGCCTGCTTTTGACTGGTATGGATACTTGCACTGGACAGGGTGGTGTGTAACGCGACGAGTGTCGAGTTCGCGCGGGAAGTTACGGAGCGGGCAACAACGAAGTCACGATGCTGCTGCACATCACGCAGGATCACCACAGGGTGAGCGTGATCAGCTTCCCGCGAGATCTGGTGCTCGCTGTCCAGGCCTGCCTCCAAATTGATGGGTCCGCCGGCTCCGCGTCGAGCCGGGTGCTGCTACACACGACGCTCGCTCGGGGCGGATTCTCCTGGGTCGTGCTCGCGATTGAGAAGCTCACCGGGTTGCATTTTCCCTTCGCCGCCCAAATCCGTTTCGACGGCGCCACCGCCTCCTTCAAAGCCGTCGGCGTCTTCAGATGCGGCGTTTTCCACACCCAGAATCCCGGTATCAGTGGTTAGAGGGTAGGTGCAGAAGAATCTCACCGACCGTGCAATTCATTGACGATGAACGTACCTACCGGGAGGCTCATCATCGCCGCAAGCCGATCTCAGCGCAAATTGATGGACTTACGACGCCTGCATCGCGGGTGCCTCCATAGCGGCCGGATCACTACTACGCTCAAGCTATCAGGCGGTGGATTCTAGCCCGGGCCGGGCCGGGCCGGGCCGGAAAGTTCATTCCCAAAGCCTGCTCGAAAAAACAAGGGAAGGCCACCATGCCCAAAAAAGTCAAATGGCTGGAGTCGCCCGAGGCGCAGGACTACCCGAGCGCCGCGGACTACTCGCACCTGCTCCTGCAAGCTGAGAGCGTCGACGCCACCGTGCAGGCGCTCCAAGACACGCCGATCACCATTCAGAAAGCCAAGGACATTCTGCGGGCTGCGGGCCTGCCGCTCCTTGACGTGACCAACCCCCACGTCGCCTCTGACTTGCTGAAAATCCGGACCGGCGTGAAGCTCTCGCCAATCCTGCTCGTTCGTGGCAATCTCTCTTCGGCGGTGCCTTTACACATTACGGACGGCTACCACCGGGTCTGTGCGGCATATCACACCGATGAGAACACGAACATTCCCGTGCAGCTGGCCGACCTGATCTTGGGGCGGCCGGCCGTCCCCTAGTGGTGGTTTCGCGATGACGTTCCAAACCCTGGCGATCATCTCGATCGTTGCGCTGCTCGGGCCTTTGCTGGCGATCCCACGACGGTGGAATCTTCCGGTGACGCTGGGCGAGATCCTGGCGGGCATCCTCGTTGGCCATACGGGGCTCCGTCTGGTCGATTCGTCGGACCCATCGATCACGCTGTTGGCCGATGTCGGATTCGCTCTGATCATGTTCGTGGCCGGCTCACACGTGCCCGTGCGGGACGTGCAGATCCGCTCCGCACTGGGCACGGGCGCAGTTCGTGCGTTGTTCACCGGAGTCCTGGCGGTGGCGCTTGGTATTGGTGCCGCCGTCGTCTTCGGGAGCGCACACGCGCCCCTTTACGCCGTGCTGATGGCATCGTCCTCGGCGGCACTCGTCTTGCCGGTGATTGATGCCCTGCGACTGCGCGGAAACTCGGTGCTGCAACTCACTGCCCAGGTCGCCATCGCCGACATTGTCGCGATCATCGCCCTGCCTTTGGCGATCGATCCGCCTAACGCCGGCCGGGCGGCCCTCGGAGCGGGCGCCGTCGCAGCGGCCGCTGCGGTGCTCTACCTGACGTTGTCGCGTCTGGAGCGAAACGGCGCTCGACTGCGGTTGCATCGGCTCTCCGAGCAACGCAAGTTCGCTCTCGAACTCCGCATCCAATTGGCGGTCCTTTTTGCGATGTCGGCTCTCGCGGTCTCCGGCCACGTCTCGATCATGTTGGCCGGGTTCTCCTTCGGACTGGTCGTCGCCGCCATCGGCGAGCCCCGCCGGCTAGCCAGACAGCTGTTCGCACTCGCGGATGGGCTCTTCGGACCACTTTTCTTCGTGTGGCTCGGCGCGTCCCTCAACCTCGGTGACCTCCTCACACACCCGCAGATGATCCTCCTGGGCCTCGCGCTCGGTGGCGGCGCCCTGCTCACCCACGCCGCCACTCGGTTCCTCGGTCAGGAGCTGCCTCTGGGCTTACTTTCTGCTGCCCAGCTCGGGGTTCCCGTCGCCGCGGCCACGATCGGTGAGCAAGCCCACCTACTCGTACCCGGCGAGGGCGCGGCCCTCCTCCTCGGCGCGCTCGTGACCATCGTCCTCTCCTCACTCGCGGGCGGGCGCGCCGCGAAGCGACAAGCGAACATATCTGCCGCACCTCCTGCGGCACCCTAGTCTCAGACCCAGCCGCGTCGGGAGGACGACGAGGGTTTACCAACGAGTGACTCGGCCGCAGCCCTGGACGGTTCCCATCTGCCGCGTCGTCAGCGACCCCGATGGGCGCCCTCGTCGGTTGCTCCGGACTGCCGGGTTTCAGGCAATCTAGAGTGCCACGGCCATGATCATCTACGTTTCTTTTCGGCGGTCGAGGCGTTCTCAGGTCTTTGGGCTTGTGAGTGTGCTTCAACTGGCTTGCAGGTGTCCGCGTACGATCGTGTTCCCAGAGTGTGCGGGGTTCCCGTTGTTGGGTTGAGCTGAGATGTCGACGAGGGGATATTGGGTGAGGTCGACAGTGTCGGGGATGTCGAAGCGGCCCGTGTTTCCGTCGAGCAGGCCGATGCTGATGAGTCCTGAGGCGTCTGCTTTGATCAGCCAGACCTCCCGTAGAGAGCTATCCGGGGTGGCGGGAGCCGTCAGGTCGACGGTCACGTTGCGGTGCCCATCCGCGCTCTCCTTAACCGACGCCTGGCCGTGTGCTTGCCAGCCGGGGAAGGAGGTGAGCTGCGCTTGGTAAATCACTGTCGGTGCGGCGGCGTGCTGAAGTGAGTCGAACCAGATACCACCGGCCAGGCCCGCGATGAGGCCGATGAGCGCAGCTGCGAAGGAAACAGGTAGCCACCGACGGCGACGCGGCGCCAGATCAACGAGTACGCGAGCCCTCGTCGCGGTGAGATGATCCCTCGAAGTTCGGGTTTGGGCGCGCTCCGGGACATTGGTTGCCGCTGCGGGCGTTGCGCCGACGAATTGGTCACGTCGTGGCGTGCTCTTGACGTCGGCACTGAGCCCGAGAGCGCCATGAATCCGCTCCCAGACCGCTTCGGCAGGCTCGGTAAGGGACACGTTGCGCGCCGCCTGGCCGACAACCACGATGTGCTGCAGGGAAAGGAGTTCGAGCGCGCACCCCGGACATCCCGCGAGGTGCTGGCGTTCAACTTTGGTGAGGTCGGCCCCGGCTAGGGCGATGATGGCAAGGTTCTCGGGGTCAATGTGTGTCATCGCTCGCCTCCAATCGGTTACGCAGTCCGGTGAAGATTCGAAGAATGCGGCTCATCCCGGGGCCCGGGCTATTCGGAGTGAAGCGTTGACCGGCATGTTGCTCGTTCATGGTCCCCCATCCACTGTGGGCGCAGAACGGTGTCAGGCACAGCATAGCCAGAAGCCCCCTTCAGAGAGCCACTGAGAAACTGACAATAGGTTCGGCCGTCGAAGGGATCTTTGTGTCCTCGTGGCTCGGGTCGAGTCGGCGGGCACACGCAGGTCTGGCCCACGGGGGACAAGTGGAGCTCACCCTGATGTATCGGACGGGTTCGGTTCGTGTTTGTGTGCGTTGAGGCGGACACCTCCTGCACTCCGATGGCAGAGCGCAGGAGGTGTCCGGGTGGTGCCTAGTGGTGGGCCTTGTCGAGCTTGATTGTCTGCACGGCGAAGGCGAGGTTGTGGTCAGCGAGGCTGCCCCATGCATACACGATGGTGTTCGTGCGCTTGGCAATCGTCACGTCGGCCGGACCGATCAGCGCAGCGGTCGTGCCGGTCGCGGCAACGGCCGCGCTGATCGTCCCCGTCGGGAGGGTCAGTTCGACCTCGTCGGGGTTGGTCTGGTCGGTGATCGCGGCGGCACCGTTGGCCAGGATATCGACCGAGGGTGCAGCGGCGACGTGGCGGACCGTGAGTCGGCCCTTGCCCTTTCCGACGGGATCCGGGTTGTTCTGGAACAGGGTCGCGGTCGGCATGCCGGCCTCGGTCAGGTGTGCGACCGCGGTGTAGTTGTTGCCGCTACCCAGCTTGAGATCGATCGGGCCGATCACGGGATTGGAGGCGTCTTTGGCGTCAGCGGCGGTGATCGCCACGGAATACGTGCCTGGGTCAAGGCTCAGAGTGTCTGAGAATGAACCGGGGGTGAAATTATCCAGGGTGAGTGCTCCGTTGACGTAAACGTCGACCGTGACGCCCGGGATTGCGTGGAACACGGTCAGTTCGGCGGGGCCGTTGTCCCCGTGGCTGTGGCTCTCATTGGCGTTTGCCGGCATGAATCCCGCGAGGGCGACGAGTACACCGACTACGGCGCCGACAGCGATGGTCTTGCGCATGGTTACCTCCTGCTATTTGTCATGGACGGGAAGCGTCATCGCCTCCCAAACTCTCTTCTGATTGGACTCCCGTTTTGGATGCACGCGACGCCAATGATTTTGGAACCCATCGGCTGGACCCTGGCTGGCGCTGCCAGCGCGAATCTCTCAGCCGAGTCCGCAGAGTCGTCCAGGGCAGCGAACTGTCCCTCGCAGGGTGCGATTCATATCACTTGGTCGATGATCCTGTCCCGTCGGTCCGCCGGATCAACTTTCCGAACTCGGATTCTGACGCCAGCTGAGATCCAAAAAGTCGCGGCTGGGCAGGGACCTCTGACAAAGAGACAGGCGCGAACTGGGCGGATTCAATTGGTCGTCGCAACACCTCGATCACGGAGGTTTGCGATGGGACGCGGTGGGAAGCAGATATCGAAAGCGCCCGAGGCCGCGCGGCGGCAGTGGGCGGCGGATCGGGCGTTGCGACCGCCGATGCGTTCACCAGGCCGGCCTGAGCCCTCGCGTGCGGTGCAGCGGGAGTTTTGGCGGCTTATCGCGTGTGGCGTGACGACGGTCGAGGCGTCCGGCGAGGTGGGCGTGTCGTGGCCGGTCGGGTCCCGTTGGTTCCGTCACGCTGGCGGCATGTCGCCGATCAGTCTGGATGAGCCCACGGGCCGCTACCTGTCGTTCGCTGAGCGTGAGGAGATTGCGCTGCTGCGCGCCCAGCAGTTCGGCGTGCGTGAAATCGCCCGCAGGATAGGCCGCGACCCGGGAACGATCTCACGCGAGTTGCGTTGTAACGCGGCGACGAGGAGCGGGAAGCAGGTCTACCGTGCGCTGGTGGCGCAGTGGAAGTCGCAACAGGTCGCGAAGCGCCCGAAGACCGCGAAGCTGGTGGACAACGACAGGTTGCGTGAGTATGTGCAGGAGCGGCTGAACGGGAGCGTCCGCAGACCCGATGGCACGATCGTCACGGGCCCTGACACGCCGGCGTGGAAGGGGCTGAACAAGCCGCACCGGCAGGACAGGCGGTGGGCCATGGCGTGGAGCCCGGAACAGATCTCCCACCGGCTCCGGGTCGATTTCCCCGATGATGGGTCCATGCGCATCAGCCACGAGGCGATCTACCAGTCGCTGTTCGTCGAGGGCCGTGGCGCGCTCAAGAGAGAACTGGTCACGTGCCTTCGAACCGGCCGTGCGCTGCGGGAACCGCGAGCTCGATCACGCAACAAGCCGCAAGGGCATGTCACTGCCGATGTCGTCCTCAGCGAACGCCCCGCCGAGGCCGAGGACCGCGCCGTTCCAGGGCACTGGGAGGGTGATCTGATCATCGGAACCGGACGATCCGCGATCGGCACACTCATCGAGCGCAGCAGCCGCTCCACGCTCCTGGTGCATCTGCCCAGACTGGAAGGCTGGGGTGAGATGCCACCCGTGAAGAACGGTCCCTCGCTCGGTGGCTACGGCGCCGTCGCGATGAACGCAGCGCTGACGGTGTCGATGACGAAGCTGCCCGAACACCTCCGCAAGACCCTCACCTGGGACCGCGGGAAAGAGCTATCCGCGCACGCCCAGTTCGCGCTCGAGACAGGAACAAGGGTGTTCTTCGCCGACCCGCACTCGCCCTGGCAACGACCGACGAACGAGAACACCAACGGGCTGCTACGCCAGTACTTCCCGAAAGGCACCGACCTCTCGAGGTGGAGCGCGGATGACCTCGAAGCCGTCGCTCTCGCCCTAAACAACCGACCCCGCAAAGTGCTCGGCT
>NZ_SOFK01000046.1:0-9846 GCF_004402675.1 Cryobacterium sp. MDB2-A-1 | reverse complement strand
GATCGATCGCCATCTGGCGCACCTTCGGGTCGATGTGGGTCAGGCTGCCGAACTTGTAGGCGTCATCCTGGAACGTGTTCGAGTTGACCGTGCCGAGCGTGACGCCGAGGTCTTCGGCGTACTTTCCGAGCGCCGCATAGTCGTCGACCTTGTCCCACGGAATGTGGATCGCGACGCTCGGGGAAAGCGCGGTGAACTTGTCGACCGTTGCGGCATCGGCGATCTTCTCCTGGGGGGTGCGCGGCGTGCCGGGGGTCGAGAAGACCTTGAAGCGGGTGCCCGAGTTGCCGAACGCCCACGACGGGAGCTCGATGGCCTGGCTTTCCAGGAGGCGAAGGGTTTCTGCGGATACCGTCATGGGGTCACTTCTCTGTGGGTATGTCTGTGGATACTGCTGAGGTTGAGCGCGGCGGCGGCCCGCTCGGGGCCGCCGCACATCGGGTGCCGAATGCCGCTTAGGGCAGGCGCGCACCCTCGGGGATGACGATCTTCTCGAGCTCGAGGATGTTCGGGGTGCCGAGCTGCAGGGCCCCGTAGAGCACCTGCGCGTTGGCCTCGACCGCGACGGCGACCTTGAATGCGCCGGCGACGTCTTCACCGACCGAGATCATGCCGTGGTTGCCCCAGACGACGGCGTTCGTGTCGTCGCCCATGAGCGCGGCGCTGAGCTCGCCGAAATCCTTGTTGGTGGAGAACTCGAACGGCATGATGCGCACGGCGCCCTTGGCGTAGAGCACCATGTTCAGCAGCACGGGGTCGATGGTCTTGCCGACGGCGCCGAACATGTTCGCGTACGGCGACTCGGTGTGCACGATCGCGTTGATGTCGGGGCGGCGGCGGTAATGGGCGAGGTGGACATCCGTCTCGGTCGACGGGAACAGGTCCCCCTCGATGACGACGCCGTCATAGCCGACGACGACCATCTCGTCGACCGTCAGCACGTCGTAGCGGATGCCGGAGGGCGTAATGACGATCGCGTCATGCTCGGGCAGGCGAATCGAGATGTTGCCCTGGGTGTTGAAGTTGAGTCCGGTACGCACCGACTCCTTGCACCAGTACAGGATTTCTTCGCGGAGTTCGCGACTGGCAAAGCTCATGGGATGTCCTCGTCTTCGTGGTAATTGAATCGTTTCAACTATCTCGACTATAACTCCGGAAACCACAGCGCGTCAACTCCCCGGTTCCCCCCGGATCGTCGCCCCCGGTCACGGCGCACCCGAAATGGTTAGGCAGGCACACGATTGTGACGTAGTCTGCTGGGACACCTCATTGAATCGTTTCATTCAATGAACGGTGCGGCGCCACCGGCGCCACCGCATCGCGTCCTCGAAGCCGAGGCCACGAGCCTCTGCATCAATGACGAGAGCAAAGGAGGACCATTCGTGGTCCGAATTGGAAACAAAAGCACAACCGGAATGAAAGCCACCATCTCGGTGGCGATGTCTAATTACATCGAAGCGGGATCGATCATCGCGATCGCAACCAGCCTGTCGCTCTGGCAGAAGGAGTTCGGGATCGACGACTTCGCGGTCGGATTGCTCGCGGCCCTGAGCGCGAACGCGTTCGGTGCGGCGGCGGGTGCGCTCATCGGCGGCCCGTTGTGCGACAAGTACGGTCGCAAGTTCATTTATACCTACGACCTCATCGTCTATATGATCGGCGTCGCCCTCGCCGTGTTCGCGATGAGCTACGGGATGCTGCTGCTCGCCTTCATCATCACCGGTATCGCCGTCGGGGCCGGTGTTCCGGCCTCGTGGACCTACCTCTCCGAGCAGGCGCCGGCTGGGCAGCGCGCCAAGCACGTCGGTGCCGCCCAGCTCGCCTGGTCCTGCGGCCCGCTGATCGGTTTCCTCCTCGCCGTCGCGGTCGAGCCCCTCGGCCTCCTCGGCAGCCGGCTCATCTTCGCCGAGCTCTTCGTCGTGGCCTTCATCACCTGGTACATGCGGCAGGGACTGCCGGAGACGGCCATCTGGAAGGAATCCAACGCGAAGGCGACATCCACCAACGTCTTCCACGGCGTCAAGGCGCTCTTCAGCAAGAAGGCCAACATCACCGCGATCTTCTTCCTGATCGGCGTGTACTCGTTCTGGAATATAGTCGCAGGACAAGCCGGAATCTTCATGCCGCGGGTCTACGCCGCCGCGGGAGTCGAGAGCGCCACGGAGCAGTACCTGCTGCAGGCGCTCGTCTGGGGTCTCACGGTGGCCACGACCTACTTCGGCTTCATGCGCCTCGCCGACAGGTTCAACCGCCGCATCCTCTACATCGTCGGTTCGCTTCTGGGCATCGCTGCCTGGGCCGTGCTCGTCTTCGCCGAACCGACCATGCCGGCGCTGCTCTCCTTCGCCGTGCTCTGGGGCGTCGCGGCCGGCATCGGCGCCCAGGCCTTCTACGGCCTCTGGGCCAGCGAGCTCTTCGCGACCGAGTACCGGGCGAGCGCGCAGGGCATCCTGTTCTTCGTCGCCCGGATCATGGTCGGCCTGCTCAGCATGGTCTTCCCGATCCTGCTGACCTCGATCGGGCTGTCCTGGCTCGGCCTCATCCTGATCGGCTTCCTCGCCGTCTCGCTCGTGGTCGGAGCCGTCTGGGCGCCGCACACCCAGGGTAAGAGCCTCCAGCAGATCGAAGCCGAACGCTACCCGGAAGACGTCGTCGCCGAGGAGTCAGTCGTCGAAGCATCCGTCGTCGGGGAACCGGTCGCGATGAACATGCACTTCTAGCCGGATCCAGCGCCCCGGTCTTCGCCGCCGCGCCCGTTTGCGCAGGTCGCGCCCGAAAGAGCGGGCGCGACCTGCGCAAACCGGCGCGGTTTCCGTCGTCACGGGGCGCGGGCAGCGGAAACCGGCGCGGACGCGGGGCGCGCGGGCGGGCGCGAAGCGGGTGCGGGCAGGCGGATGTCTCGCCTAGCCGGCGGTCGACTCGCGGATGATGAGCTCGGGCTGGAACTGGATCTGCTCGTGCTCGAAGTCCTCGCCGCCCTCCGCCTCGCGCATCAGCAGGTCGACGGCCGTGTACCCGATCAGGGCGCTCGGCTGGCGGATCGACGAAAGCGGTACAACGGCAGCGGACGCGAAGGCGATGTCGTCGTATCCGATCAGGGCGATGTCGCGGGGGACGCGTACGTCGCCGAGCATATTCAGTGCCTGGAGCACGCCCATCGCGAGCAGGTCGTTGGCCGCGAAGACGGCGTCCGGGCGTTCTCCCGCCGGGCGGGCGAGGAGCTGTTCACCGACGGACCGCCCCTGCAACACCGAGAGCGAGTCCGTGTCGATCGTCTCGAGGACGACCCCCGGGTGCTCGGCGACGGCCTTGCGGGCGCCCTCGAGCCGATCGACGACCTGGCGGATGCTGTGGGGCCCGCCGACGAAGGCGATCCGGGTCCGTCCGATGGCGGCGAGGTGGCTCACGGCGAGGTATCCGCCGGCCACGTCATCGACGGCGACGGACGAGAAGCTCCGGTCGGCGATCTCGCGGTCCACGAGCACGGTCGGTGTGCCGCGGGCGCGGAGCCGCGAGAGGCGGTCGCCGACGTCCCCGAGGGGTGAGATGAGCACGCCGTGCACCCTCTGTTCCTCGAAGAGGTCGAGATAGGCGCTCTGGCGCCCCGGGTTCTCGTCGCTGTTGCCCAGGAGCACCGTGAGGCCGTCCTCGGCTGCGCGGTCTTCGGCGCCGCGCGCGACATCCGTGAAAAAGGGGTTGGCGACGTCGAGGACGACGAGGCCGATGCTCCGGCTGCGACCGGCACGCAATTGGCGGGCTGCGTCGTTGCGCACGAAACCGAGCTGGCTGATCGCCGCCTGGACGCGTTCGACGGTGCTCGGGGAAACCTTGTCCGGGCGATTGAGCACATTCGACACCGTGCCGACGGACACGCCGGCAGTCGCGGCCACCTCACGCACGCTTACGGACATCGGGTCTTCTCCAGATCGGGCCGCACGGGGCCACGATGAATCGTGTCAGATCGGGGCGCGGATATCCAGCCACCGGCATCCGCGCGGTGTATTTCGCGGCGGGTCGGGGTTTGTTCCGCCCGCCGCCACCATGCTCCGAGAATAGCTCGTCGTTACGCAGTTGTTACTTGACAGCTGCGGTGGCATCGAAATAGATTTCCCTGTGTTCGCAGAATTAAAACGATTCAACGCCCGCTCGCGCGTTTCCCCAGCGTTCCTCAATGTGGAGGTCAGGACCTATCAATGTCGATCAGCCCCAGTAATTCCGGCCCGCCGGCCCTCGAACTGCGTGGAGTGGCCAAGGCCTTCGGATCGGTCGTCGCGCTGACGTCCGCCGACCTCACCGTGCACATGAACTCCATCCACGCCCTCGTGGGCGAGAACGGCGCGGGCAAGTCGACCCTCGTCAAGATCGTCGCCGGACTCTACCAGCGCGACGCGGGGGACTTCCTGCTCCGCGGCGAAAGCGTCGACTTCCGCTCGACGGCCGAGGCCAAGGCGGCCGGCATCGCGGTCATCTACCAGGAGCCCACCCTCTTCCCCGACCTCTCGGTCACGGAGAACATCTTCATGGGTCGCCAGCCGACCCAGCGCTTCGGCCGGATCGACCGCAAGGCCATGCGCGCTGAGGCCGAGGAACTGTTCACCCGCCTCGCGGTGCGAATCGACCCCGACCGCCCGGCCGAGGGGCTGTCGATCGCCGACCAGCAGATCATCGAGATCGCCAAGGCCATTTCGGTGGACGCCCGGGTGCTGATCATGGACGAACCCACCGCAGCCCTCAGCGGCGTCGAGGTCGACCGGCTCTTCGCCGTCGCCCGCAGCCTGCGTGACGAGGGCCGCGCCCTGGTCTTCATTTCGCACCGCTTCGACGAAGTCTTCGCCCTCTGCGACACCATCACGGTCATGCGCGACGGGCAATACATCTCGACCGATGCAATCCAGTCCACGAGCGTCGACGAGATCGTGCGCAGGATGGTCGGCCGAGAGGTCACCGACCTGTTCCCGAAGGAGGTCGCCCCTGTCGGCGACGTGCTGCTCGAAGTCGAGGGGCTGACCTCCGCCGGTGTCTTCCACGATGTGTCCTTCACGGTGCGGTCCGGCGAGATCGTCGGGCTCTCGGGCCTCGTCGGCGCCGGTCGCAGCGAGATCGTCCGTGCCGTTTTCGGCGTCGACCGCTACGACTCCGGAGCCGTGCGGATGCACGGGAAGTCCGTTCCGAAGCTCAACCCGACCGCGGCCATGGCTGCCGGAATGGCCCTCGTGCCCGAGGACCGCCGGAAGCAGGGCCTCGTGCTCGAGTCATCCGTCGCCCGCAACCTGACACTCTCGACCCGTACCCGGCTCAGTCGCTTCGGGTTCATCGACTCGAGCCTCGAGAACCGGGCCGCCAAGGACTGGGCCGGCCGCCTCGAGGTCAAGACGAACGCCCTCGACACCGAGGTCGGCACGCTCTCCGGCGGAAACCAGCAGAAGGTCGTGCTCGGTAAGTGGCTGTCGACGAACCCCGAGGTGCTCATCATCGACGAACCCACCCGCGGGATCGACGTCGGAACCAAGGCCGAGGTGCATCGCCTGCTCTCGCAGCTCGCGGGTGAGGGCCTCGGGATCGTGATGATCTCCTCGGAACTGCCGGAAATCCTGGGTATGGCCGACCGCGTGCTCGTCGTCCGCGAAGGCCGCATCACCGCGGAGATCTCCCGGGCGGATGCCACGGCCGAGTCCATCATGTTCGCTGCCACCCACTCAACGGAGTCCATCCAGTGACCACGACAACCAGCACCCAGACGCCCACCGGAGCGGGCGGCGGAGCGTTCCAGCGCGGTCTGCGCACCTTCCTGCGTTCCCGCGAGACCGGCATCCTCGCCGCCCTCGTGATCGTTGTGCTCATCACCACGATCAAGAACCCGAGTTTCCTCTTCAGCCAGGACGGATTCCGGGACCTGCTCCTCACCCCGTCGATCCTCGTGCTCGTGGCCGTCGGCCAGGCGATCGTGATCATCACCCGATCGGTCGACCTCTCGGTCGGCTCTGTCGTCGGACTGACGGCCTACCTGACCGGGCGCCTTTTCATCGACGTGCCCGGCATCCCGATCATCGTCGTCTTCGCCGCAGGCATGGCACTCGGTGCTGCGCTCGGCCTGCTCAACGGCGCGCTCGTCGCGTTCGGCAAGGTGCCGGCCCTCGTGATCACGCTCGGAACCCTGTATGCCTACCGGGGCATCAACGTGCTCTGGGCCGGCAGCAACCGGGTGAACGCGTCCGACCTGCCCAAGGACTTCCTCGCCCTCGGCACGAGTGCGCTGCTCTTCGT
The DNA here is from genome assembly GCF_004402675.1 of Cryobacterium sp. MDB2-A-1. NCBI lineage: Bacteria > Bacillati > Actinomycetota > Actinomycetes > Micrococcales > Microbacteriaceae > Cryobacterium > Cryobacterium sp. MDB2-A-1. The sequence continues at coordinate 3,582 of NZ_SOFK01000046.1, read as the reverse complement.
GCCGTACCTCACGATCATCGCGCTGATCGTGGTGCTCGTCGCAGGCTGGTACCTGCGCAACCAGCGAGGCGGTCGGGAGCTCTACGCGATCGGTTCGGATCCCGATGCCGCGCAGCTTTACGGACTCGGCGTCACCCGTCGCATCCTCGTCGCCTTCCTGCTCTGCGGCGCCCTCGCCGGGCTCGCCGGCGTGCTCTTCGCTGCCCGTTACGGAACGACCAACTCGCAGACGGGCACCGGGCTCGAGCTGCAGGCCGTCGGCGCTGCCGTGATCGGCGGCGTCGCGATCTTCGGCGGCAGCGGCACCGTCTACGGCGCGGCCATCGGTGCGGTCCTGCTGCTCACCATCAACCGTGCCCTGCCTATCCTGGGCATCCCCGACTTCTGGCAGCAGGCGGTCGTGGGCACCCTCATCATCGGCGCTATCGTGCTCGACCGGGTCCTCTCGCTCCGACTCTCCCGCCAACTCATTTCAGAACGGGAGGTCTCCGCATGACCATCTCCGCCCCGGCCGACAGCCGGACCGGCACGCGCGTCTACGCCGAGTACGGTCGACCCTTCTGGATGCGCCTGCTCCTCACCCGCGAGATGGCGGTCATCGTCGCCCTCATCCTCGTGATCGTGATCGCCTCGCTCGAGGTGCGCCGCTTCGGCACCACCACGACGCTCGGCTTCCTGCTCCTCGACGTCGCGCCGATCCTGATGATCGCCCTGCCGATGACCCTCGTGATCATGATGGGCGAGATCGACCTCTCCGTCGCAAGCACGCTCGGCCTGAGCAGTGTCCTGCTCGGTATCCTGACCCAGGCCGGCTGGCCGGTCCCGGTCGCCATCGTCGCCTGCCTGGTGATGGGCCTCGTCGCGGGCCTGATCAATGCGCTCCTGGTCACCGTGGTCGGCCTGCCCTCGCTCGCGGTCACCATCGGCACGCTCGCCCTCTATCGCGGCATCGCCGTCGGCCTGCTCGGGACGACCGCCGTCACGAGCTTCCCGGCGTTCTGGACCGGCCTCGCCCAGTCGAAGTTCGGCAGCACCGGCATCCCCGTCGCCATGGTGCTGGTCGTCGCGTTGATCGTGGTCTTCGTCGCTCTCCTGCACTTCACCCCCTTCGGCCGCGGAATCGTGGCGATCGGCTTCAGCACGGAGACCGCGCACTTCTCCGGAGTGCACGTCAACCGGACCAAGGTCGTCGCCTTCATGCTCACGGGGCTGATCGCCGCGCTCGCCGGAATCTACTGGACCTTCCGCTACGGCAGCGCTCGCGGTGACAATGCGATGGGACTCGAGCTGTCGGTCATCGCCGCGGTCCTCCTGGGTGGAGTGTCCATTTTCGGCGGCAAGGGCGCCATCCACGGCGTCATCGCCGGCGTGCTCCTGATCGGCGTGCTGCAGAGCGCGCTCCGCCTCGCCAATGTCAGCTCGGACGTCATCAACATCATCACCGGCGCCCTGCTGATCCTGTCCGTGCTCTCCCCCCGATTTCTGTCGTGGTTCCGCAGCCTGCGTTTCCGTCGTGCCACGCCAGAGAAACAGAAGCAGTAACCGCTCCGTTCCCTCGCCCGACCACCAACATCCGCTTCACCCCACCTGAAAGGCACAACGATGTCTCCTTCCACCACCACCCGGCGCCACGGCGCCCGCGCTGTCGCGCTCGTCGCCGGCGTCGCAGCCATCGCCCTCCTCGCCACCGGATGCTCCAGTTCGGCCTCGACCGACACCTCCACCGGTGCAGCTGCGTCCGGCTCCGGCGACAAGAACTACGCGATCACGTTCCTGCCGAAGAACCTCGGCAATGCCTACTTCGACACCTCCGACAAGGGCGGATCCAAGGCGATCACCGAATTCGGCGGAACCTACGCCGAGGTCGGCCCGGCGACCGCCGCGGCCGATGCCCAGGTCAGCTTCATCAACACGCTCACCCAGCAGGGAGTCGGCGCGATCATCATCTCCGCCGACGACCCCACGGCGATCGGCAGCGCCCTCAACGAGGCCCGAGCGGCCGGCACCAAGGTCGTCACCTTCGACTCGGACACCGACCCGCAGTACCGCGACCTGTACATCAACCAGGCCACGGCCGACGGCATCGCCAAGATCGAGGTCGACCTGATCACCAAGCAGATCGGCGACACCGGCGAGGTCGCCATCCTCTCCGCCTCGGCCAACGCGACCAACCAGAACGCCTGGATCGAGACGATGAAGAAGGAACTCGCCGCGAACCACCCGAACGTCACGCTCGTCGACACCGTCTACGGCAACGACGATGACCAGACCTCCTTCGACAAGACGGCGGCCCTGCTCCAGTCGCACCCGAACCTGAAGGGCATCATCTCGCCCACAACGGTCGGCATCGCAGCGGCGGCCCGCTACCTGCAGACCTCGCAGTACAAGGGCAAGGTCGCGCTCACCGGTCTCGGCACGCCGAACCAGATGCGTGACTACGTCAACGACGGCACGGTCACGGCATTCGCGCTCTGGAACCCGGCCGACCTCGGCTACCTCGCCGCCTACGGCGCCAAGGCCCTGATCGACGGCACCATCACCGGCAAGGAAGGCGACAAGTTCACCGCAGGCGCCCTCGGCGAATTCACCGTCGGCAAGGATGCCACCGTGCTCCTCGGCGAGCCGTTCACATTCACCAAGGAGAACATCGCGGACTTCAACTTCTAGGTCGTTCCACGCGCACAACCCCGTATCACCCGCAGTATCGCAGTGCCCGCGCGAGTCGGCTGCGGGGCGGATGCCGGTTGCATCCGTCCCGCGGCCTTGCGGGAATGCGCTCCGCACGGCAAACTTGAATCGATTCATTTTCGGAATCCGAACCAGCAAGGAACCTCAATGTCGAGCAGCGATACCCAGCACCGCGTGTGCTTCCAGCTCCAGGTCAAGCCGGAGCTGATCCCCGAATACCGTCGTCGCCACGCCGCAGTCTGGCCCGACATGCTGCTGGCCCTCAAGAGCACGGGCTGGAACAACTACTCCATTTTCCTGCGCGACGACGGGCTGCTGATCGGCTACTTCGAGACCGCGAGCCTCGCCGCCGCCCAGACGGGCATGGCCGCAACCGAGGTCAACGCCCGCTGGCAGGCCGAGATGGGCGACTTCTTCGTCGCCCTCGACGGTGCCCCAGACACCGGTTTCCTCCAACTGACCGAGATCTTCAATCTGGAAGACCAACTCGACTCCCTCGCCGCCGCATCCGCTGCCCCGACCGAAAGAAGCACAACGTGAGCATCAGCCCCGACACCCTGGCCCAGCTCGAGGGGCAGGTCATCGAACTGCCGTCCTGGGCGTTCGGCAACTCCGGCACCCGGTTCAAGGTGTTCGGCACGCCCGGCACCCCGCGCACCATCCAGGAGAAGATCTCCGACGCCGCGCAGGTGCACCAGGTCACCGGCCTTTCGCCGAAGGTGGCCCTGCACATCCCGTGGGACAAGGTCGACGACTACACCGGTCTGCGCGAGTTCGCCGCGGAGAAGGGCCTCGCGCTCGGCACGGTCAACTCGAACACGTTCCAGGATGACGCCTACAAGTTCGGCAGCCTGACCCACATCGACCCGAAGGTGCGCCAGATGGCGATCGATC
>NZ_SOFK01000027.1:0-6503 GCF_004402675.1 Cryobacterium sp. MDB2-A-1 | reverse complement strand
GGACGAGGCGGTGATTCTCCCAGAACTCGCCGCCGCCTAAGCTAGAACAACTGACCCGCACGGTGTTGAGAAACTCCACCACTCAGCGGGACGTGACCCCTTCGCCATTGAACAACCCGCCGGCATCGACGTCGGAGAGATCGTCGTTCGTCCAACAGCGCAGGGGTAATCGGCCCAACCAGCCTTCACCGGTGAAGCACATCAGCTGCTACAAAGCTGTCGTAAACCTCCAAAAGTTCTCGACGGTCCAGAATTGATCGTTTCCGATCCGCGTGAGGCGCAACGCTCTAGAACGGATCACAAAGGTGTCAGAACTGCTGTCCACGAAAAAGCTCGCGGCATCCCGGGCGTCGGTCTTCGCTTCCCCGCGTGGAGGTCCGCGAGCCGGCGCATGGCCAGGCCCGGCAGGTAGTCCACGAGCACGTTCTCGGCCTGCGCGACCGCGATCGGCATCGCACCGATCGTGGCTGGCTGATCCACGACGAACAACACCCGACCGCGCTCCTTCAACTGCCCGATCAGGTCCCACAGCTTGATCTCTTCGTTGGGCAGCGCTTTGTCGAAGAGTTGTTTCCCCGCCCGGTCCGATGCAACGGCGTGATGTTCGCCTCAACGCCGATAAGCACGTCAACGGTGTCGTAGTTCTCGATCATGAATTCTCCGTTCCAGGCTTCGTTTCGTTGGCCTGTGCCGCGGCGTCAAGTCTTGGCATCCACGTTACGAATGGTCTGGGACGAGTCCCGGTCCAGGCCCGATCAGCGATCACCTGATGCCAGTCAGGCCCGGTGACAACACCCCCCCCGGATCATGAACGACTGGGGGCAGCAATCATGCCGGGCCCGACAGGCCAACACCCTCCCAGCTCACACTGATTGGGCCTACGAAGAAAATAACGGGGGGTACCTGGCGATAGCAGGGCATTTCCGCGTGCAGACGAGTTCTGTTAGGGCTCAAGGTGAGGCAGGATGCGGTCCAGCCATTTGGGTGTCCACCAGTTGGCGCGTCCGAAAAGGTACATTGCGCATGGAACGATCACGAGTCTCACGACGGTGACGTCGATGAGGACGCTGATACCCAGGCCGAGCGCGAGCATCTTGATAGTGATGCTCGTTGTGAGAAGGAATGAGAAGAACACGCAGGCCATGATTACGGCCGCACACGTGATTACTCGGCCTGTCACGGAAAGTCCGTGGGCGACGCTATCTCTATTGCTGTCTCCCCGTATCCATGCCTCCCTGATGCGTGAAAGCAGAAATACTTCATAGTCCATCGAGAGGCCGAAGATGATGGCGAACATCAGCATGGGCACGTACGAGACGATCGGGATTGGTTGGGCGACGCCGAGGAAGCTCGAGCCCCAGCCCCACTGGAATACTGCGACGAGGACCCCATATGAGGCACCGATTGAGAGAAGGTTGATGATTCCTGCTTTGAGGGCAAGCACTGGGGATCGGAAGGTGAGAAGCATTAGGAGGATTGCCGCGATTACGACCGTGAAAATGATCGTGGGCAACGATGATGCGACAGCTTGCTGGAGTGCGATCGATGTGGCGACTCCTCCGGTGACGTAGCCGGCATACCCGAAAGTTTTCATTTGGCCTGGTAGGACCGTGGCGTCTAGCCGGGAGATCAGGTTGGCGGTGGCGGTGTCGCCGACGGAGGTGGTGGGTGTGACCTTTCCCACGAGGAGCATTTTGTCCGTGGTGGGTGCGAACTTTGTCACGGAGGCCACACCTGGCGTTGAGGTGAGGGTCTCATTTAGGGCTGTGGCTTCGGTTGCAAGCTGGGCGTCGGTCTGGCCTTGGGGTGCCCGGGCTACGACGACGAGTTGTGCTTGGTATCCGGGGCCGAACCCCGCGTCGATGGCATCCGATGCCCGACGTTCTGTCGTTTGGGTGGACAAGGCTCGAACGCCTGGGTTTCCGATCTGAATGGTCAGGACTGGCAGGGCAAGCAGGACAAGCAGCCCAAGCCCAGCAGTGAGATAGGCGGCGGGGTGCTTGCTCAGTGCGGTTGCGTACCGCTGCCAGCCCTGCGCGTTCGTGACCGGTTCAGCGATAGGGTTCTTGCGAACTTTGAGGACGTCGATTCGTCGACCTGCAACTGCCAGGAGTGCGGGAACGAGCGTGATTGCCGACAGGGCGGCGACCGCGACGGTGATGCTGGCCGACACGCCAAGCTGCCCAATGTAGGTGATGCCCGACGCGTAGAGACCGATCAGCGAGATCACGACGGTAGCGGCGGCGATGACCACGGCGCGGCCACTGGAGCCAACGGTCGTGGCGACCGCGGCGACTGGGTCGAGACCGTCCTTGATGAGTTGTCTGAACCGGGTTGAGAGGAAGAGGGCGTAGTCGATTCCGACGCCAAGCCCCATCATCAGCGCGATGGTCGGCGCCTCGCTCGGGAAGGCGAAGTAGGCGCTGGCAATGCCCAGAACACCGATACCCGCAAAGATGCCGATCACAGCGCTGACAACGGGAATCAACGTAGCGAGTACGCTTCCGAACGCGAGGAGCAGGATCAGGATCGCGACTCCGATCCCGACGAGCTCGGAGCTCGTTGTTGCGGAGGATGGCCCAGCGGCGCCTCCGAGGTCGCCACCATAGTCGACGCTGATGCCCGCTGTCCTCACCGCGCTGACAGCAGAATCTACGGCGCTTGCGTCGGGTGTGTCTAAGGCTGTGACGGTGTCTTTGTAGGTGATTGAGGCGACTGCGACCTGACCGTTGGCAGACATGGAGGCGAAGGGATCGCTCACTGCACGAACCGAGCTGAGACTCGCAATGGAGGTGATGGAAGCCTGTATGGCCGACTGTTGGGCTGCCAGTGTTCCGGAGGAAACGTGAAATACGACGTCGCCTGATGCGGTCCCCCGGGCGGCCTTTCCGGTTTGGTCCGTGTGGCTTTTGAGGAGGTCGGCGCCGATTTGTGCCGAGGAATTGGGGAGGACGAATGCAGCGTTGTATGCACCGTTCAACGCCGAGCTCCCGAGCGTGACGGCGACCAGCAGGAGCGTCCAGGTGATGATGACCGCCCATCGGCGTTCGGCGCACCATCCGCCGAGCTTCCAGAAGAAGCCATGGTCGGTTGGCGTTCGGGGTGGGGTGGCCTGTGACATCCTGCTGGGCGGTGCCAGAAGTGCAGCCATCAGTGCGTCACCACCCCAGAAATAGCGGCGGCAACGGGGCTGGCGACAATCACGCCGTCCGGTGCCGCGGTGTCAGTGAATTCTGCACAGCGATTAGGGCTTTTCATAGGGTTCTCCTTGAGGTTCGGGCGGGTGCCGAAGATCGCGGCACCCGCTGACTTTAAGGACAAGGCATTCATGTAGACAATGACTGCGGGTACCGACCACACCCCTACGCCGGTAGGGGGTGGCATGTACCCGAGGGGGCTGGTCCAGCGCGTCATTGTGCGTAGAGTCGAGATCGCGGGCCAACGGCGACACCCAAGCGCAGTGGTCTACCTACTCAGAAGGAATAGTTGGCAATGCTCCTGTTTCGTCACCAGTTGCGACGGCTCTACCCCGGGGCGGTTGCCCGGCTGCGGCGACCCCGCGCCCTCGCCTGGTCTGTTCTAGCCATCATCACTATCGCCCTCTTTAGCACGGCGGTTCCGGTAACTATCGATGTCTATGACACTCCTATTGCGCTGACTTTCCTGACCTTCACGATTCTCTGTGGAAGCATCCTTCTCGCGCCCCGTTTTCCCAAGATCGGCTCGATGCTCAATCTCGGGGCACTCGCAGGTCTCATCGTGCTCACGGCCCACAGCCCCGGACAATATTGGCCATTGCCCATCACCGGTTTGCTCGCCTTTTGTGCGCTGATCGCGGTACTCGGAATTTGGGGCGGCTGGTTGTTGCCCCTGGCGGTATGGTGGTTGGGAATTGTATTGATCTTGCTCGTTGCCGCCATCATGTCTCGGCCGACAGGCGGGCTCACAAATTGGCAAAGCAGTATCATTGGCGATTCTTCCATCAGTGCCCTGGTACTGGCTCTGTCGATAGCGATCGGGCAACGCCAACGAATCCGCGACCAACTCGCGTCCGCAAAACGGGACGTGGAGCTCGAACACGCCCGGCGGGAACACGCCGAAGAACGCGGCAGAATAGCCAGAGAGATGCACGACGTTGTTGTTCACAGCATGTCACTAGTTCACATTCAGGCCTCGTCGGCGCCCTACCGGATTCCCGATCTCGATGATGAAACCCGGGCAGAATTCGAGAACATCGCGCGTTCCGCTCGTTCTGCGCTCAACGAAATGCGGCAGGTGCTCGGCGTGCTCCGCCCCGACGCGCGAGACTTACCATTCTCTCCCCAGCCACAGCTATCCGACCTTAAGGAACTCGCACTCGTGACGACCAGGGCCGGTTCTCCTGTCACTCTCAGTATCGGCTCGAACGCGACGACCCTCTCCTCCGTTGTGCAATTGGCTGCATACCGAACGGTGCAGGAGGCGCTGGGCAACGCTCTTCGCCACGCCCCCGGCGCGGCGGTGTCAGTGCAATTCCAGATCGTCAAAGACAAGCTGCAGGTCGAAATCACCAACGACCCGGCCGAACCAGATCCGACAATGCACCGCCCAGCCGAAGCGCTCGGAACCGGCGGTCGAGGACTTCAGGGCATTCAAGAACGTACCGCTCAATTGCGCGGCCAGACCGAACACGGGCCAACGCCCGAGGGGGGTTTCCGTGTTTTCGCGGCCTTTCCGGTATGCGCCGAGACAACCAAGAACGGCGACCTATGAGTATTCGCGTCATGGTCGTCGATGACCAACCGATGTACCGGGTCGGACTCACAGCCATTCTCAGCGCCCAACCGGACATGACTGTTGTTGCAGACGCAAACGATGGCGTTGAAGCTGTGCGCCAAAACCGCACTGCACACCCTGACATCGTCCTGATGGACGTGCGAATGCCCAACATGAACGGGATAGATGCCACCCGGCAACTCATCTCTCCGATCGGAACGGCCCACATTCCCCGCATTATCATGCTCACCACGTTCGACATCGACGACTACGTCTACGCAGCCCTCCGGGCCGGGGCCAGCGGATTCTTACTTAAAGACACCGAACCGGAACAGTTGGCTACCGCCGTTCGCACGGTCGCAGCCGGCGACGCCCTGCTTGCACCCAGTGTCACGCGACGTCTCATCGAGAACTTCGTAGACAGCCGGCCCGCAGGGCTCACCTCAGCGACCGTGCTGAATGAACTGACCGAACGCGAACGAGACGTCTTCATGCTGGTTGCGTCGGGGGCTTCAAACCGCGAAATAGCGTCGAAACTCTATATCGCGGAGCAAACCGCAAAATCCCACGTCAGCCGGATGATGACCAAACTTCAGCTCCGTGACCGGGTTCACGCCGTCGTTCTCGGATACGAAACCGGGGCAATCCGACCCGGCAAAGGTGCCACCGGGATATAGCCTTCAGCGTCAACGAGAAGCCTTGCAAGCCATCACTATTCGCGCAAAGTATCGTCCGAGTTGTCATACTCGGACTGGCTGCGAACTTCCACTTGGGCACGGGGCGTTTTGTGACAGTGACCACTGTTGGCTGGGAACCTCGGGTCACGCTGCCGCGAATCGCGTTCGTGGTCGGCAGTTCCTTTTTCACGAATTGCAGCGCCGTGAGTTCAGTCCGGTTCGAGATCGGACCTAGAACGAACGCCCTCGCGGCGGTGGACAGCGGCGAGACGGGAGATCAAAACGGCGGCCACCACCATTGAGATCACCGACCCCAGTAACACTGCGAGTGTTCCCTCGTCGGCGACAGCTCCCGAACCACCCAGAGCGAGCTTGTTCAACAAAAGCGACACGGTGAAGCCGATGCCGCCGAGAGCCCCGACGGTCGCATGCCCGAGCGCCGTGAGTTGTGGCGTTTGAGAGCGCTGGCTTACGAAACGGGCGAGCCATCCGTTAGTGCGATCCATGTCATTTTGCCCACCGGCAATGCGCTGACGATTCCCCAAATGAGTATTAGCGCTTCCGGGGGCCACCGATATTGCCTTTGGGGGCCACCGGGCGGTATGGCCAGTAGCGCGCTCGGGAGCCACCGAATATTTATGCGGGGGGCCATCTGCATTGCTCCTTCCGTCCAGAGCTCGAAGTGGAGCTCGGCCCGCGACAAACCAGCCGGAATCAAAAAGGCCTTAAACAAGCACGCCGCGGTCTAGCAGGTGATGATCGATGTGTGGCTCAAGCACGAGCCCCGACGAAAGCACCAGGAGCATGTTGCTGGAACTCCTCGAGCGGCGTCACGATCAGGCATCACCGGTGTTTTGCACCCAATGCGCGCAACGAGATTGACACCATCTGGATCGAGACAGGCGGCCACAACTTGAGAGAACACACCGCCGGCCATGTCACGGCACAGGCACTCGCATCGTCGGGTGCCACTGCCCTACGTGTCAGGGTGAGTTGAGGCGGGTAGCTCAGAGCAAGTTCGCCGTTTGACGTAGGGCGAGAATCAGGAAGTCCCACCATGTCCAGTCCCTC
>NZ_SOFK01000033.1:0-6072 GCF_004402675.1 Cryobacterium sp. MDB2-A-1 | reverse complement strand
TCGCTCACGGTGACGGCGGGGGAGATCCATGCGATCTGCGGTGAGAACGGGGCGGGCAAGTCGACCCTGATGAAGGTGCTCTCGGGCGTCTACCCGTATGGCACCTACAGCGGGGACATCGTGTTCCAGGGAAAGGACGTCCATTTCAAGGACATTCGCTCCAGCGAAGCGGCTGGCATCGCGATTATCCACCAGGAACTCGCGCTCATCCCTGAACTCTCGATCACCGAGAACATCTTCCTCGGCAATGAGCCCACCAGATGGGGTGCCATCGATTGGATCAAGGCCAAGAAGACCGCTTTGGAACTTCTTGCCCGGGTCGGCCTCCGCGATGACCCTGACACCTTGATCAAGAACATCGGCGTCGGTAAGCAACAATTGGTTGAGATCGCCAAGGCGCTCAACAAGTCGGTTAAGGTCCTGATTCTGGACGAGCCGACGGCGGCCCTCAACGAAGCGGACTCTCAGCATCTGCTTGACTTGATTCGGGGGCTCAAAGGCAAGGGCATCAGTTCCATCATGATCTCGCACAAGCTGAACGAGATCGAGCAGGTCGCCGATTCCATCACCATCATTCGCGACGGCAAGACCATCGAAACACTCGACGTCGTCAACGACGGCGTCAACGAGGACCGCATCATTCGTGGCATGGTCGGCCGGAGCCTCGAAAGCCGGTTCCCGGAGCACACCCCCGACATTGGCGAGGTGTTCTTCGAGGTACGCGACTGGAATGTGCAACACCCGCAGGTACCCGAGCGGATGGTCGTGAAGAACTCGAGCCTTAATGTTCGCCGGGGCGAGATTGTCGGCATTGCCGGCCTAATGGGTGCCGGGCGAACGGAGCTTGCGATGAGTATCTTCGGCCGCTCTTACGGCAACTACTTGTCAGGCCGCCTATTCAAGGACGGCGTGGAAATCGAGCTCCGCAGCGTTTCGGATGCCATTGACCACGGTCTTGCCTACGTGAGTGAGGATCGCAAGGCGTTGGGTTTGAACCTGCTCGATGACGTGAAACGGTCGATCGTGTCCGCGAAGCTGTCTAAGATCTCCCGCGGCCCTGTTGTCAACGACGAGAAGGAATACGCAATCGCGGAAAGCTTCCGCACGAGCCTACGAATCAAAACGTCGAGCGTGGACGCGGGTGTGAACAAGCTCTCGGGCGGCAACCAGCAGAAAGTCGTGCTGGCTAAGTGGATGTTCACCGATCCGGACCTTTTGATCCTCGACGAGCCGACCCGGGGCATCGATGTCGGCGCGAAGTACGAGATTTACGGCATCATCCAGAAACTGGCCTCCCAGGGTAAGGGAGTGGTCCTGATCTCCTCGGAGCTGCCCGAGCTGCTGGGCCTCGCCGACCGCATTTACACGGTCTTCGAGGGAGCAATCACCAATTGCATCCTCGCGGCGGAGGCCGACCCCGAAACCCTGATGAAGAGCATGACCAGCGCCCGGAAGAAGGCCTACAGCAAATGAGCCAGCAGTTGAATACCGAAAAGAACACGAGCGGAGGGATCCGTGACCTGCGGAGAATGTTCGGCGGCGGCAGGTCCAGTCTGCGCCAGTTCGGGATCCTGTTCAGCCTGATCGCGATCATCGTGCTGTTCCAATACCTGACGCACGGCCTGACACTGTCTTCGGGCAACCTGATCAACCTCGTTAGCCAGTATTCCTACATCCTGATCCTCGCGATCGGCATGGTGATGGTCATCATCGCGGGCCACATTGACCTCTCTGTCGGGTCCGTTGCGGCTTTTGCCGGCATCGTCGTGGCGACCTCAATGCAGGACTGGCACTTCCCTTGGCCGGTTGCCATCGTGTTCGGCCTCGTCGTTGGTGCCCTAATTGGGGCGTGGCAAGGTTTCTGGGTTGCCTATATCGGCGTGCCGGCCTTCATCGTCACCCTCGCCGGGATGCTCATATTCCGAGGCGGTAACCAACTCATCGGCAACGCGAACACGGTCCCCGTCCCAGAAGGCTTCACCGTCATCGGTGCCGGATATCTCCCGGAGGTGGGCCCGTACACGGGGTACAACAACCTCACGCTTCTGCTCGGACTGATTGTCGTGATCGCCGTGGTCATGTCTGAGTGGCGCAGCCGAAAGGTGCAGCGGATCATGGGCTCTAGTCCCGCCCCACTCTGGGTGAGCGCGGTAAAGGTCGTACTCCTCAGCAGCGTCGTCGTATATGCGACGGTACTGTTCGCGGGTGGGCGCACCGGAACGAGCTTCCCCGTTTCAGGAATCATCCTCGGAGTACTCGTGTTGTTCTACGCCTTCGTGACGAAGAACACGATCTTCGGACGCCACATCTACGCCGTCGGCGGAAACAAGCTCGCGGCCGAACTCTCCGGCGTCAAGTCCCGCCGGGTCAACTTTCTCGTCATGATGAACATGTCGATCCTCGCGGCCCTGGCCGGGATGATCTTCGTAGCCCGCTCGGTCGCCTCTGGTCCACAGGACGGCCTCAGCTGGGAACTCGACGCGATCGCCGCGGTCTTCATCGGAGGCGCCGCCGTGTCCGGCGGCATCGGCACCGTGACCGGTTCCATCGTCGGTGGGCTCGTGATGGCTGTGCTTAACAACGGCCTGCAACTGCTCGGCGTCGGCGCGGACCGCGTACAGATCATCAAGGGCCTCGTACTCCTGGTCGCAGTGGGAGTGGACGTCTTGAACAAGAGCCAAGGCCGACCATCAATCATTGGACTCCTCACCCGCAACCGCAAGACAAATGAGTTCCCGCCCGAACCACCCCTCGTTGTGCCCGGATCTGGAACACCAGACACCGCGAGGCCCACGGCGACCCTGTCGTCGTGACCTCGGCCGCGCCCTCTCCCCACACCTTCACCACCCTGCCCAACACCACTGAGAAGAAAGCGAAACACACATGAAAAAACTCCTCGCGACCACAGCAATAGCCGCGGTGGCACTGATGGCACTCTCCGGGTGTTCCACCCGGAGCGACACGAGCAGCGGATCGACGGCTGCAGCGGCCGGCTTCGCCGCTGACTCGTTGATCGGAGTCGCCCTTCCGTCAAAGACGTCGGAGAACTGGGTCCTCGCTGGCGGACTCTTCGAAGACGGTCTCAAGTCTGCGGGCTTCACAGGGGACGTGCAGTATGCGGGCGCGTCCACCACGGTCAAGGACCAGCAAGACCAGATCTCCGCGATGGTCACCAAGGGCGCCAAGGTCATCATCATCGGCGCGGCCGACGGCGGCCAGCTCAGCACCCAGGTCAAGGCAGCCCACGACGCCGGCGCGATCGTGATCGCCTACGACCGGCTCATCCTGAACACCGCCGACGTGGACTACTACGTCGCCTACGACAACTTCAAGGTGGGCGCCCTCCAGGGCCAGGCACTGATCGATGGGCTCAAGGCCAAAAAGGCGAGCGGCCCGTACAACATCGAACTGTTCTCAGGCTCCTCCGACGACGCCAACTCAGCAGTCTTCTTCAAGGGCGCCATGAGCGTCCTCCAGCCGAAGATCGATGACGGCACCCTCGTCGTCGGCTCCGGCCAGGTCGACATCAAGCAGACGGCGACCGCCGCCTGGAAAGCCGAGAACGCGCAGAGCCGGATGGACTCTCTCCTGACCAGCACCTACGGAACCAAGACGATCGATGGAGTTCTCTCACCCAACGACACGCTCGCACGGGCAATCATCACCTCGGTGAAGTCCTCCGGTAAGCCCATTCCTGTGGTCACGGGTCAGGACTCCGAAGCGGAGTCAGTCAAGTCGATCATGGCAGGCGAACAGTACTCAACAATCAACAAGGACACTCGCGTGCTCGTCACCCAAGCGATCACCATGGCCCAGAAACTTCAGAAGGGCGAAACCCCCGAGGTCAACGACACCAAGTCCTACGACAACGGCAAGAAGGTCGTCCCCGCCTTCTTGCTACCGCCCGTCATCGTGACCAAGGCCAACGCAGCAGAGGCCTACGCGAACGACCCGAAACTCGCACCGCTCACCAAATAATCCCATAACCGCTGCAGCATCCAACGGCATCAGGGCCGGCCTCACACGAGGTCGGCCCTGAGGCATTCATACCCTCGCCGGCACTCACAAGTGGCATCGATTCTCGGTCAGATCGGTGGTCACGATCGGCGGAATACTGGCCGACTACAGCTCGGAACCGGCCGACTGCAGGCCTTCTCGTGACCTACGCAAAGACGGCGTTGTTCATCGTTTCTCTCCCGCGAAAGATCTGGTCGTATGCGGTGAGGCATCGTTTTTTGGGGGTTCCGAGGAGCCAGTTGTGCCAGATTCATGCGGCAAGGGCGAGGCGGCGACCGGCAACGCGGAAGTAGACGCCGGGGACGGTGCGTCCACCGTGGTCTTCGAGGGTGAGTTTTCCTTTGAGGGTGTCGAAGAAGGACTCGACCCATTGGCGGATTCCGCCGAGTTTCCCGAAGCATCTTTTCGCGCCCGTGCGCCATTTTATAAGGAATTCTATGACCGAGTAAACGATTCGTTTACTCGGGGCTATATCGTTTTAGTTATGGAACTTGCGACGAACCCGTTCAAGCCCGGCGCGGGACGGGTGCCACCTCTTCTTGCCGGCCGGTCCGACCTCCTCCGTGAATTCCGTAACCGGCTCTACCAGGCGCGGGAAACGGGGGAGGGGGAACGACCCTGGATCCTCTCTGGGCTCCGCGGAGTGGGGAAGACCGTCTTGCTCAACCAGCTCGGACGCGATGCAGCCGAACTCAAGCTGGTTTTTGTGAAGGTCGAAGCCTCGAGCGGTAAGCCGTTGGCCGTCGCGTTGGCCAAGGAACTCCACCTCGCGCTTCGACGAATCCTCTCAAGCTCTGACCGCGCAAAAGCGCTCTGGTCCAAGGCCGCCAGCGTGTTGCATTCCTTCCAAGTGCGTGTCGACCCGTCAGGGACCTACTCCTTCACTGTCGACGTCGATCCGGAGCCTGGCGTGGCTGACAGCGGCGATCTCGCCGTCGATCTCCAAGAGCTCCTAGAAACCATTGGGCTTGCTGCGCGTGAGGCCAACACGGTCATTTTGCTGGCCGTCGATGAACTCCAAGAAGCCTCATTCGAGGACCTCGCTGCGCTCAACGTGGCCCTGCACAATCTGGGCCAAGATGTCTTCCCCGTCCCCGTCGTCTTCGTTGGAGCAGGGTTGCCGTCCCTGCCTGCCGTGCTCGCCGATGCAACCAGCTACGCGGAGCGCCTCTATGACTATCGCCAGATCGGGTTGCTCGACACGACCGCAACCTCTGACGCCCTCACCGCCCCGACCCGTGCCAACGGAGTCGACTGGGAGCCTGACGCCCTGGATGCAGCGGTGACAGCAACTGGGGGATACCCCTATTTTATCCAAGCCTGTGGAAGCCATGTCTGGGCCGTGCGAGCCACGGACACCATTACTCTTCAAGACGCCCAAATCGGCATCGAGTCAGCGCGAACTGAGGTCGAGCAGGGTCTCTACCAATCGAGATGGGAGCGGGCCACCCCGACACAGCGGGCCTTCATGTCCGCAATGGCCAGCGACAACGACGCCCCCTCATCAATGGCCGAACTCGTGACCCGTTTGCGGAAGAAACGCACTACGGACCTCTCCGTCAATCGCCGAGACTTGATACGGAGCGGACACATCTACACGCCCGAACGCGGTTTCGTCGCATTCACCGTGCCCGGCATGGCCGACTTCATCACCAGACAAGGCCAATAGCCCGCAAGGCACCCGCGTCGACATCGGCACCTACCCGTGAGCAATGAACGACCGTGCCGCAGCGACCACGATCGGCCCGACTACAACCAACGGCTCACCACGCAACAAGGCCACGGGAGACTTGTCACCCAACTCCGGATTCATCCCTTGAAACCACGCCTGGACAATCGTCGCTCTCTCTCGTTCACTCAAAATGCCGGCCACATAAAAAGAGGTACGCAATCGCTGGACGACGTCCGCGCCAGGTACACGGGAACCGTCCGCCCATTCACGCACAGAGCGGGTGTTCGACACCCGGCCCAGATAAGCGACGAGCTGGGCGCCGAGGAGCTCGCGGAGACCCGTGACAATCCCGCCGGTATCCAGCCGCACAGAGTCCTCGTACG
>NZ_SOFK01000052.1:0-5343 GCF_004402675.1 Cryobacterium sp. MDB2-A-1 | reverse complement strand
CCCCTGCAGTACCATCGGCGCTGAGAGTCTTAGCTTCCGGGTTCGGAATGTGACCGGGCGTTTCCCTCTCGCTATAGCCGCCGAAACATCTTTCGATGGATCGATTCTATATTTTTCAGTTATAGACCCCGACTGCCTGTGAGGGCGATGCCGGGGTTGTTCTCGACCGTACGTCGAGAACCACATAGTGGACGCTTGCAGCTTATTCAAACTGGTGTGTTATCAAATTATTGGCTTATTAGTACCGGTCAGCTCCAAGGGTCTTTAGTCCCCTCTTCCACATCCGGCCTATCAACGCAGTAGTCTAGCTGCGAGCCTCTCCCCCGAAGGGATGGAAATCTCATCTCGAAGCCGGCTTCCCGCTTAGATGCTTTCAGCGGTTATCCGTTCCGAACGTAGCTAATCAGCGGTGCTCCTGGCGGAACAACTGACACACCAGAGGTTCGTCCATCCCGGTCCTCTCGTACTAGGGATAGATCTTCTCAAATTTCCTGCGCGCGCAGCGGATAGGGACCGAACTGTCTCACGACGTTCTAAACCCAGCTCGCGTACCGCTTTAATGGGCGAACAGCCCAACCCTTGGGACCTACTCCAGCCCCAGGATGCGACGAGCCGACATCGAGGTGCCAAACCATGCCGTCGATATGGACTCTTGGGCAAGATCAGCCTGTTATCCCCGAGGTACCTTTTATCCGTTGAGCGACAGCGCTTCCACAAGCCACTGCCGGATCACTAGTCCCGACTTTCGTCCCTGCTCGACTTGTCAGTCTCACAGTCAAGCTCCCTTGTGCACTTACACTCGACACCTGATTGCCAACCAGGTTGAGGGAACCTTTGGGCGCCTCCGTTACTTTTTAGGAGGCAACCGCCCCAGTTAAACTACCCACCAGGCACTGTCCCTGAACCGGATCACGGTTCGAAGTTAGATATCCAATATGACCAGAGTGGTATTTCAACGTTGACTCCACCTGAACTAGCGTCCAAGCTTCACAGTCTCCCACCTATCCTACACAAGCCACACCGAACACCAATACCAAGCTGTAGTAAAGGTCACGGGGTCTTTCCGTCCTGCTGCGCGTAACGAGCATCTTTACTCGTAATGCAATTTCGCCGAGTTCGCGGTTGAGACAGCTGGGAAGTCGTTACGCCATTCGTGCAGGTCGGAACTTACCCGACAAGGAATTTCGCTACCTTAGGATGGTTATAGTTACCACCGCCGTTTACTGGGGCTTAAATTCTCAGCTTCGCCTTGCGGCTAACCGTTCCTCTTAACCTTCCAGCACCGGGCAGGCGTCAGTCCGTATACATCGTCTTGCGACTTGGCACGGACCTGTGTTTTTAGTAAACAGTCGCTTCCCACTGGTCTCTGCGGCCTTCGAACGCTCCAGGAGTAAATCCCTTCACGCCTCCGGCCCCCCTTCTCCCGAAGTTACGGGGGCATTTTGCCGAGTTCCTTAACCACGATTCTCTCGATCTCCTTAGTATTCTCTACCTGATCACCTGAGTCGGTTTGGGGTACGGGTGACTAAAACCTCGCGTCGATGCTTTTCTCGGCAGCATAGGATCACTGATTTCGCCCTTACGGGCTACCCATCGGGTCTCAGCCTTATATGAGAGACGGATTTGCCTATCTCTCGGCCTACATCCTTAGACCGGGACAACCATCGCCCGGCTCAGCTACCTTCCTGCGTCACACCTGTTAATACGCTAACCGCACCAGCATAGGGTCGCACGCTAGGCCTCACGCTTCACCCCGAAGGGATCCATCTAGAGGATTCAGATGCTTAGCATTACTGGATTAGCTTGGACGGTTTTTCGCCAGTACGGGAATATAAACCCGTTGTCCATCGACTACGCCTGTCGGCCTCGCCTTAGGTCCCGACTTACCCAGGGCGGATTAGCCTGGCCCTGGAAACCTTGATCTTTCGGAGGACGGGTTTCTCACCCGTCTTTCGCTACTCATGCCTGCATTCTCACTCGTGTAGCCTCCACGGCTGGTTTACACCGCCGCTTCGCTGGCCACACGACGCTCTCCTACCCATCAACACGGCTGAACCAACACAACAAGTGTGCGGCTTACCAAAAATATCAATGCCACAACTTCGGTGGCGTGCTTGAGCCCCGTTACATTGTCGGCGCGGAATCACTTGACCAGTGAGCTATTACGCACTCTTTCAAGGGTGGCTGCTTCTAAGCCAACCTCCTGGTTGTCTGTGCAACTCCACATCCTTTCCCACTTAGCACGCGCTTTGGGACCTTAGTTGGTGGTCTGGGTTGTTTCCCTCTCGACGATGAAGCTTATCCCCCACCGTCTCACTGCTGCGCTCTCACTTACCGGCATTCGGAGTTTGGCTGACGTCAGTAAGCTTTTAGGCCCCATCGGCCATCCAGTAGCTCTACCTCCGGCAAGAAACACGCAACGCTGCACCTAAATGCATTTCGGAGAGAACCAGCTATCACGAAGTTTGATTGGCCTTTCACCCCTATCCACAGCTCATCCCCTCCATTTTCAACTGAAGTGGGTTCGGTCCTCCACGACGTCTTACCGTCGCTTCAACCTGGCCATGGATAGATCACTTCGCTTCGGGTCTAGGACATGCGACTGAATCGCCCTATTCAGACTCGCTTTCGCTACGCATTCCCCTCTCGGGTTAAGCTCGCCACATATCACTAACTCGCAGGCTCATTCTTCAAAAGGCACGCTGTCACCAGAATCAGACTGGCTCCAACGGTTTGTAAGCAAACGGTTTCAGGTACTATTTCACTCCCCTCCCGGGGTACTTTTCACCTTTCCCTCACGGTACTTGTTCACTATCGGTCATGTAGGAGTATTTAGGCTTATCAGGTGGTCCTGACAGATTCACACGGGATTTCTCGGGCCCCGTGCTACTTGGGATACTCTTCGGGCGATTACTGCATTTCGACTACGGGGTTCGCACCCTCTATGACCAGGCTTTCAATCCTGTTCGTCTATACAACGCTCTAACCCTCACTGTTCGGCAGAATCAGCAGAAAAGTCCCGCAACCCCGACCATGCAACGCCTGCCGGCTATCACACATGATCGGTTTAGCCTCATCCGGGTTCGCTCGCCACTACTAACGGAATCACTATTGTTTTCTCTTCCTGTGGGTACTGAGATGTTTCACTTCCCCACGTTCCCTCTACCCGCCCTATATATTCAGGCGGGAGTCACCAGGTCACCTTACGGGCCTGGCGGGGTTTCCCCATTCGGACATCCTCGGATCACAGTTCGTTTATCAACTCCCCGAGGCTTATCGCAGATTACTACGTCCTTCTTCGGCTCTACATGCCAAGGCATTCACCGTTTGCTCTTAGAAATTTGAAATCACATGAGTTTGAATCGATTAAGAATCGTAAAACTTTCGTCTCACGATCGAAATTGACCAATGATCTATAAATAGATCTTTGTAATTTGCAGTCCGAAGACTGTCAAATTTAAGATGCTCGCGTCCACTGTGTAGTTCTCAAAGTACGGGCGGTACCCCTCCAAGCCAGCGACCGAACAAGTTCGGTACGACTGCTGACAAGAAAAGGTCCAGAGGAACAGTCCAACCAGGCAAAACCCAGTTGTTCCGGTCCCTCAGGACCCAACAGCGTGCATATATGTTTCCTTCATAACCGGACCTTTCCAACGAGGCACCGCAAGCGGTACCAGGCGTACTGGATCCAGAGATGATCTCTGCATATCAATGTCAATGTTCCACCCATGAGCGCCATCGAAGAACATTCGTCTTCGTATGGCTTGGCAGTGTTACTCCGCTGTATACAGACGGCACTGCTGTGCTCCTTAGAAAGGAGGTGATCCAGCCGCACCTTCCGGTACGGCTACCTTGTTACGACTTAGTCCTAATCACCGATCCCACCTTCGACAGCTCCTTCCCGTGAGGGTTAGGCCACCGGCTTCGGGTGTTACCGACTTTCATGACTTGACGGGCGGTGTGTACAAGGCCCGGGAACGTATTCACCGCAGCGTTGCTGATCTGCGATTACTAGCGACTCCGACTTCATGAGGTCGAGTTGCAGACCTCAATCCGAACTGAGACCGGCTTTTTGGGATTCGCTCCACCTTGCGGTATTGCAGCCCTTTGTACCGGCCATTGTAGCATGCGTGAAGCCCAAGACATAAGGGGCATGATGATTTGACGTCATCCCCACCTTCCTCCGAGTTGACCCCGGCAGTATCCCATGAGTTCCCACCATTACGTGCTGGCAACATAGGACGAGGGTTGCGCTCGTTGCGGGACTTAACCCAACATCTCACGACACGAGCTGACGACAACCATGCACCACCTGTATAGAGACCTTGCGGGGCGACTGTTTCCAGCCGTTTCCTCTATATGTCAAGCCTTGGTAAGGTTCTTCGCGTTGCATCGAATTAATCCGCATGCTCCGCCGCTTGTGCGGGCCCCCGTCAATTCCTTTGAGTTTTAGCCTTGCGGCCGTACTCCCCAGGCGGGGAACTTAATGCGTTAGCTGCGACACGGAGACCGTGGAATGGTCCCCACATCTAGTTCCCAACGTTTACGGCATGGACTACCAGGGTATCTAATCCTGTTCGCTCCCCATGCTTTCGCTCCTCAGCGTCAGTTACGGCCCAGAGATCTGCCTTCGCCATTGGTGTTCCTCCTGATATCTGCGCATTCCACCGCTACACCAGGAATTCCAATCTCCCCTACCGCACTCTAGTCTGCCCGTACCCACTGCAGGCCCGAGGTTGAGCCTCGGGTTTTCACAGCAGACGCGACAAACCGCCTACGAGCTCTTTACGCCCAATAATTCCGGACAACGCTTGCACCCTACGTATTACCGCGGCTGCTGGCACGTAGTTAGCCGGTGCTTTTTCTGCAGGTACCGTCACTTTCGCTTCTTCCCTACTAAAAGAGGTTTACAACCCGAAGGCCGTCGTCCCTCACGCGGCGTTGCTGCATCAGGCTTTCGCCCATTGTGCAATATTCCCCACTGCTGCCTCCCGTAGGAGTCTGGGCCGTGTCTCAGTCCCAGTGTGGCCGGTCACCCTCTCAGGCCGGCTACCCGTCGTCGCCTTGGTGAGCCATTACCTCACCAACTAGCTGATAGGCCGCGAGCTCATCCCTGACCAAAATTCTTTCCACCCCCAGAGATGCCTCCAAGGGTCGTATCCGGTATTAGACGTCGTTTCCAACGCTTATCCCAGAGTCAAGGGCAGATTGCTCACGTGTTACTCACCCGTTCGCCACTAATCCGAAGAGCAAGCTCTCCATCATCGTTCGACTTGCATGTGTTAAGCACGCCGCCAGCGTTCGTCCTGAGCCAGGATCAAACTCTCCGTAAATGTTTGATTG
>NZ_SOFK01000045.1:0-4247 GCF_004402675.1 Cryobacterium sp. MDB2-A-1 | reverse complement strand
GAAAAATGAACCCTAAGTAAGTTCCATTTTTCCTGACCTGGAAGGCATTCTCGGTTTAACGCGCCGTCAAACCCCGACTCTCACCGGTGGATCGAGGCTAAGCTCTCAGCTCCCCGGCCGAGCGGAGCGGATCCTGCACGCCGATCAGCTCGCCGGCCTTCGCCCACTCGCGCACGTACCCGTCGGCGCCGCCGGCGATCGCGCCGCCCGCGCCCCGACCACCCCACAGCTTGTGTGACTCGAGAAAAGCATCCGTTAAGACGATATGCACCCCGGACAACAATTCGGGGTCACCCGCCGAATAGTTCCGCCGCACACCGGCAGCGTCGAGGTAACTGCCCCTGACCCGGTCATGGAAACGCCCCACCCTGGTCGACTCTAGTTCCGCGCGCACGGTGTCGGCGAAGGTGACAGTCACGAGCCACTGGATCGTTCCGGAGAGGCGCCCGAGCGGGTCCTCCTTGTACCGGGACCAGTCGTGCACCCCGGCCATCGCCCCCGGGTGCAGGGTCTTCATCAGCAGCGCCCTGATCCCGGCGACCATCGTCGCCATGCCGCCGTGGACAGCCCATGCGGCCGATCCGGGGCCGAAGAAGTTCGCGTCATCGCCGAGCTCCATCGTGCCGACCCACTGCGGCCGGCCCTCGCTGTTGCCCGACAGGGTCCCGAGGAGGTTCGATCGCCAACTGTCCGTGAACCTGCCCATACCCGAGGCTAACCCGGGATCGCTGGGCATCCGCCCCGAACAGCCGGGCGAGGGAATCCGTCGCGGGTGCCCCGCCCTAGACTCACAATCATGCCGGTGCCCCGCTTCCTGTTCGCTGACCAGCTTGGACCGCACTTCGATGACGGCGGACAGATTGTGCTGGTCGAGGCGGTCGGGGTCCTCGGGCGGCGGCCCTATCACCGGGCGAAGGCACACCTCATCCTCAGCGCACTGCGTCACCGGGCGCGGGAACTCGGCGACCGCGTCGAATTCTTGCATGCGGAGCACTATCGCGACGTGCTCTCCGGTCGCCCGCTCGAGGTGATCGACCCCACCAGCTGGGGGGCGAGGGCGCTCGTGGCCGAACTCGGCGCCAGCGTGCTGCCGAGCCGCGGATTCATCACGAGCGAGGCGGACTTCGCCGACTGGGTCGAGGGGCGCCCGGCCTCCCGGCTCGTACTCGAGCAGTTCTACCGTTCGGTTCGCACGCGGACCGGAGTACTGATGCGCGGGCCGGACCCCGAGGGCGGCCGCTTCAACTTCGACCACGACAACCGCCGTCCGCCACCCCGCGCGGCCATCGCCCTCGGCCTGCCCGACCCGTGGAAGCCGGTCGAAGACGACATCGACGAAGAAGTGCGCCGAGACCTCGACCGGCTGCAAGCGGATGGCCGCATCACCCTGATCGGGCGGGATGGGCCCCGGCGCTTCGCCGCGACCCGGGCGGAGGCCCTGGCCGCCCTCGAAGACTTCATCGAGACCCGACTGAATGACTTTGGTCCGTTCGAGGATGCGTCCCTGCGCGGGGACGACGCGATGGCACACTCCAGGTTGAGCGTGCCGCTCAACCTGGGCCTGCTGCATCCTCGGGAGGTAATCGATGCGGTCGTGTTGGCCCACGCGAGCGGCGCGGCGCCCCTGCAGAGCGTCGAGGCCGTCGTCCGCCAGCTCATGGGGTGGCGGGACTGGGTCTGGCACCTGTACTGGCACCTCGGGCCCGCCTATGTCATGAACAATAATTTCCTCGCCGCGCACGAACCGCTACCCCGGTCGTACTGGGAGCTCGACGGCACTGGTGTGCGGGCCGCCTGCGTCAGCCACGTGCTGGAGGCGGTGGCCGACACCGGCTGGGCCCACCACATCCAGCGCCTCATGATCCTCGGAAACCAGGCCCTGCAGCGCGGCTATCATCCGGGCGAACTGAACGACTGGTTCATCTCGGCGTTCGTTGACGGAACTCCGTGGGTAATGCCGGCCAACGTCGTCGGAATGTCGCAATATGCCGACGGCGGCATGGTCGCGACCAAGCCGTATACGTCCGGCGGCGCCTACATCTCGTCGATGAGTGATTTCTGCGGAGGCTGCCCATTCAATCCCAAGAAACGCCTCGGCGAGGACGCCTGCCCGTTCACGGCCGGGTATTGGGCGTTTCTCGACCGGGTCGAACCGCGCATCCGCGGCAACCATCGAATGAGCCAGCCGCTGGCGGGGCTAAGACGCTTGGTCGACCGTGAGGCCGTCGTCGCCCAGGAACGGACCCGAACGGTCTGGTGAGCCGGCAGAGTCAGGGGGGCGCTAGATTCACTGGAAGTGCGACCGGCCAGGACCGGAGTGCAAGGCGGAAGAGACCAGCATGAAAGGATCGGTCAAGAATTCGGAGCTTCAATTAGGCGAGGAGCGTGGGTCAGTGAGGATAATTTTTAAAACGCCGGTGGATTTCCTGGGTTTAGGTTTTCGGTCCGGGAAAATTGGGTTTGAGCGATTCGGAGGGTCTCTTCCCCGCGGCTGAGCTTGAGCACGTGGACTCTGTCGTTGATGATGGTGTTGAGGCTGGCGGCGGGGTGAATAAACGGTTCCGGGCGCTCAAGCCGGCCGCGGTGATGCTGGTGCCACCGTCGCTGGATGAGTGGTTACCGCAGAATCATCTCTCTCGCTTCATCGCGGACATCGCCGAAACCCAGCTCGACCTGCAGAAGTTCTACGCGTCGTATGCGAAGTCGAAGGGCCAGTCGCCGCATGACCCGCGCCTGATGGTGCGGGTCATGCTGTACGAGTATTGACTCATCGAGGACGACGACTTTAATCGCCCCAAGATTCATTTTTCGAGATGGCACTGCGTGATGGAGGGTTCAAAGCGCAGACAGCAAGCCGACGGATGCCGAATGGAGCACGCAGTAATCGACATTCTCACTCGCGCACGCGGATGTAATCCTTGTCAAAGTTGGATGGCGGCTACTATCCCGCGAGTGAAGCCTGAAGACGTCGACCTGCCGCCTACCGCGTCATTTCCCGCACCCCTCGGCTCGATCCTTCATCGTCGAATCAGCTCGAAAATCGCCCAATGCTTCGAGAACACTCATACGCTGCCGGAAGATTATTAGTCTGGTCAGGATATTCTTTTCAGAATATTTCATTCTTGGGGAGATTTGCAGCGATGGGGAGCGATTCAATGGGGCGGATTGTCGACTTAGTCAGAGGATTTGCGGATACGACTCTGACGTACGTGCTCAAATTCGGCGTCGTCGGTCTCTGCGGATACGTGGTCGATCTTGGCCTCTTCAATGCTCTCCGACTCGGAGCCCTCGGGCAGAGCCACTATGTGCAAGGTCCTATCGGCGCCACGATCATCTCCGTCGGCATCGCGACTCTCGTGACCTGGTTTGGCAACCGTTACTGGACGTTCCGAGCTCGACGCAGGTCGAACATCGCGCTCGAACTCTTTGAGTTCGTGGTCGTGTCGGTCCTGGGGCTGCTCGTCAGCCTCGCGTGCCTGTGGGTATCGCACTATGCACTGGGCTTTGAGAGCCTCCTCGCGGACAACATCGCTAAGAACGTTGTGGGGCTGGGGTTATCTACTGGTCTACGGTTCCTTCTGTATCACTACTGGGTCTACGGAAGCCAGAGGACTGATCAAGTCAGCAACGTCGAAGAGAGCATACCCGCGGACGTCGTCGCGTAGACCTCGATCTATTCCCTCGCCTTTGTATCCGAAGCAGACATCCGCGCATGGGTCAAAGGATGGAACGAGAATCCGAAGCCATTCATCTGGACCAAGCCCGCAAAACAGATCTCCGAATCCCTCAGCCGACTTCTACAACGAACTACCGGCGCAGGACACTAGCTGGCATCGAGCGTGCACGGCCCGCCCCGTATCGACTGAGATGGAGATTGCCGACGAGGATGCAGCCGGATCTTGACAGTACCCTCGACCTGATCCTGCGCGGATTGGGGGAGGAAGAGGGCGACGCCCCCCTTTCCTGACTGTCGTCGTGCTCTCGCTCGCCAGTTGGTTGCAGGGATAGTGGGTGCTGATGCAACGGGATGTGGGTAAGCCGAAGGTGGCCGGGCGGCGCCCAGTTTGGCATGGCCGCTAACAATCGGGCCCGGCACCGAGGCCGCCACAGCCAGAAGTGTCGCGTCGATCACATCGCCATGCCACTATGGTTACGTCCCTGTGAGTGGTGTGGTTTCCCGCTCGTGAGCGTTGCTTCTTCAACGCGAAGAGCCACCGTGGGATGGTCAGTGAGTACCGACTAAGCAA
>NZ_SOFK01000007.1:0-4236 GCF_004402675.1 Cryobacterium sp. MDB2-A-1 | reverse complement strand
CGACACGGCCTGGATCAACAAGCCCGCCGAAGCTCAAGAAGACGAGCCGAAACTAGCCGCCTAAACTCACGCTGGCCTCATTCACCTTGACAAATTCCGCCATGCCGCTGCAGTCAGGCGACATCTGATCGAACCATTCACCACAAACAAAGTCGATCAACTTCGAGAGACGCTGGAGTGCATTCCGGCTCTCTGTAACGCCTGAAAATTATCAACGAGGGCTAGCTTCACCGCGTGATACCAAAGTCGACGTCGTCCGCTTTACGGACTCCGGGCTCGGCATCCATTGCAGCAAGAACGTCGCGGTGATCACGGCGGTGATCGGTATCCTGGTGCTCGTTCCCTTTGGACTCACTGATAGTTTGCGAAAGCCTTGATCAAGCCCTAGCTAATCTCGGGCGATGGACACGAGTCCGCGGAGAGCACTCTGCACGGCGAGGTGGGGCAGGAGTGTGGCGCCGTCGAGGCCGTTAGCGGTGGGGAAGCGCAGGTCGACCGCTGGCCAGAGGGCACGCAGGTCCCGCTCGAAGCGACTTGAGATCTCGGGCGCGCGCAGCACCCCGCCCAGACCGCCGACAACGGGCGCTGCGCGGGCGGCTTGTCCGACACGCTGGAGACCTGTGCGCACCGAGCGCACCAGTTCCGCGGCGGTGGCGTCGCAGATGGCGGCAGCGACGGTGTCCGTCGGGGCGAGCGCGGTGACCGCGCGCGACCAGGACGCGATGCGGCTGACCCGGTTCGGATCGGCCTGCAGCTCTAAATAGAGGGTTTCCAGGTTCGGGAATTCCGAGCGGACGGCCGCGGTGAGGTCGGTCGCCTGACCGCGCCCGTCGTAGTCGCGGACGACGGCATCGAGGGCGGCGCGGCCGATCCAGTAGCCGCTGCCCGCGTCGCCGATCAGATAGCCCCACCCATCGACTCGTGCCACGTCGTGCGCGCCGACCGCGAGGGTAACCACGCCGGTGCCGACCGCGATCACAGCCCCAAGGGTGTCGCCGAGGGACCCAAGATACGAGGTGACCGAGTCATGGGCGAGGAATACCTCCCGTACCCCGAGGTCGCCGCCGAGCCGGAGCAGGGCGGCGGCCTCGGCATCGGATTGCGTGAAGCCCGAAATGCCCGCGCTCACTGTGCCGATGCGAACATCGGCGGCACCTGCGATCCGGGCCAGAATGTCCGACAGTTGCGGGACAAGGTCCCGATCGGTACGGATGCCTTCGAAATTGAACGTCTCCTGACGGCCCTCGCCACTCTGCAGCACGGCACGAATGCCGGTCTGTCCCGCGTCAATGGCAACGCGGTGGGATGCGCCAGTCACTCCCGGCTGCCCGTCGCGTCGAACATGTCCTCATAGCAGCGCAGCTGCTCGGTGCCGGACGACGCCCCAAGTAGTGCCCAGCCGAGAGGCTCGACCGGAAAGCCCGGACGGCTTGGGTATCGTGCGTCGAGGAATGAACAACTTGTCGCACTTTTCCGCGACGCCGTCGAGACAGTCGAGCTCGGCCGGCAACACAACAATCGGGTAGTTCCGCTCGGTTCGATCACTTCCGCCGCGTCCCACCCCATGACCCGATCTACTGTGGCGGTGGCGGTCCAGGCCGGGCCGAACGGATACCGAAAGGAGTGTGGGAGGGCCGGAGCAGCTTCGGCCCGTGCGGAGGTGGCGGACATTGTGCAATAGCTCCAGACGTGGAAGAGCGAACCGCAGCATGCACGATCATGTCAACGCTGTCTCTCGCGAATTCACTGTACCACCGAGGGATTTGGACCCTGATATCTGGGGGTTTTGGGCCCTGATAGCTAGGGGGGACACGGCCTCGGTGACACTTGCGGCCCCCGGAACTTTGAGACTTGTGTCTGACCTTGACATGGGGTATCGGTTAGACTGAATGGTGACCGGCTGGGGAGACACCATGACGACGCAACCGAGAGCGACTCTGGCCGATGTTGCCCGGTTGGCAGATGTGAGTTCGAAGACGGTATCGCGTGTTTTCTCCGACGGTGTCGTGAGTGCCGCTACTCGGGCGCGAGTGCTTGCCGCTGCAAAGCAGTTGCGCTTTCGGCCCAATGTCCTCGCTCGCAGCCTCCGTCACGGCGGCGTGTCAAACACGGTCGCCTTCGTGATCGGTGACATCACGAATCCCTTCTACTTTCACGTTGCCGCCGGCATTGAGCGCGCCCTGGCTGACAACGGCCTGACCATGGTGCTCGCTACGACGGATGACGCGGCCGATAGCGAGGAAGGCGTTGTAGATGCCCTCCTTGCCCAGAGAGTCCGGGCGCTTGTGCTTATCCCGGTGGCGTCGGACCAGTCCTACCTTGATGGAGAACGCCAACTGGGTACTCCGATCGTGAGTGTCGACCGGCCTGCCAGTAACCTGTTGGCCGACTCCGTCGTTCTCCAGAATCGTGACGGAATGCGGGATGCTGTGCGTTCCCTCATCAGTCTCGGGCACCGCAGAATCGGTTTCGTGAGCAACCCGTCTGAGATCTATACCGTGCGCGAGCGGCTCGCGGGCTATCGTGAAGCTCTCGCCGAAGTCGGCATCAGCGACAACACGCGGTACGAACGATGCAACGACGATCCGACTGTGTCCGCAGAGAGAGCGGTGGCGAGCTTATTCGAACAGGCAGAGCCGCCCACTGCCCTGGTGACGGGCAACAATCGTGCCACTGCGGGAGCGGTGCGGTTCCTCCGCGGTCGCGAGCCGCGGGTCGCGTTCATCGGATTTGACGACTTCGACCTCGCCGACGCACTCGATATTTCCGTGGTCGCCTACGACACGATGGAAATCGGGCGTGCAGCTGCACAGCTGGCCCTCGACAGGCTGACGGACCCGACCGCCTTCATCCGGCAGATCCAAATTCCTACCCACCTCGTGCATCGCGGTTCCGGCGAGATTCGCCCGCCAGTCTGATCTGCCGAGCGGGCGACTTACCCGTTACCCGTTGCCCGCGCCTGCCACCCGTGCGGCTTACGTTCGCTTGAGCTATCCATCGGGCGAGACGATCTGGGCATACTTGTTGCCGAGTCTCATGAGGTCGTTCCGCGTCCCGAGATGCACGATGTGACCGCTATCAAGCACCTGTGGATCACACCGGCCGCCACCTGGTGCGACGAATACTTTCGGTGGCGTCCGCAATCCTGCCGATTATGTTGTCAAAAACACGATTTTCAGCATCAACGAAAATAGACAGCGCTGTCATATATTCCGGGAGCGTAGTAGGGTTCGGCGCGCGGTCGAAGACTTTCAACAAAGACAACTCGCTCACTCCAGAACGCAGATGTTTCGACCATGAGCACGGAGTGTGCCGAACCGACCCTGAACGGGGGGGCACTGTTCGACCTGAACCCCCGGCCACACGCGCGAGGTGACCCAAGGGTCGGCCGGGAGGCCGCTGGGACAGTGCCGGTCTCGAAGCTGATTTGGTCATCCGAGACGCGCTCATCTCAATGACAGCGTTGTCTAATTTTCTCGTAGTGGTGCTAGCGTTGCGATTGGCCCAGATACTTTTTGGGTTGCATCGTCCCGATCGAAGGAGATCCGTTGCGGCACGGTATGAGCAAGCCTCGTCTACGCACAGAGTGCGCGCCCGGCAGGAACCTGGACGGTGCGGGGAGCTCGGGTTCATGGGGCCAACTGGCTAAAAGCCGTCTCACTTCCGGAACACCTCGACTTCGTGTGAACGGCGCGCTCCGTACGCCGCCATCGGCTCACGCGCGTCAGCCGGAGACGACAATTTCGAGGGTAGAGGCGATCCCCGTTGACGAGCCTTCCAACAGGAACTCCGCCGTCAAATCAGGCACGATCGACGCCGGTGAGGGCGCGGCGAAGGTTACCTTCGGTGCCGACTCTCGGGACGCGACACCGCACGTCTCCTTCTGCGATTCGATGCTTCTTTCCCACGGCGACGCTGGCGGCTACGTCTCAGCAACAACCCCGCGTGATGTGCCCGGCCATTTGACGATCATTTCGGTACCGCGTTCGACACTGGACAAACCGCCGTGGTCCACGATCGCGACAAGTGAGGAGCACAACTATGTCCGGTGAGCGGCGCGCGGCGCGCGAGCCCGTCATCCTGGAAATGCGCTCGATCACGAAAGAGTTTCCCGGGGTTAAAGCGTTGTCCGATGTATCGCTCACGGTGACGGCGGGGGAGATCCATGCGATCTGCGGTGAGAACGGGGCGGGCAAGTCGACCCTGATGAAGGTGCTCTCGGGCGTCTACCCGTAT
>NZ_SOFK01000060.1:0-3646 GCF_004402675.1 Cryobacterium sp. MDB2-A-1 | reverse complement strand
TCGACACCCGGCCCAGATAAGCGACGAGCTGGGCGCCGAGGAGCTCGCGGAGACCCGTGACAATCCCGCCGGTATCCAGCCGCACAGAGTCCTCGTACGGGCGATGGCCTAACTGCGAAGCGGAGACAGGTCTACTCAAAACCGATAGTTATCCGCATCACGGACTCAATAGCAAGAATCATTAGTGTTTTTGCGGGTAATATCACCGGCAATATGACACATATATATGACCGATAACAAATATTATGTCAGTTTGTAACGTAGTCATCTGCGGATTACGCAAATAGCCAAGAATCGTGTATCCATGCACTCGCGGTCTCGAATGCCTCATGATCAGGTATTTTGCTACCCAGGTCCTGCCCTCACACCCGGGTGCTGACCGTTGTTGTCCATCCGGTTTCGACGCGGCGAACAACGCATCTGACCGGGACATTTCTATTGCTATCTGCATAATATGCAGATAGCATGCAAAACATGCAGACAGTTCGGGCGGCATAATGGCCGACAAAATGGGAGGTCTCTCCTTTCTGCCTTTGCACGATCGTGGGCCTGACAAGGACGCTTTTCTCGCGGAAGTGTTGACCGGGTGGAAGCGGCAGCAGTACACCAAGAATTTCGTTGCGAAGACAATCACTCGACGGATCAATCGCGTCCTCGACTTCTGCGACGCCACAGGGAAATTTCCGTGGGAATGGATGCCGACTGACGCAGACGAGTACTTCTCTCACCTCGTAAACGTCAGAGGCCTGGTTCAGGAAACGATCCGCGCCTATCAAAGCGACATCTCGCTATTTTGCGATTACGCCACCAGTGAGAGCTATCCCTGGAACGAGAGCTGCGGGCGCTTGTTCGGGTCTTCCATGTCGCAGATCATTACCGACCTCAATAAGGCCCGACATACGCAGTTCGCGACCATGGCACCAGAAAAGCGTGCTTTTGACCTCGCAGAGCTGCAACAGTTCTTCGACTATGCCGACGACGAAGTTGCCCGAATCATCGGCTCAAGGGTCAAAGGAGGACTCGCCGCGTGGCGAGACGTTACAGCACTCAAGGCTTGCTACGGCTGGGGGTTGCGCCACGACGAACTGCGAAAGCTCGACCTTGTCGACTTCTCCCCCAACATTAAAGCTCCTTACTTCGGCGACTACGGGCTTCTGAGAGTTCGAAATGGTAAGGCAAACAAGGGTGCCCCTAAAAAGCAGCGAACGGTTCAGACACTGGTCGACTGGGCAGCCGAGGCAGTCGCTGAATGGGTTGAGTTCGGACTCCCCCGCTACGGCCAGCCAATAACGCACCTCTTTCCGACATCAACCGGAGGTCTCGTCGCGCAGGGTGATCTGTACAGCCGGTTCATCGGCTTTGCCAACGCTCTCGGCCTCGAGCCAGGGCTCGACATTCACGGCCTCCGCCGGTCCTACACGACGCACATGATCACTGTGTACGGCTACGACTCGAAGTTCATCTCACTGCAAATCGGGCATGCAAACGAATCCACGACCTCTATCTACACACTCCCCTCTGCGGACTACGCCGCCAGAGAGATGGAGCGAGTCCTCACCAAGGACGTTCTCAAGAGCAAGGGCAAGCTACTGCTCAAGCCGGCAAGACATCAAGGAAAGGCGTCACGATGAAACGCCAGATCGAGTACAAGTTCCACGTTCGCGAGCTCATGGCCAGGGCCGGAATTCGCACCAGCCGTGACCTGGTAGATCCGCTCCGTGATCGAGGAATCACGCTATCCGAATCTCAGATCAATCGGATAGTTGCCCACAATCCGGATCGCATCGCATTCCAAGTCCTGGTCGCACTCTGTGACGTATTCGGAGTCGAGATGAATGAACTGGTCACCTACACCAGCGCCGACGTCAGAACGCAGAGACGCAAAGTCGCCGGAGATGAAGCAGAGATACCACTGATGGAGGCCTACCGTCCCGTCCGGGCTCGGATCCGACGGCCCGAGGATGACTGACTTCAAGCCCCGGGGGCGCCCTCGCACCACAACCGCCGGCTACACCTGCGACCGATGCGGCCGCGAGACCGGGAAGATCCGTCTCCGGTGGCCAGACGGCAGGATTTGCGGGATCTGCTTCAGCAATGCGGTGCACACCTTTGGAGAGTGTCCTCTCTGCGGCCAGCATCGGATGCTCCCCGGCCGTCTCGAATCGGGCGACAATATCTGCGCAGGATGCGCGGGGATCACGACAAACTTGACCTGCGACAAGTGTGGTCGCGAACGGGAACGATTCCGCGGTGGCCAATGCATTGTTTGCGTCGTCGAATCCGAGCTCCTCGCGCTTCTCAGACCAAATGATCCCGCTGATCTGCGCTTGAAACGGCTGGTTTCGGTCCTCACAACCGTCGAGCGCCCAGAGAGCATCCACACTTGGCTCCACAGCAACGGAGGCGTCTCTGCGGAGTTGCTACGTCGCCTCGGAGACCGAGAGATCGTCCTATCCCACGAAGCCTTCGACGCATTGCCCAAGAACCCGGCAGTTGAGCACCTGCGAGCCATACTGACCCACAACCGCATGCTCCCAGCCCAAGACGACGGCCAGCTGGCGATGTTCGAACAATGGCTAGACGAGCGACTCGAGCAGCTCAACGCGACACCCGACATCCACTCCCCTATCGAACGCTTTGGAAGATGGCACCACCTTCGACGGATCAAAGCGGCATCGTCCGAAACCAAGAACATGAACTATGCAGTTCGGACCGCCAAACAGGAGATCACCGAGGCCGGGAAATTTCTCAGTTGGCTCTTTGACTTCCACGGCAAGACGAGCGCCTCAATACGACAGATTCACATCGACGAATACCTTTCGGACGGTCCATCGACGAGGAAGCACATCCGGAATTTCGTCCGCTACCTCGGTCGGGAAGCGACCGTCAAGGACGTCGACGTCCCCGTTCGACTCGCACAGACGACGCCCCTGCTGACGCAGCGTCAACGCATGGCACATATCAAAACTCTCATGGAGGCTGTCAACGTCAACGAGTCCACTCGGGTCGCGGGCTTGATATTCCTCCTCTTCGGCATCCCCATCGGGCGCCTATCCATGATGACCCTCGACCAAATCGACGTCCGACCCACAGGCATCACGATCAAACTTGGCGAGCACCCCGCGCCAATTCCCGCGGCTCTAATACCCCTGTTTCTCGCGCATCTGCGCACCCGCGACAACGCCGGCACCGTGAACACCGGGACCAACTGGCTCTTTCCCGGAACCAGGGCCGGAAGGCCCAGGTCTCCCAACACACTCTTGCTGCAGCTGCGAGTCAAAATGGGCATCGACATCCAAGGCGTCCGAAACAGGACAATCCGCGGCCTCGTCGAGGAGATCGACCCAACTTCATTGTCGAGGATGCTCGGCTACAGCAAACAGATCATGAGCAAGCACGGCTCAGCGGCCACGGTCCCCTGGTCGAGTTACGTCATTGACAAAAACCCCCGCTATGCCAAGGAGAAACCAAGTTCACAAGGGCGATGACCGCGCGGGCCTCAGCCAAGTGTCACCCCTACTGATGACACCCAGTCATTCCACTGCAAGGGTCTGTCAAGTTTTCGGTGTAACTGGGTTTGATTTTTAGTTGTCTCGGATGGAGAGTCGGCCGTTGAAGGTGATGTCGAAGGCGTTGAGGGCTGCCT
>NZ_SOFK01000001.1:0-3357 GCF_004402675.1 Cryobacterium sp. MDB2-A-1 | reverse complement strand
GGTGTCCCGGATCTGCGCGGGCCTGGACGCCGAAGTCGCCCAGTTCCGCGACCGCACCCTGGCCGCGCAGGACTTTCCCTACGTGTTCCTCGACGCCACGTATTGCAAGGCCCGGATCGGGCACCGGATCGTGTCCCAAGCCATCGTCGTGGCGGTTGGTGTTGCCGCTGACGGCCGCCGGGAAGTACTGGGTTTCGACGTGGGTGACAGCGAGAACGAGGGCTTCTGGACCAGCTTCCTGCGGTCGTTGAAGACCCGCGGCCTCGACGGGGTCAAGCTAGTCATGTCTGACGCTCACACCGGCCTGAAGAAGGCTATCGGCACCGTATTCCAGTGAGCTGCTGCGGAGTTCTCGGACAGTGGGCCCTCTTAAGATGAGGGACTACTGAAAGCAGAGATCAGCATGACCGCATCGCTTAGGCGATTTTCCCAGGAGTTCAAGGACGAGCTGTGTCGCGAGGTGATCAACACGTCCAAATCGATCAAGGACGTCGCGACCGCGTATGGCGTCGGCCCCGAGACTCTCCGCAACTGGCTCATCAAGCACCGCGAGGCCAACGGCGGTACCGAGACCGAGCTGACGCTCCCGGAACGGGCCCGGCTGAAGGAGCTCGAGCGCGAGAACCAGGAACTGAAGGCCGAGGCGCTGTTCTTGAAAAAAGCGGCCGCTTACTTCGCGCGGGAGCAGCGGTAGTGAGCAAGTACGAATACATCGACTCCTTGAAAGCCGAGCCCGGCAACCTGAACTCCGTCGTGAAAATGTGCCGCTGGCTGGCCGTGTCGACGTCCGGGTTCTATCACTGGGTGTCTCGGCCGCAATCGGCGACCGCGGCCCGCAGGGCGGCCTTGATCAACCGGGTGCGGCACTTCTTCGAAGAGTCCGACGGCACCTACGGGTACCGCCGCGTGCACGCGGACCTTGCCGCGGAACACTCGGAGTGCTCGCCCGAGCTCGTGCGGCAGATCATGCGCCAGCAGGGCTTGGTGGCCTGTCAGCCGCGCCCATTCCGTGTCACGACGGCCGCGGATGCCGAAGCGGCCGCGAACATGCCCGACCTCGTGAAACGAGACTTCACCGCGGCCCGGCCCGGGGTCAAGTTCGTCGGCGATATCACCTACATCCACACCTGGCAGGGCTTCATCTACCTCGCGACCGTCATTGACTGCTACTCGAAGAAAGTCGTCGGCTGGTCCATCGCCGATCACATCCGCACCGAACTCGTCGCTGACGCCCTCAAGAACGCGGCCGCGACGACCCGGATCGAGCCCGACGCGATCTGGCACTCTGACCACGGCAGCAATACGCGTCAGCTCAGATCACCGCGTTCGCAAAAGCGCACCGCATCACCCGGTCGATGGGCTACACCGGGGTCCGCTGGGACAACGCGATGGCGGAAAGTTTCTTCGCCATGCTCAAGACCGAGTTCTACCACCGACGCGTCTGGCCCAGCAAAAACAAGGCATCTAGAGAGGTCGGCGCCTGGATCGAGGACCGCTACGACCGGCGCCGCCGACACACCTCCCTCGGCCAGGTCAGCCCCGTCGACTTCGAACTGCAATACTCAAACCAGAACGCGGTCGTCGCTAAAGCCGCATAACCCCGTGTCCACTAACCGGGGGCAAGGCCAGAATGCGGTAAACGTCGTCAACAAACGCGTCATCGGCTACCTGGACGATGACGTGTTCACGACCCTCAGCGAACTGAACGCGGCGATCGACGAGCGGGTGCGGGAGATCAACCACGACATCCGCCGCGCGGACGACACGACCCGGTGGGAGAGGTTCGACGCTGAGGAGCGGGAGCTGCTGGCCCCGTTGCCCGATGCCGGGTTCGAGGACGTTCAGTGGAAGGAGCTGAAAGCGGCCCGGAACTATCACGTCACCGTGGACACGCAACGCTATTCCGTGCCCTTCGGACTCGCGGGCAAGCTGCTGCGGGTCCGGCTGACCTCGTCCCAGGTCACCGTCTTCGATGGGCACGAGAGCATCTGCGAACACCCGCGGCTCACGGGCCGGAAAGGCCAGTACTCAACACTGCCGGAACACGTCCCACCCCAATACCGCAACATCGACGGGCTCTGGTCCAGGCGCTGGTTCACCGACCGGGCCCGCAGCGTCGGGCCGGCCACCGTCACAGTGATCGAGCAGATCCTCGACGCCCAAGTGATCGAGGCGCAGGGCTATCTGGCCTGCCAGAACATCCTCGACGGGCTCGGCAAGAACAACCGGGAACGATTGGAAGCGGCCTGCCAAGATCTCCTGAACCGCCGCGCGCATCCGACCTACTCGACGCTGAAACGGTTGATGGCGGCGATCGACAGTGATGCGAAGAAGCCGCGGCCGGTGGTTCCAGCGGCCTCGACACGCAAACGGGTCAGCACCGTCGTCTTCCGCGACACCATGCACGACGTCTATGTTCGCGACGCCTCCCACTACGCACGTGACGAGGAGGGCAAGTGATGTTCACCAGCATCGAATACGACAAGTTCCGGGCCCTGCGCGTCACGCATGTTGCGACCAGGCTGGAGGAACTCATCCAAGACGAGGGCAACGACACCCTCACCCCCGAGCAGCTGTTCCTCACCGCGGTCGATGACGCGTTGGAGTCCCGGCGTATTAACAAGGTCGACAAACTCATCCGTCAGGCCGCGTTCCCGATCCCGGGCGCGACCGTCGCCGAGGTCGACTACCGCGACGGACGCGGCATCACCCCGGTCAGGATGCGCCGTTATGCCGCTCACGACTGGCGTTCGGACCCGACGAACCTGCTGATCATCTCGCCCATCGGAGGCGGGAAAACCTACCTCGCCTGCGCGCTGGCCATCGGCGCCTGCCAGAGCGAACACTCTGTTCTCTACTACCGGATGGATGACCTCGCCCGACGGCTCGTCATCGCTCGCGGCAACGGCATCGCGCACCAGAAGCTACTCAACGACCTCTCCAACATCGACCTGCTCATCATCGATGACTTCCTCACCGTCGGCATCGACAGCGACGCCGCCAGCGACCTTTTCGCGATCCTCGCGAACCGCGAACACCGGCTCCCGACGATGATCGCCTCGCAGACCGGGCCCGCGCACTGGGTTGCTGAGCTGCCGGACCGGGTCGCGGCGGACTCAATCGTGAACCGCCTGGCCAACAACGCCCGGGTCATCAACTTCGGCCAGATCGACATGCGCCGACACCGCAACGGAATTTGTCAAGGTGAATGAGGCCAGCGTGAGTTTAGGCGGCTAGTTTCGGCTCGTCTTCTTGAGATTCGGCGGGCTTGTTGATCCAGGCCGTGTCGGGGGTGGCGAGGATCTTCGGGTCGCAGCTGGTGCTGAAGCGCTCCGGGTGCCGGGCCCGTGCCGCGGA
>NZ_SOFK01000004.1:0-3183 GCF_004402675.1 Cryobacterium sp. MDB2-A-1 | reverse complement strand
GCTGTCCCGCTAACCAGGCACCTTTCTGACCATGCGGTTGCCGGTGATACTCATGAACAAACTCGCGGATCTCCACCACAGTGAACCCTGGACTAATCGGCATTCCTCTGACTCCTACTGATCGTGAACTGACTCACAACCAGCTTGACGCAGAGGGTTGGGCGAAGATACGCCAACTGTTTTCCACGGGCCAGCACTCGAAGTGGGAGATCGGCCGGCTCGTCGGGGGTGTCCCGGGGAACGGTGGATCGGGCGTTGGAAACGGACCGGTTCCCGAAGTACCAGCGGCCCGCGGTCGGGTCTAGTTTTGATGCGTTCGCCCCGCAGGTTCGGATGTTGTTGGCCGTGACGCCGACGATGGTCGCGTCAACTGACGGACAAAGTCGCCAAGTGATTTCGGGTTCGGATCGTGGTCGGCGCGACGAAGTCGAGGGAAAGTGGGTGACCAGTGCCGTGCCAGTCCACCGACATGTGGTCGAAGAGGCGGCGTTTGATCGTGTTCCACCTGCCGGTGCCGGGAGGCAGCAGCCGATCGTAATGCTCAGTCCGCGTTTCCTGAGCCATGGCGCCGAGACCTGCCCTGCACCGGGTTACGAAGACCGACACGGGACACCAGGACCAGTTGGCCTGGTTCCTTAATCGCGATCTGGTGTGTTGTCGTGCTGGGTTTTTGGCGGAGCGTTCACAATCGGTTATCGGGGTTGGGGTGTCGTTGGATGGGTTGCTCGGAGTTGGGTGTTCCTTGGGCGGCTTTCGTCCCCGTGGGTCCGCCACCTGGGCCGCGTAGTAAATACGCTGAACCCACGGCTAGGAGCATTCCGCTTAAGGGTCCGAGGAGGTATACCCAGGTGTGGGTGAAGTCGCCGCGAACGAGGTCTGGGCCGACAGTCCGGGCGGGATTCATCGAAGCCCCGCTGACGGGGCTTGCCCAGAGCCCCGCGAGGATTATGTATGCGCCTACCGCGATCGCGGAGAAGGATCCAATGTTCTGCGCCCCGGATGCGGAGCCCAGAATTGTGCTCACCAGTCCCATAGTCAGCAAGGCCTCGACGACGAGTGCTTGCGAGTCCGTGAAGGCAGGACCGGGGACTGTCTCGCCGTTGCCTCCGTGTGGGCCAAACACCGCGATCAGGGTTAGTGATGCCAGGATCGCGCCCAACAACTGAGCGAGGACATATCCCGGCACGCGACGCCAGGGAAAGTCTCCTCGCAAGGCGAAGGCAACACTGACCAGCGGGTTGAGGTGAGCACCGGATACAGCGCCCATGAACAAGATGATGGCCGCGACCATTAACCCTGGCGCCGTAACACTGGCCCCGCGGCCGACGTCCCCGTGGGTGAGGGAATCGACCGTTCCGGCTCCAGCCGCGACGAGGACCAAAAAGTACGTCCCGAACATTTCAGCGCCCAGTCGAGTCCATTCTCGATTCCGGTTATTGAATTCATGGACCCAGCCGCGGTCCCGCGGCGACAGTCCCAAATGCCCCACGTCACGGCCCGCAGAAATGATCACGGCACGCCTACGCGCTGATGATCTGCACGGGGACCTCGGCGTCCTCGTCCACGTGATTCACAGCGCAGATCCGGTGATAACCATCGGCGATCTGAGCGACGCGACCCTTGCCGATCTGACCTCGAATGATCAAACACGGCGACAGCTGGACGCCCGCGGCAATTCGGTCCAGTTCCTTGGCAACATCCGGGTTGCTTCGCGGCAAGAGCGGCAAACCGCAGCCCCGCAACAGGTCCTTGGCCTTGAAATGAACGACCCGCGTCCCCCGCAACTGTTTCACAAGCGCGTCAATCGCCTTGGGCTTCGCGTTCAGCGACAGATACGATCTCGCCGCCGCATAATCGTGTCCCGCCACATCGACCCGCCACCTGAGCACCCCGGCTTTCGACGTCTTTTTGCCAGGGACCTGTTTGACACTCGTGCTCATCATGATTCCTTTTCCCTTCCTCGCGGCCGGAGGTCATCTTCTTGTTCGTAGAGCTGCACGGCGCGACCGGACGTCAACGCGAGCTGGCTCCGAAGCTAGTGTGGATCGCATGTCCGGTCAAGAGCCTCCCCGATCCACGTCGCCCCGACACGTGCCCGGCGGACGAGAACGCCACTGGAGTAGCCGGTTCATCCATCGAGTTGGCGACATCACGGCACATGCTTCTTTCGGTCTCACTGCCGCGTTCATCACTCTGCTGTGGTTGTTTTCGGGCCTTCTCCTAGGCTTTCCTGCCTGGTGGGAGACGGTCCTCACCACGGTGACCGCCACCATCACCCTCATCATGGTTTTCGTCATCCAGCACACTCAAGCTCGACAACAGGCCGCGACACAACGAAAACTAGACGAGCTGTTACGCGCCCTCCCCACAGCCGACAATCGCCTCATAGCCGTGGAAGCAGCACCAGACAAAGAACTCGATGATCTCGCCGACCGCAACCTCACCCACCGCGAACAAGCCGTCCACAATGCCACGCCACAGCCCTAAAAATCGTCCGAGAGCCGACGGCACGGTCCCAGACACCGCAGCTTGATCCGGGAACATCGTGAGCGATCATTTGTCCCCTTGCGTTCATCGGCCTTGCCGGCGGTGCGTCTGCGCGGCCCCTTCTGAGCAGACACCATGATTGCTACGGACACGCTGGCACCATTTCACTACCCCGAAAGTTGGATCGGGTAGTACCGACTCGCTCATCTCAGCAACGATCGTCGTCCAAGGTGCCGCAGTGAGGGTGTACTTTCCCTCACCGCTCCGCTGACCAGGACACGGGAGACGGGTACTCGAAACAGTTCAGAGGAACACGGTCGCCTACTTTGCCGCGGCGGGACCAAACCTGATTTCGGGCTCGGCGATCTTCACGTTGTCACGTACCAGAACGGTGTCCACCGTGCGGTCGAACCATTTCAGGCGATCCGGAAAAAGCATGAGGTGTTCGAGAGGAACACGACTTCAACACGCGCTGCCAACCAAGCCGCGTCTTTATACTGAGCGCAGCAAAGCGGCAATCCGCTTGAACCCTGAAAGAGGAGATGGACATGAGGGACTGCCCCGAGTTCAGTTGACTCAAAGGGTTAGTGGTCTCAAGCGGCTTTGAGGGCCACGTTTATTGTCTCAAACTCGATCGGGGTGAGCTTGCCGAGGCGGCGTTGCCGGCGCTTGCGGTGGTATGTCCGTTCGATCCAA
>NZ_SOFK01000061.1:0-2913 GCF_004402675.1 Cryobacterium sp. MDB2-A-1 | reverse complement strand
TTCACCGTCGCCACGGCCTCGTCCTCCATCACGCCAAGAATCACATCAGTCATCAGGCACCTCCATTGTTAGGAGTTACACCGAAAATCGTATAGTCCCCACTGCAATCATTGCCTCATGAATGAGGTGAAGGTCCGCACGATGACGGAGACTGAGTTCGACAGCTGGCAGCTGACGATTGCCGAGGAGTTCGCGGCCGAACAGGTTACCGCCGGGCGCTGGGCGGCCGACGGATCCGTTCGTCGTGCGCTCGAATCCAATTCTGAACTCCTTCCCCAGGGACTCAGTACTCCGAGGATGTTGATTCTTCGCGGATTCAGCGCCGACGGAGAGCCAGTTGGCCGTGCGTGGATCGGCCTGGATCATCCGCGTGGAGCTCCGGACATGGCGTTCCTGTATGACATTGAGGTCGCCGAGCAGCGACGTGGCAGGGGCCTGGGGCGTGCTCTACTCGAAGCCGTCGAGGATGCTGTGATGGATGCTGGCGTGCACTCGCTGGAGCTGAACGTTTTCGGACACAACCGCCCCGCAGTGGCGCTCTATGACTCGGCTGGGTATGCCGTATCAACACAACAGATGTAGAAACGCCTGCGCCGGTAACTCTCGTGCACTGCCTTGTGCACACCCACCTTGGCTCCATCAGAGCACCCAGAACCAAGCTGTGCTGTCTCGGGACGTCCCTGACACTTCATGTCTCGGGACGTCCCTGACACTCGGGTCAGGATGTTGCGGGCTCGTCGGGAGCTTGGGGTTTCTTGGGCTGGTTGGCGAGGAAGCCGCGGGGTTTGCCGTTGCCGACGTAGCTGCCTTTGGGGCCTATCGGGTGAGTGATGATGTGGGTTCCCTCGGCGTCGAAGATGTGGACGGTGTTGGTTTCGATGACGATGTTGAAGGTGCGGTTGGCTTGATCGCGACCCATTTGAATGCGCATGTGGGCGACGGTCAGGACACCGTTTGGTGTGGTCTTGCGTGCGTGCTGCCGGGGCTTCGACGGCAGGGGCGCGGGCGCGAGCGGCGGGGTCGGTTCGGGTGCTTTGGGCGTGGCGTAGTAGCGCTGGTGGGGTGTCTGCATCTGAAGGGACTGGTGCGGGCGTTCCTCGTTGTAGAGCTTGTCGAATGTGTCGAGTTGGGTTTGCAGCTCGGCCAGGTCGTTCGCAGCGGGACGGGCGGCCAGCCAGCGGGCGAGAGTGGAATGGCCGCGTTCGTTCTTGCCTTGAGTTTGGGGGTGGCCGACGGATGAGGCGATGGGTTGGACGCCCCGGCTGAGCATCAGGGCGGTCAGGTCTCCGGTCCAGCCGCGCCGGCTGGGGTTCAGCGCGGTCCCGTTGTCGGTCAGGAGGCGTTGTGGGGTGCCGTGGCGGTTCATGCCGATCGTGACGACCTTCACGGCGTCTTCGGCGTTCTCAGAGCGCGCAGCGAGCGAGGCGATCTGGAAGCGCGAGTGGTCGTCGTTGAGTTGGAAGATCGCCACGACGGCGCCGCCACGGAGGGTGTAGTCGGTGGCGTCGAGCTGCCACATTTCGTTCGGAGCGGCGTATTCAAATCGGATGTAGCTACTCTTGGGACGCTTCTTGGGTTGCGGAGTTACGACTGCGTTCCGGGTGAAGATCCGGGCCAGCGTCGACCGCGACGGAGACTCGATTCCCAACTTCTCGAGCTCGTACTTGACCGAGAGGGGACCGTTGTCCCAGCCTGCGCCGCCGAGCCGGGCGCGGGCCTCGAGAGCCAGGCGTTCGACGAGTTCGGAGACCTTCGCCGGCGAGGTCTTCGGCCGGCTCGAGCGAGCGACTAACGCGTGCGGGAGTCCGGCCTCGGTGACGTGTTTGCGGGTCGCATAGAACCATTCCCGGGACACGTTGTGTTCTCGGCAGAACCGCGTTACGGCCCCTCGTGGGGCGTCCTCGGGCCACGACGCGATGATGAGGCGGAGGTCGGTTCGAGCTGGGTCATGTGCCATGACCTGATCGTGGAGGATCCGCAGCCCGGTGCCGAATGGAGGCCCTCGAGCGAGGACCTCCATTCGGAGTGTCAGGCAGGTCCTGAGACAGAACTGTCAGCAAGGTCAGGGGACAGAACTGTCAGATTGAGAACGAGACTTCACACCGCGAAGATCTGATCAGTGGCCACCGACACTGGGCTCTCGCCTCTTACCTGCTGCCGTCCTACAAGTGGTAATCGTTCCTCTACGACAGATTCGTTTTTGGTTGCCCGCCCGGAACTTGAATAACGTCAAGCGGCCCGCTCATCTCGCCCTTTGATCATTGAAGCCGGTAGTGTCCAAAAGTCCGGAGTCTCACCGCGGCATAGGCTTGCCGACTCGGTCAAACCATTCCCTATTTGGTACAGACAAGGAAGCAGAGAGAAGCGGCGGATATCGGCTACAGAACTGACCGAAAATGCCAATTAGGCGTGATCTGGTGAGGAAAAGTGTGCCCCTGGAGGGATTCGAACCCCCAACCGTTTCCTTAGGACACAATCGAAAGCGACATTACTTTAGGCACAAAAATGCTTTTGATCGGGATATAAGAATCCCGAAATCTCCTAGGTACACACAGAAGTACACACATAGCCGTTGCGCGACCAAAACCTCCGGTTGAAACAGGGTCCTATCGCTTGAAGCGGGGACAAGCCGGAAAATCATTCCAATGACGACGACACACCTCTGGCCAGTGCCATGCCGGCGTGGCTGTCGCGAGACCGGTTTTGGACCTATTTGGTGGCAGTCTCGAGGTTGGCCATGACCTGTTCCGCTACGTGTGCGACGAGGGTGGTGTCGATCTTCCCGAGCCCGATCTGGCTGACCCGATGTGCCGGCCTTACCGAACCCGAACATTGATCTCACACTTCTCGAACAGGACGCGGGCAGTGTGGACCACGTCGGATTCTCTTCGACATCCATGACCGAATTGGGAG
>NZ_SOFK01000057.1:0-2882 GCF_004402675.1 Cryobacterium sp. MDB2-A-1 | reverse complement strand
TTGCTTAGTCGGTACTCACTGACCATCCCACGGTGGCTCTTCGCGTTGAAGAAGCAACGCTCACGAGCGGGAAACCACACCACTCACAGGGACGTAACCTGCTGCCATCACCGGTTCAGGATTTCAGTGTTGCCCGTGTCGGGCTTTTATCGTTGCGAGAGCGAGAAGAGATCGGGTTCCAGCTCGCCCGGGGTCACGGAGTGCGCCGCATCGCAGCGGCACTGGGCCGGGCGCCGTCAACGATCAGCCGGGAAGTGACCAGAAACCAGGTCGCCGGCCGCTACGTGCC
The DNA here is from genome assembly GCF_004402675.1 of Cryobacterium sp. MDB2-A-1. Lineage (NCBI taxonomy): Bacteria > Bacillati > Actinomycetota > Actinomycetes > Micrococcales > Microbacteriaceae > Cryobacterium > Cryobacterium sp. MDB2-A-1. The sequence goes on along the minus strand of NZ_SOFK01000057.1, from coordinate 2,593 downwards.
TTCGCTCGCGCAGGAGCAGACCTGGGCACGGGCTCGGCGGCCAAGAGCCCGGAAACTGGACGGGTTAGCGTTACGGAAACAAGTCGCCACGATGCTCACCGATCGGTTCAGCCCGGAACAGGTCGCGGGCCGACTGAAAGTCAAGCATCCAGAGAATCCGGAGATGCAGGTGTCACACGAGACGATCTACCAGGCCCTGTACGTGCAGGGCCGCGGATCGTTGCGCTTGGAAGTTGCCACCGCGTTGCGGTCAGGGCGTGCCACACGGCGCCCGCAGCGCCCGGAGGGTCCGCGGCCGCCGAGGTTCCGAGAGATGGTGATGATCTCCGACCGCCCGCCGGAGATCGAGGACCGCGCCGTTCCCGGGCATTGGGAGGGCGACCTGATCATCGGCTCGACCTCGTCGAAGTCCGCAATCGGAACCCTCGTCGAACGGACTACGGGATACGTGATGCTGCTGCATTTGACCGGGAACCACTCCACTACTGCGTCAGTATTTCCCCAAAGGAACCGACCTGAACGCCCACAGCGCTCAACGCCTCCTCGAAGTCGCCACTGAACTCAACGAGCGGCCGCGCAAAACCCTCAAACGCAGCACCCCAGCTGACCTGCTCAGCGAGCTAGCCTCAAGGAAGGAAATAGCCCCTGTTGCTTCCACCGTTTGAAATCGCCAAACGGTATTGACCCTAACGGAGACATTCATCGCCCTTCCCCCAGGCGGCGCCCTCCACTACGATTGATTGCACGCAGCCGATGAAGTAATTGGCGGCTGCGCGCCCTGTGCACGAGTTTGCTCCGATTCAGAGCTAATCGTCTGGTCGGATCTCTGATGACTGAGTGACCATTTCCAGCCGACAAGCGAGAAGGAACATACCGTGACTGACAGCCAAACCCCCGCAGATCCCGCAACCGTTGTCGGCCACGATGTGCACAATATTAAGGACTGGACAGATCTTGGTAGGGAGATGTGGTCCTACCTGACCGGCAAGAATGCCGCGATCAACTACAGCTTCGTCGACATGACGGTTGAAGTGCCGCGTGACATAGGGCCGGAATCCCCGCGCGCCACCTGGAAACTGAACGGCACCCTCAGGGTCACCACGAGCGAGAGTTCCGGTATCGATCCGATCATCAAGTAGCCATGAGTATTTCAACCCGGTTGGACATCGATCTGACGTTTTCCCTAGCGGGGCCAGGAGAGAAGGGCGCCGATACGGACGTCGCCACCGAGACGCCGGCGGGGCAAATGAACGGCACCATCAAGGCTAAGGGACTTGATGTCGAGGTCTTCTCAAATAACCCGGAAATGTTCGTGCGTTCCCGAACGGCGACGCTGAAGAACATCCGTGCCCTAGCTTCGAACCTGGCCGTGCGAGGACTGAGCGTCTCCCTGTCAGGACCCGCCGGACTGGTCATCCGTATTGGCGCTGTGCGCGCGCCGATCATCCAGCGCCTGCTGACAGGTTCCCCAAACATCGCGCTCGGCAGCTGGGCTGCGCTGGCACCCCTTTTGCGGCGTCGGAGTGCCGGAGCCACGCAGGTACCTTCCGTGCCGTTGCCGCCGCCGACTCTGTATCCACTCGTGCCGACCTTCAATCGGAGAATCCGGCGCCAAATCACCACGACGCACTACACGCCGGGATCCGGACGGCCCCGGCTGATTTTTGTGGTCGGTTCGGAGAACTGGAACGGCCAGATGCCGGCTGAGTTCGACCTGCTACCGACCATCACCACCATTGGCTCGGCCCCGGAGGCGAATTTGTGTTTAAAGGGCCTCCAGTCTTTCCATGCTGAAATCCGCCACGACGAGAACGATGAGTACGTTCTGTATCCGCTTGGGGCGGTTTCCGGCGGCGCAAAGAAGGAGCGCGGGCAGGAGGGTGCACAGGTCCTGCGCACAGGCGCCCGGATGGAAATGGGGCCTTGGCGGATGGCTTTCTTTCGTGAAGAGTACGCCGACCACGGCCGACCACATAGCGGGCGCGTGGGCGGGGAGCTGTCGTTCCAGAAGCCGCAGCCAACCCGTAGCCGGCAGCCAGAGCACTCACATTCCGCGGGTAGCGCTGAGAAGACGCTCCCCGTCGTCACCGGGCTAGACGACGATTCCGAAATCTGATCGAGAGGCTGCCGTCGCGCCGCGCACAGTGCACCAATGGAAGCGAGCGCACCGCAGAACGTACGCCCCCTTCGTACTCAACGACTTCTGGACGAACGCCGACCCTGAATCCACGGAGATGCTGCGGAAGTCGTCGGCTGGTCCATCGCCGATCACATGCGCACCGAACTCGTCGCCGACGCCCTCACAAACGCGGCCGTGACGCCCCGGATCGAGCAGGACGCGATCTGACACTCCGACCGCGGCAGCGTGGGCGGATTCAACCGGTCGTCGCAACACCGGTACTTGCGGACAACAGTAGCTCGTTCATCGCTTCGGCTGGCGTTTTGAATCCGAGTGTCTTGCGGGGGCGTTCGTTCCGGGCCGCGGCGACGGCCAGGGACGCCTTCATCCTGGAGTCGATGGAGTAGCCGACGATCTTGTTCGAGTAGACGTCTTTGATCGCGCAGAGGTAGATCTTGCCCTCGTCGGTGCGGT
>NZ_SOFK01000040.1:0-2622 GCF_004402675.1 Cryobacterium sp. MDB2-A-1 | reverse complement strand
TGGCGAGTAGCCGTAGTTGGAACCGTTAGTCCACTCAGGTGGTACTGATCTTCTGGCGAGGTGGTACTGGCAGCAGCGGGTCGTTGACCGCCGCTGCCAGCACCGCCCCGGTGAGTCTTATTCCCAGTGTTCCTTGTTGGCGCGGGCGGTGTCGTCGCGTATCTTGCGCATGTCGACGCGGCCCAGGTTGATGGTGCGGGAATGGTTCGCGAGCCGGTTCACGATCGAGTCCGCTGCCACTCGATCCGGGAGGGCCTCGACCCAGTAGGCCGGGCCTGACTGGGAGGCGATCACGGTCGGTAGGCGGTGTTCTCGGTTCGCCAGCACCGCGAACAGGTCGCTGGCGGCGTCGCTGTCGATGCCGACGGTGAGGAAGTCGTCGATGATGAGGAGGTCGACGTCGGAGAGCTCGTTGAGTAGTCGCTGGTGGGCGATGCCATCGCTTCGGCTGATGATCAGGCGCCGGGCGAGGTCGTCCATCCGTGCGTAGGTGACGGTGTGCTCGTTCAGGCAGGCGGCGATCCCGATCGCGCAGGCGAGATAGCTCTTGCCGCCGCCGCTGGGCGAGATGATGAGCAGGTTCGTCGGATCGGCCCGCCAGGAATGAGCCGCGTATCGGCGCATCCGGACCGGGGTGATGCCACGGCCTTCGCGGTAGTCGAGCTCAGCGACCGACGCGTTCGGGATCGGGAACTTCGCCTGCCGGATGAGTTTCTCGATCCGGCTGTGTCGTCGCTGCTCGAGCGCGTAGTCGATCGCGGTCAGAAACAGCTGTTCCGGGGTGAGGGTGTCGTTGGTCTCGTCCCGGATGAGTTCCTCGAACCGGGTCGCGACGTGGGTGACCCTCAGGGCCCGGAATTTGTCGTAGTCGATGCTGGTGAACATCAGAGTTCTTCCGTTCCGCGGGCGTAGTGGGAGGCGTCGCGGACATAGACGTCCAGAAGGGTGTCGCGGAACGCGACGGTGCTGGCCGGTTTCCGTGTCGAGGCCGCGGGGATGAGCGGGCCGGGCCGTTTGCGGTCGCTGTCGATCGCGGCCATCATCCGCTTCAGCGTCGAATACGTGGCGTGGCCGCGCTGGTTGATCAGCTCCTGGCAGGTTGCTTCCAGCCGCCCCCGGTTCCTTTTGCCGAGGCCCTCGAGGATGTTCTGGCAGTCCAGATACCCCTGCGCCTCGATCTTCTGCCGGTCGAGGACCTGCTCGATGACCGTCACTGTCGCCGGGCCGAAGGAGCGGGCGCGGTCCACGAACCAGCGCCGGGACCACAGCCCCTCGATGTCGCGGTGCTGGGTCGGGACATGCTCGGGGAGGGTGGAGTACTGGCCCTTCCGGCCGAGCTTGCGGGCGTGTTCGGAGACGATGTCCTGACCGTCGAACACTGTCACCCGTGATGACGTCAGCCTCACGCGCAGCAGCCGGCCCGCCATCTTGAACGGGACGGAGTAGTGCTGCCCGTCGCAGCTGAGGTGGTAGTTGCGGCCGGCCTTGAGTTCTTTCCACTCCACTTCCTCGAACCGGTCGCCCGGCAGTGGGCCCAGCTGGGCGGCTTCCTCGGCCTGAAATACCTCCCACCGGGTGGTGTCGTTCGCCCGGCGGATGTCATGGTTGATCTCCTTCACCCGCACTGCGATCTCGGCGTTCAGTTCGCCGAGGGTGGTGAAGACATCCTCGGCGAGGTAGCCGATGACGCGTTTGTTCACGACGTTCACCGCCGATTCCACGGCCGCCTTGTCACGCGGGCGGCGAACTCGGGCGGGAACGACCGCGGTGCCGTAGTGGTCGGCGAGCTGCTGGTAGCGGGCGTTGACGATCCGTTCCGTGTCTCCCTGGGTGCGCCGGTGGGTCGCGGTGGTGGGATTGTCCGGGACGAGGATCTGCGGGACGCCGCCGAAGAAAGAGAACGCCCTCACGTGGGCGTCAAGCCAGGCCTCGGACTTCATATTCACCGTCGCGTGGCAGAACAACGCCCCGGAAAACGGCAGCACCGCCAGGAACAGGTAGGCGCGGGTGGTCTCACCGGTGACCGCGTCCGCCAGGTCGATCGTGTCACCGGCCCAGTCGATGAGCATCGCCCGGCCGGGCTCGTGCTGCAGCGTCGCGACCAGGTCATTGGTCCGCAGGTGCTCACCGAACAGGTGGCAGTACTGCGCATAGCCATACTTCTTGCTCTGCCCGCCAGCACCGACATACTTGCGCCAACTCTGCTGCAGGGTGAAGTGCCGATTGGCTTTCATCGACCGCAGCACGGCGGGAAAGTCCGGGGTCTCATACTCGTCAGAGACCCGCTTGCGCCCATCGGGGAACAAAGCCTGGATATCGGTGTCGGTCATCGATTCTGCCGACCCCGCCGTGATGCTGCGAGCCGTGATGGTCTTCTTCACCGCCGAAATATCGCGCCGGGAGCACCCGACAATCTCGACGATCTCGTTGTAGCTGCGCCCCTGGAGCACGAGCTCCATGATCTTCCGGTAGTTGGCCATACTGCCTCCGTCTCATCGAAGCGGCGACACCGATGTGTCCCCGCTTCGACTAGAGAATCGGAAGAGGTCAGGCCGTACCAACTACCCAGAACAAGGGGTACCGACTACGTGGACTGGAAGTACCAACAAGGGCTACTCGCCA
>NZ_SOFK01000042.1:0-1866 GCF_004402675.1 Cryobacterium sp. MDB2-A-1 | reverse complement strand
GCGGCACCGGATCCCGCGAGCACCGCGGCTCCGTCCGGCCCGGCCACCGCGTCCGCGGGCCCGGCCGCCGCCGGAACTCCGGCAGCTGGCCCCCCGGCCGCAGACCCGCGCGGCGCCGAAGCACGCGAGGCGCAGCAGCAGTACCCCCAGCAGCGACCGGCGGAGAACCCGCAGGCCCAGTTCGGTCCGCGTGCCGGCTGGACCACCCGCGGACCGGACGACCAGTACATCCGCCGCGGACCCGTTCCGCCGCCGCCCTCGCCGGTCCGGCGGACGCCGATGGATCCGCGCGACAGCAGGCTCCCGCGCCAGGCCCCGGGGACCCCGTCGAACCCGCTCGATCCGGAGAGCTTCCAGTACCCGCCGGTCCGGCAGCATCCGCCGGCGCAGGAACCACAGAACCCGGCGACCCGCCCGAACCCGCAGTACGGCGCGCCGTTGCCGATGCCGATCGAGCGGCGCCGGGCATTCGTCGATCGCCGCGACCCGGGCAAGGCCGGCCTGCCGTACCCGAACGACCGCCGTCGCCCGCCCGCCGACCGGCGCGACCCCCGGACCGCCGACACCTTCCCGGACGATCGTTACAGCCAGCACCCCGACACGTTCTATCGTGCCAGCCCGCAGCAGGATCCCGCGGGCCAGGACACGGGCCTCCCGTCTGCCCGGCCGCGGCACAGCACCGGCCCGGCGCCGGACGGTGACGCTCCGGTAGCGGACCGGCGGGCACCGCAGCAGCGACCTCCGGCCCAGCAGCACCAGCAGCCCCGGCCTCCGGCGCACGAGGAGCGCCGCCGGCGACCGGCATCCTTCGTTCCGCCGGGCTTCGTGCCCATGGCCGACACTCCGACGGGGTCGATGCCAGCTGCACCCGCGGCCGGCGCCACCGGAATCCCGGGCGTCGACCCCCAGGCCGGTCCGATGTCGTTCGCCGATTTCGTGCTCGCCCGCGACGCGCAGTCCTGGATCCCCTACGTGGAGAACGCGCTCCCGCCGACCCACCCGCGCCGCGCCGGCTGACCCGGCCGGGCGGTCAGGGGTGACTGCCTAGGCTTCCATGTCGTCGTGGGTGACGATGCGGATCAGCTCGACGCTGCCGTCCGGCTTCTGCCAGAAGTGCATCCGGCGCGCGGCCGGGGTGTTCTGCTCGATCGACACCCGCATGCAGCGGGCGCCGTCCCAGCGCAACAGGTGCGGGTCTGCGGGACCTGCGCCCTGGCGCAGCGCGTGCAGGTGGCGGCCCTGCAGGGTCTTGACCCGTCCGGTCAGCACATCGACGGATGCCTTGAACGCTTTCGCGAGCTGCCCGTCGTCGAGCCCGCTCAGGGAATCCGCGAACCGGTCTGACAGGCCGTAGCTGTACGGCAGCGGCCATTCCTCGCGGTCGGATTCCGGGACCCGGTCAACCCAGGCGAGGGCGATCTCGTGGCGGACCCAGCTGGTCGCATCTTCCCAGAGGGCGCGGCGGGACTCGTATTCGCTGCTGGGGGTGGGGGCGACGACGGTCCGGCGGGACTCGCGCAGCATCCGCTTCTGGGTGCGCTGCTCGTCGCGGAGTTCGGCGACGGTGTGTCGCAGGGTGCCGAGTTCGACGAGCGCGTCGCGGAGCTGCAGCTGCGCGGAGCGGGCCTGCTCGCGCAGGCGGGCGAGGTCGGACTCCGTGCTTCCCGCCTCGACGAGCTGCGCCTCGAGCCGGGTGATCTTCGCCTTCGCCTCGGCCAGGGAGAGCTGGGTGGACTGCAGGGCGGACACCGACGTCGGCGCGCACGGCGCCGGGGTCGGGCCGACGCGGAACGGGATCGCGCCGGGCGACCCCGCGGTCGCGGGTGTCGGCCGGCGCACGGCGTGCACGCGGCCGGGCCCGGGGAA
>NZ_SOFK01000006.1:0-1723 GCF_004402675.1 Cryobacterium sp. MDB2-A-1 | reverse complement strand
GTTGGCTGAACACTTCGGCCGGAGTCTTCCAGCCGAGCACTTTGCGGGGTCGGTTGTTTAGGGCGAGAGCGACGGCTTCGAGGTCATCCGCGCTCCACCAGTAGTGCCCCTTAAGGTGGTGTAGCCCGGTGGCTGGCCTCGCCTTGGACGTGGGCGCGGTCACCGTGGTGTTCCTTCGAGGAAACTCCTACATCCCACTCGAAAGGCATCAACACGATGACCGCTCCACATATTGTCGACCCTGCTGGCCTGCTCCGCGAAGCTCTGGGCGATGCGTCTCCGGATCTGATGCGCAGCCTGCTGCAAACCATGATCAACGCCCTCCTCTCCGCCGACGCTGACGCGGTTGTCGGCGCGGAGTGGGGCAAGCCCAGCCCCGACCGGGTCGCTCAACGCAACGGGTACCGACACCGCGACCTCGACACCAGGGTCGGCACGATCGACGTCGCCGTTCCGAAGCTGCGCCAGGGCACGTATTTCCCGGAATGGCTCCTCGAAAGGCGCAAACGCGCGGAGGCTGCGATGATCACAGTGATCGCGGACTGCTACCTCGCCGGCGTATCCACGCGCCGGATGGACAAACTCGTCAAAACTCTCGGGATCCACTCACTGTCGAAATCGCAGGTATCCCGGATGGCGGCCGAGCTCGACGAACACGTGAACCAGTTCCGGCACCGGCCCCTCGGCGACGCGGGCCCGTTCACTTTCGTCGCCGCCGACGCGCTGACCATGAAAGTCCGTGAGGGTGGCCGGGTGATCAACGCTGTCGTTCTCGTCGCGACCGGCGTCAACGCCGACGGACGCCGCGAAGTCCTCGGCCTCAAAGTCGCAACCAGCGAAACCGGGGCAGCGTGGAACAGCTTCTTCGCCGACCTCACAGCCCGCGGCCTGACTGGCGTGCGGCTCGTGACCTCCGACGCGCACCAAGGCCTGGTCGAGGCGATCGCGGCGAACCTGCCCGGTGCGTCCTGGCAACGCTGCCGCACCCATTACGCCGCGAACCTGATGAGCGTGTGCCCGAAGAGTATGTGGCCGGCGGTGAAAGCGATGTTGCACTCGGTGTACGACCAACCCGATGCCGACAGTGTGAACGCCCAATTCGACCGGCTCTTGGACTACGTCGAAGACAAACTCCCCGACGCGTTCGAGCACCTCGACAACGCCCGAGCCGACATCCTCGCCTTCGCGTCGTTCCCGGAAGGGCTCTGGCAGCAGATCTGGTCCAATAACCCCAACGAACGCCTCAACCGTGAAATCCGTCGCCGTACCGACAGCGTCGGCATCTTCCCCAATCGCGACGCGATCATCCGCCTCGTCGGCGCGGTCCTCGCCGAGCAGACCGATGAATGGGCCGAAGGCCGCCGCTACCTCGGCCTGGACATCCTCGCCAAAAGCCGCCTCACACTCGTCTCCAACACCGAAAGCGGGGCCACGGAAACAGTCCTCCAACTCAGCGCTTAAACCCTCAAGCCGAAGGAAACACCGCTACACCACCACCGGGGACTTGACCGCTCCACCTCGAGAGGTCGGTGCCTTTCGGGAAGTACTGGCGTAGCAGTGGAGTGGTCCCCGAAAGTTGGACTCGGTAATGCAACTTTATGTGGTGGCGGTTGTTTGGGCGCGGTATTCGTCGGGGCTGAGGTAGCCGAGCCGCTGTTGGATTCGGGTGGTGTTCCACCATCGCAGGTAGTCGTTCAGCCCCGTGTGGAACTCGTCGACGGTT
>NZ_SOFK01000054.1:0-1619 GCF_004402675.1 Cryobacterium sp. MDB2-A-1 | reverse complement strand
GTGAGTATTCGACCCTCTGAGCCCCACCCGATCGCGCGGTTGAGCCCCACCGTTCGTGCGGAAGAGCCCCAGTGGTGGTGTGGCTCAGCACCACCGGTGCTCCTCGTCACGGATTACGCGGTCGCGAGGGCGGCTTGTTCTCTCATGTTGTAGGTGCCGGTGTCGACCCAGGTGGTGTTGTGGATGATGCGGTCCATGATCGCGTCAGCGTGGACGCCAGCGCCGAGGCGCTGGTGCCAGTCCTTCTGCTGATACTGAGTGCAGAACACCGTCGACGTCTCGCCGTAACGACGCTCCATCAACTCCAGCAGCATCGTCCGCATCGACTCCGTCGGCCGGTCGAGCAGCCACTCGTCGATGACCAGCAGCGTGAACGCGGCATACTTCCGGAGGAACTTCCCAGCGCCGCCGGTGGCGTCCTGGGCGGCGACCCAGGCCTCCTCGAGGTCGGGCATCCGGACGTAGTGGGCGCGGATCCGGTGCTCGCAGGCCCGTTTGGCGATCGCGCAGCCCAGATACGACTTCCCCGACCCGGTGAACCCTTGGAAGACGACGTTCTGCTGCCGGGCGACGAACGAGCAGGTCCCGAGCTGGGCCAACAGTTGCCGGTTGAGGCCGCGCTCGTCGAGCAGGTCGATGCGCCGCAGATCCGCGTTCGGATACCGCAGTCCCGCCCGCCGGATCAGGCCATCAACCTTGGAATGGGTGAAGGCGGAGTAGGCGTCGTCGACGGCCAGCCGGACCCGGTCCTCGAATGCCAGGCCGATGCTGAGGACCTCGTCCTGGGTGTCGATGGCCTGCAGCAGCTCGCCGGCGTTCATCTCGCGCAGCTTGCGTTTGGTCTCCCCATCCAGCGCGCTCACCGGTTCCCTCCGGCGTAGTAGGCGCTGCCACGGACATAGCCGCCATCATCCGATTCCGGCTCGGGGGCCTGTCCGGTCTTGTCCTGCCCGGTGTCGAGGATCGGTCTCAGGTGCGCGTAGCGGGGAGAGCGGACTGGTCCGCGCAGCGCCAACGCGCAGGCGGCCTCGAGCCGCGCCGGAGGGAACTTGCGCGACAGCCGCAGCACCGCCAGCGCCGCGTCGAAGCCGGCCTCGTCGATGAACACCGTCTCGAAGATCTTGGCCGTCACCGTCACGGTCGCCGGCCCGATCCGCGCCGCCCACTCCTCGATCCGGGCCCGGTCCCAGGCCTGGAAGCTGCGCCCCTCGGGCAGGTCGGCCTGGTTCGTCCGATACTGGTTGCTCGTCGTTGCCGGTAATAGCAAATGGCTGGCCAACCGTTCGTCGCGCCGATAGACCTCCAGCATCGTTTCGGTGACACGAAGGTCCACCAGCGCGCCGATATGGCTGAAGGGGACGGAGTAGAAGTTCCGCGCCCAGACCACATGGGCGTTGGCGTTGACCTTCCGTTTGTAGGACCAGGTGCTGATCTCGAACGGGACCGCCGGCAGCGCCTGCAGCAGCGGCTTCTCCTCGGCGGTGAATACGCTGAGGCGGGACCCGACGCGTTTCTGGAACGGCTCCCGGTTATAGGCGTCCATCTGTTCCCGGATTCGCAGGCGCAGTTGAGCCAGCGAGGTGAACGTCTCCTTCCTCAAACCGGCGATGACCCAGGTC
>NZ_SOFK01000047.1:0-1512 GCF_004402675.1 Cryobacterium sp. MDB2-A-1 | reverse complement strand
GCTTAGCCTCGATCCACCGGTCGGCTTGGGTGAGCGGTTTCGCTCGGAGTTGATCTGAGGTTCCTGGTGGTGGGCATGGCGGTGCGGCCGGCCTTGCTGCCGGTGGTGTTCCTGCTCCGGTTGCGCCGTTTGGCTGGGTGGTCAGATGGTCGCGGTTCGCGGCGGGCCGCAGGCCGCCGTGAACACGGCCTGCCAGCCGTCCTCCCAAGGCCAACTGGCCGGTAAATGCAGCCGGAGTTTCCGGGCCGAGGTCGAGATTCGGGCCGGGACCTGGATGAGTTTGCGGCGGATGGTGCCAGAGCGCGCCTTCCCGAGGTCGGTGCTGGTGAGGGTGCCGACGGCGCGGGATAGGTTGAACGCGATCGTGGCGAGCACGAGCCAGGCCGCGTTCGCGGTGAAGATCCCCGACGGCAGGTGCGCGAGCGCACTGTCTTTGAGGTCCGCGTTGATCTGCTCGATGATCGCGTGTTGCCGGTGGGTTTTATCAGCCGTGACGGTGTCCAGGGTGCTGGTCGTGAAGAACGCGTGGAACCGGTGCGTGTCGAACAGGGTCGGCTGCCCGGTGCCCTCGAACGGATTCAGCTCCGGGATCCGCCGGACGACCAGGCGCCCGGTAATGCGTTCGCTGAGCCTCCTGGAGCTGAACGCGGTGAAGGGAATCTCTGCGACTTCGGCGGAGGAGATCCATTTCCCGGTGGTCTCGTCCCGGATCGCGTCGGTGTATTCAATCGTCGTCCACGCGTCATCAGCGATCGCAGCGATCGCGCGCTTCACGGCCGGGTCCATCCGGGCGGTGATCGATACTTTCGCGCCAGCCCGGTGCGCGGCCGCGACGACCGCGTGGCCGTAGAACGCACTGTCAGCGCGGACGAGTACCAGGCCGGACGCGGTCTGTGACCGGAGCCGGCGGACGGTGGCGAGGATGTCGCCGACGAACTTCCCCGCCCCGCGCGGGGACCCCGGCGGCGCCTTTGCGGAGCCTGGACCCGATGATGATCGGCGCGGACACCGTGGTGGACACGATGCCGATCAACGCGTTCAACCCGCGGACCCCGGAGTAGCCGTAGCCGGAGCCTTGCTTCTGGTAGCCGTGGACTTCCTTGATGGTGTCGTCGATATCGACCAGGGCGTAGTCGTTGATCCCAGCCACGATCGGTGCCGTCTGGGCGACGTTGACCAGCCACCGCCACGCGACGGCGTCGAGTTGACGGACGTGGCCGAAGGTGAACGCACGCAAGAACGAACCCAACGTGGACGGCGCGTAAGCACCGACGAAGAGTTTCTTCATCCCGCCGTGGCGAAGGACAGCCATGTCGTCGATGGAGTCAGCGCCGGCGACCATGCCCGCGACCAGCGCGGTGACCTTCAATCCGGCGTTCGCACCGAAGTAGCCCGGCAGGCTCAGCCACCGGTTCGCGAGCTCGCCCAGCCCCGTCGACGCCGCCAACAACATCGCGGGAACGAGGCCGGCGAGCGACACGAGATTCCCATCGTCGAAGGTCGCGGACAGAG
>NZ_SOFK01000019.1:0-1498 GCF_004402675.1 Cryobacterium sp. MDB2-A-1 | reverse complement strand
TTCGGCGGGCTTGTTGATCCAGGCCGTGTCGGGGGTGGCGAGGATCTTCGGGTCGCAGCTGGTGCTGAAGCGCTCCGGGTGCCGGGCCCGTGCCGCGGAGAGGGTCGCGGCCCGTTCGGCGGCCTTGCCGGCGGCGAGGCCGTAGTGGACGTCGGCAGGGGTGTTCAGCCCGATACCGGTGTGCCGGTGGCTGTGGTTGTGGTTGTAACCCTCGACGAAGGTATTCATGAATCGTCGGGCATCGCCGAGACTGCCGAAGCGTTCCGGGAACACCGGGGCGAATTTGAGCGTCTTGAACCACGCTTCCGAGTACGGGTTGTCGTTGCTGACCCGGGGCCGGGAGTGCGACTTGGTGACCTCCAGATCCGAGAGCAGCGCAGCGACGGTCTTGCTCGTCATCGACGTGCCCCGGTCCGCGTGGACGACCTGCGGGGTGCCATGGACGGAGAAAGTCTCTCTCATCATCTCGGCGGCGAGGACCGCGGACTCCGCCGGATGGACCTTCACGCCGACGACGTATCGGGAGTAAATATCGATCATCACGTAGGCGTCGAAGTACTTGCCCTTGATCGGGCCGGGTAATTTCGTGATGTCCCACGTATAGACCTGGCCGGGGCCGGTGGCGACCAGTTCCGGGATCGCCCGGGCCGGGTGGCGGGCCAGGCGTCGGCGTTCCTTGACCTGCTTGTTCTCGGCCAGCACCCGGTAGATCGTGGAGATCGATGCCAAATACACGCCCTCATCGAGGAGCTGCGCGTAGATCTGGATCGGCGGCAAATCCACGAACCGGACCGAGTTCACCACCGCCAGGATCCGGGCCCGCTCCAGCACATCGAGCCGGTTCGCCGGCACCATCACCGGCCGGGCGGCCCGGGTGCGGGGCGTCCGGGTCGCGGTCGCCCGCGGCAACCCGACCAGGCTGGCGGCCGTCCGGGTCGGAAAGCCACGGCTGGTGAGGTCGCGGTAGGTGGTCATCACGGTTTCGTGTGCGGTGTTTCGTCCCGCGAGCTCTTCGAAAGATTTTCGAGTAGCTCGTGCATTTTTGACATGATCTCCAACGCCACCCTCGTCGTTTCCAACCGCAGCTCCGTCAACTCCAACTGGCGGCGGAGCCGGGCGATCTCGGCCTGCTCGGGCGTGAGCCGGCCGATCTTCTCCCCGGGTTTCTTGCCCAGCAACACCCCGGCATCGCGTAGTTTTCGCCACTCCGTGATCTGCGAGGAATAGATGCCCTGCTCCCGCAAATACGCGCCGCCTCCGTTCCGGGAAATGGCGTCCTCGTAGGCGGCGAGGTGGTCGAGTTTCTGCTTCGGCGTGAACGACCGCCGGGGCTTGGGACCGCCCGCACACGGGCCGGGACTGCTGTTGTTCATGGAACTATCGTCGCGCACGGCGATCAACGAGGGACTGGACATGGTGGGACTTCCTGATTCTCGCCCTACGTCAAACGGCGAACTTGCTCTGAGCTACCCGCCTCAACTCACCCTGACACGTAGGG
>NZ_SOFK01000018.1:0-1242 GCF_004402675.1 Cryobacterium sp. MDB2-A-1 | reverse complement strand
TCAACGTGCTTTTCGAGTACATCTGACTACTCCCTGAAGATGGAACCCTAAATTCGGTGTCCAACTTTCGGGGACCACTCCACTCTTGCGCGAGTACTTTCCGAAAGGCACAGACCTGTCCTTCCACGGGCCCGGGATCCTCGAGAACGTTGCCGCGGAACTCAACCGCCGGCCCCGCAAACGCCACGGCTACCGAACGCCCGCAGAAGTCCTCGCCACGCTAATCTCGAACCCAACCAATCAAACCGGTGTTGCAGACACCACTTGAATCCGCCTCTCATCAACTATTAGCTTTGTGAGACTGTGCTGGGCACTGCGACCTTGACTGCCGTCGGTGTGCCCCCAAGAGTGGGGCGATTTCGCCGGGCGCGTTGTGTGCGTGTCAAAACACGCGGGATGATCAACAAACACGGCGTCCTTTGAGTGGTGCTGCGTTAGGAATTTGGGGGAATTTCCATTGCGCGCTAATAGGCACAGTGTTCTGGTTGCGTTTGCGTGGATTATGGCCGTGGCCGTTGGCGGGTTGGCAGGAGCCGCACCCAGTGCGATGGGAGCAACTTCATCGTGGAGTGAATCGTCGCCGACGGCGGACCCGTCGGCATCGTCTTCTGCTTCTGTGCAGGAAGCGGATGCTCGGGCAGCGCAAGTAACTCAAGCAGCAGTGGACCGGTGGAGTACGGCGTCCCGGTCATCTGCCGCCGCGCAGCAGACTAGTCAAGTCAAGGTATTTCCTGAACCCCCCATTACTAGTGCGGCAAAGCGACAAGTTGCGGTGTCGGCCTCGTCTGCGGAGAAGCTGGCCGCCGGTGTTGGGGAGGTCTCCCCGAGAAGCATGGCTGCGTTGCCGACGTCTACGGTAAACAACAACACGTTCGGCACTGGAACGGCTTCGATTAGCGGGACCGTCCTCATGGCGGGGTCGCCAAGTTTTGCCAACGCTCAAGGCGTTCTAGTCACCGCATACATACAAAGCAGTTGGGGTGCTTGGGTCGCCTATACCTCACTTTTACGATTTCAGTGAGATGGCGTCGAATTTGAGTTTGGATTCCTTGGCAGCTGCGATTTCGCGCGCCTGAGCTCGAGCGCGCGCCTTTTTGGCGCGTGCTTCGGCCATCGCGAGTTGAGCTTTGGGCGCCCAGAGGCGGGTCTGTCAAGTTTTCGGTGTAACTGGGTTTGATTTTTAGTTGTCTCGGATGGAGAGTCGGCCGTTGAAGGTGATGTCGAAGGCGTTGAGGGCTGCCT
>NZ_SOFK01000059.1:0-1210 GCF_004402675.1 Cryobacterium sp. MDB2-A-1 | reverse complement strand
TTCACCGTCGCCACGGCCTCGTCCTCCATCACGCCAAGAATCACATCAGTCATCAGGCACCTCCATTGTTAGGAGTTACACCGAAAATCGTATAGTCCCTCCCCCGGGCCCTGATGTGCGTCCCTCGACGTCGCGATCCCGAAGCTGTGCACCGGTACCTACTTCCCGAACTGGCCCCTCGAACGCAGCCGCCAGGCCGACGACTCCCAGGCCAGCGTCATGGCGACCTGATACCTGCTCAGGGCCTCGATGAGGCGGCCGGAGAAACTCGTCAAGCTCCTCCGCCTTCATGTCATGCCGGGTGCCGGACGCAGGCAAGACCCGTGTAAAACATTTATTGCAAAATCTGCGCGCGTGGTGCTCGTTGCCGGCCCATGGCATGAAGGACTAGGTTTGGGATCAAGAGCCACACTCGGGGGGAATATATAATGCCAAATCGCGAATTACTAGACGCGATCATTCGCTACATAGAAGCACGGTCATCGGAAAATGTTTTTAAAACGTCAACAACAGAAGTCAGCGCGGACGAGTACGCCCACCAAGCCATGGCAGAGCTCACAGCCCTGATCGATAAGAGGGTTACTGTTGCTCTCGCCGAACGCGACAAACACATAGTCAGCCTTCTGCGCAGCTAATCCCGGGGCACGAAAGCCTGCATCGCCTGTCGGCGTGGGCCTTCACAATGTGAGGCACAATCCTACGATGAACGATGGCGACATCCCCGGAGAGGGACCAGTATGTCCTGCGTGCGGCCACGAGATGAACGTGGCGACGGTGGAGACACCATACGGAGTCCGGGTGCGTCAACTATGCCCTGAGTGTCGACTGGTAGAACTAATCCCCCACCCGTTCGTTGGATAACCCCGGGTTCGAGCCTTCTCAATGAATATTCGCTTCTCCAGTCCCAGGCGAGTGCGGGCAGCATTCTCTGAGGTGGACGACGCTCCGAGCAGCAGCCGGTGCTGCAGGGGAAGCGACGCCACGGCTCCCGCGAACATGATCCGATAGAACGGCATCATCCCTGGCCAGAGTGGCGGATTCCGAATGAAACGAACCGCCTCGGCGACGCGCTCGTCACTCTTCAGGACCCCGGCATCCGTGAAGGCGGCCAGCTTAGCCTCGATCCACCGGTCGGCTTGGGTGAGCGGTTTCGCTCGGAGTTGATCTGAGGTTCCTGGTGGTGGGCATGGCGGTGCGGCCGGCCTTGCTG
>NZ_SOFK01000013.1:0-1077 GCF_004402675.1 Cryobacterium sp. MDB2-A-1 | reverse complement strand
TATTCGTCGGGGCTGAGGTAGCCGAGCCGCTGTTGGATTCGGGTGGTGTTCCACCATCGCAGGTAGTCGTTCAGCCCCGTGTGGAACTCGTCGACGGTTCCCGGTTTCTGGATGCGGAACCATTCCTCCTTGAGGTGGCTGAAGAACCCCTCCATGACGGCGTTGTCCAGACACGTGCCCTTGCGAGACATCGACTGAGTGAGCCCGGCGCCCCGCAACGTGTCCCGCCAGAGGGTGTGGCGGTACTGGAATCCCTGGTCGGAGTGGACGAGAGGCTTCTCGGCGGGGGTGAGTGTGTCGATTGCTATGCGGAGACTGTCGGTGACCATTTTCACGCTCGGAGAGGGCCCTGCCGTTGCAGAGATGACCCGGTTGTCATAGAGATCCAGGACGGGTGAGAGGTAGACCTTCGAGGCGCCGATGTTAAACTCGGTCACGTCCGTGACCCACTTCGTGTGCCTAGACTCTGTGGCGAACTGCCGGTTCAATACGTTGTCGGCCGCCTCCCCGACTTCTCCTCGGAATGAGTTGTACCGTTTGCGTCTGCGCACTGGGCATTCCAGCCCGAGCTCGCGCATGAGTTTGAGCACCGTCTTTTTAGACACCGTCCACCCCTGTCGGAGCAGAACGGCAAGGATGCGCCGGTGCCCGTAGGCACTCTTCGCCGCCTCGAATGCGCCACGGATAGCTTCCTTGATGCCGGCCCGGGTGTCGCTGCGGCTGAGCCGGTGCCGGTGGTCGTAGAACGTTGACCTGGGAAGGTCCGCGAGCTGCAGCAAAAGAGGTAACGGGTAGTGCGCCTTGAGATCATCGACAGCTCGAACTTTCAGCGTCGTTCCGGTGACCTCAAGGCCCGCAATTTTCCCAAATAGGCGACCTCAGCGCTCAACCGTTCGTTCTCCGAGCGCAGCGTCTCGATCTCGGACTTCGGAGGGGAATCCTTTTGATCCGTTGGCGGTCTGCCTCGCCGCTTCGGGAGTAGCCCATCTTCCCCGTCACGCCGATAAATGCCCGTCCAGGTCGCCACGGTACTGGGCGACGGAAGGCCATACTCCTCGGAAAGAGCCCTCCCGGACT
>NZ_SOFK01000008.1:0-1010 GCF_004402675.1 Cryobacterium sp. MDB2-A-1 | reverse complement strand
GCCGGGGTGTGATCCTGCCGGGCAGGGCTTGATGCGGGCGCTCCGTGTTGTAGATCTCGTCGAACCGGTCGACCTGGGCTTGGAGTTCATCGAGGGTCGCCGCGATGGGTTGCTTATCGAGCCAGCGGAACAGGGTCTGGTGGAAGCGTTCGTTCTTGCCCTGGGTGGTGGGTTTGTAGGGTTTCCCCGTGATCGCCTCGACGCCCAGCGAAGTGACATAGGTGACGAGCTGTCCGATGACACCGCGCCGAGAGGGGTTCAGTGCGGCCCCGTTATCGCTGAGGAGTCGCTGCGGGACGCCGTGGGCCGTGATGCCTTTCTTCACCACGGTCAGGGCGCCCTCGGAAGTTTCTCCCCACGCGACGTGGGAGGCGACCGCGAAACGGGAGTGGTCATCGATGAGTTGAAAGATCACGCATTTCCGGCCACCGGTGAGGACGTATTCGGTCGCGTCCAGCTGCCAGCACGCGTTCGGGGCCGGATAGACGAACCGTCGGAACGAGGCCCGCGGTTTCTTCCGAGGCTCGACGCGGGCGACACCGGCATCGCGAAAGATCCTGGCCAGCGACGCCGTCGAGGGCACCGGGGTCATCCCCAGCGACCGCATCTTCTCGTGGACGCTGATCGGCCCATAGTCCAGACCCGATCCCTCCAACACGGCCCGGACTCCGATCGCCTGCTTCTTCACGTCCTCGGCCATCTGGTTCGGACTCGACCGCGGCCGTCGGGAGCGCGGCTCGAGGGCCGCGGCCTGGCCCTCCTCGAGAGCACGCTTCTTGATCGCGTAAAAGGTCTTCCGGGAGATTCCGTGCTCAGCACAGAACGTACTCACGGCGCCTCGCGGAGCATCAGGCGGCCACTGAGTTATAGCGAGACGGACACGGGGATCAACAGGTTCGACACGAGTCATCCCTCAAATGTGTACGCGGGAGAAGTGTCACCACCAAACACGCCCGAATGGTCACCGATCTATTGATGCAGAACTGTCACCGATGTCCTGAGACATAACA